>LADT01000047.1 GCA_000961765.1 Clostridiaceae bacterium BRH_c20a | reverse complement strand
ACAAACTTTGAAAGACTGGTTCCATCCGGATGGAGGATACGGACTTTGTTGTCGTTGAGACTGACATCAATACCTACCAATAATGAATTTGACAATGAAATCACCTCCTTCCTGATACAAATTTTTGGCCATTGAATTAACTAATGTCCGTGGTACCTGGCGCATCAACATCCTCGCAATTAGAATACGCTCCGGAACCCCCTATGCACGACTCCTTGAACTGCCATACAGGAGAGAGGGAGCCGGACAAACACCCAGCGGTTCAAAGCTAACACCAGGCCAGGGGAACTGACTTAAATAGAAGCGACCCACAAAGGTCCTACAGGAGATGACAGAACTAACCTCAATGGCCTATAAACATTGTCACACGGGCATCAGTTAAAAGTAAACAAAATAACTTCTGATAATGCAAATTTATAAAATTATCAAAGAACAATATTCCCAGTTAATTTATGGTAATTAGTAAGGTTTATAACTGGAATTTTATCTCTAAGAACCTTACAAAAACTATTATACGAGGAGGAAAGAAAATGTTTATCAAAGAAAAAAGGATTTTAATAATTACTATTTCAATGATTTTATTAGTATTAATAGGAGTAAATCCGGTTTATGCAGTTTATGGAGGTATTAATCTAAGTAATCCTTTAGATACTACTGTTTTAAATGCAGGATATCTTTACGCTGAAGTTGATTCTACAATATCTAGTTACGGACATCAAGGTGTTGATTTTAGAGCACAATCTCCAGTACCAGTGTATGCTGCATACGGGGGGAGAGTAATTACAGTCGCAGACAAGGGCAATACATCATATGGAAAATATATCATCATAGAATCAGATCATCCTCAATACCCTGGTACGAAATTTTATCAATTATACGCTCATTTAAGTAGGCAAGATGTTGCCGTAACAAATCCATTAACGGTAGTTCAAGCAGGACAGCAAATTGGGTTGTCGGGTAATACTGGTGGTGTTGGATATCATTTGCATTTTGAAATTCGTATGGGAACAAATAGTTGGTATTCACAAAGAAACCCAGAAGGATTAATGGCACGTAGCACAAGTGATAATTATGGTGGTATACTAGGAGAGGTAAGAACCTCCAGTGGAAGTTGGGCACGAAAAATTAGAGTATCAGGTGCGCAAAAGCCAACTGATTATAATTATGGTGCTTCCTATACATATTATTTAATGGCAAATGGGAATCCATTTCCTGATGAAAGTGCATATGGAATAAACTATTATATCGGTAGAGCAAGTACTGGTACAAAAACACTAAGCTATAACAATGGTGCTCGTACTCAAATAGTAACAATTTATGCAAACTCAGATTATAAAGTAAGTACAATAACACTTCCATAATTTAAGGAGGAAGATAAAATGAAGAAAACTTATATAGTAATAGCCATTCTTTTACTTCTTGCTAGTTTTGTCGGGGTAACTAATGCCGACAACTTAAAAAGCTTCTTTTTACAAGATAAGGTTTTAGAAACGGATCCATATGCAAAAGAAAAACCATCTGTTTCAGTTAAGAATTCTGAAAGAGTTGGAGATATTACAATAAATAATACTAGTGAAATTTCCGATGATGGCGGTTTAATATTTACAATAAAAGATAAAGACAATAATTTAATAGGTGAGTTTACGTATAAAGCATGGACAGAAAAAAATCCTATTTTTAATACCTTATCAAATGGTGATGTTGTATTAGGTTCTAATATGATTTATAAGAACAAAGAGAAAAAAATAGAAAATCTATGTCCAACGCTTGATAATGGATTGCTTGATTTTGCGGTATCAAAAAATAAACTAGCTTTTATTGGAACAAAAAGTAATACTGGTAGTACAGTTTTCATTTGCATACAAGACATAAATACAGGGGAAATGCAAACAGTAGATACCTTTAAATATCCTGACTTAACATACCCGGCCAACGTATATGTTTCTTGGGATCAAGACCAAAACCTATACTATGATTTTTACGAAAATGGCAAACCTGCTATTAAAGTTTACAATGATGATTCCAAAGAAGCATCATTGGCATTTAGTAATGCCATGAATCCGCAAGGCTCACCCAATGGGGAATATCTGGTATTTGAATCCACTGATGGGCTAAATATTTCCGAACAATCGTATTCTTATTTAACACTTTTTAATAATAACACCAAAACAAAAGAAGGCAAGTTAAGTGGCTCAAGACGCATTTTCTGGACAAATGAATATGTAATTACTAAGAATACTGGTGAAGATAAACTTGAGGTCTTTGATTTAAAGAATAAAGGCAAAAAAGTACAGGATATCACTTCGGAAGATTTAGCATTTGAAGTAAAATATGAGAATGGTAAGTTTAAAATCAAATCATATCAATTTAAAGAAAACAAGTTTTTTTTAAAGAATAGTGAATACTAAAATTAACCTGTAATAAGGAAGCACTTGATCCTTTTTCCCAGACTGTAGATAAGGGAGTCCGCTCTAATTAGGAACTAGAAGGGACTCTCTTCGCTTTGTTGTATATAGAACAGCATTTGAGGAAGTTTATCAACCTTCTTTTCAATTACTTCAAGTTTTTCAAATGATCCAATTATTAAAAAAGTCAATTTAAACTAAGAGTAGTCAAGATAGTATGATTTATCGTCAGTTTGTTAGTGGTGGAGGAAATCATTCACACCAATATTTGGTTGCTTGTGCCATAGATATCTTAGATAGTGATGGTAAAACAAATGCAGCAAACTATTTGTATAACTACTTTAATGAAGCAGTTGCCTATGCCGACTGGCCCGATGTCTACGAATCTGATAACTGGACTTTCATAGGTCACTTTTGGAATGCTTACACTCATGTTAATTATCTAGAACTGAGTTCACCTACTGCAATGTCAAGATTTAAGTACTATATGGGCCTAGCTAATACCTATTTTGATAAGAATAATAGCAATAACACTTTAGCTATGCAATACCTAGGTAAGGCCCTACATTATTTTTCAGATCTGAACGCATCACATCATGTTACAAATTTAATTGCTGAATTAAGTAGACATTCTGAATGGGAAAATTATGCAGATGCTAATAGGACAAGCTACAGAAAGTATTCCGGAACTTTATATAATAATTTTGGAACGAGTTTTGAAGGTTATGGTCAGAATGCTGCATATAATGGTGCTAGTTATGTATATAGTGAAATGGGAAGCGCATTAATTGGAACTACTGCAAATAATTGGGGTTACGGTATGGTAGAACATCTAGACCATAACTATACAGATGATTGGCAAAGAATAACTCAAAGCGCCCAAGGAAACTGGACTTGGTATGAATCTGCAATTAATAAAAATAGACCAGTAGCCTTACGTTTTGATTTATATACAAACCCAAATACTTATTCTGATTATCACTTTGTTTGTGGTATGGGAATATATTATGAAGGGGAAGAAACTTATGCAGGAGTAAAGGATCCAGATGGTGGCCAATACAACACTGGAACACATTATTTTTCCTGGGTAGTGAACGCCCCTGATATGACAATGATTGTGCCTTATTATAGTTCTTGGTAATTAAACTATCATTGAAGGGTGAGAAAATGAAATTACGAAATAAGATGGGAATTGTATTTTTTATAATAATAGTTTTAATAATTCTAATAGACATATTAACACTACATAGATATAAATTTAATACAGTTTCCGGAAATGGTAATCCCGGTCTAGTACCTATATTTCTTATAATTCTAGTTCTTCTTTGGTTTTCTTTTAATCTTATTAATTTAATTGCTAATACTTCATTTGGCAAATTTAATTTAATAATCCTTTTTATAGTAATACTTCCTGTAACAATATTTTTAAACAAGTGGGCTTGGTATCATCAGTGTAAAAAATTGATGTTTATAAAGGAACAATTAATAGAAAAAAATATACCTATAGAACTTGTAAGCGACATAACTTCAGGGATTAGCATTTATACCAATACCGTTTATTTCAACTATATAACTTTATTAATGTTTCTATCTATAGTAATTTCATTTGGACTAATAATAGCCTTAATAAAGAAAATCTAAAATATTAAAGTATTATAATTAGGGGGTCTGTCTAATACTAAGATCCTTCGCTATCGCTCAGGATGACAAGCTGACCTATCTGTCATATTAAGTGAACACTTTCAGTGGCCCCTTTTTTTTTTGCTATCTCTTTTGGATCTGCCATATTATACAGTCCTTAACCTTAGCATCAACCTTAACCTTTTTAGAATAACTAGTAACTGGTTATAAAGTCACTAGTTATTCTAAAACTCTTCCCCCGCCAAATACTGCACAATCTTCTTATAAATATCCGGGCTGTACTGGTCCTCTAGTCCCGCATCAATATTGGGATTATCATTTACTTCGATAACAAAATACTCTCCATCCACTTCTTTAATATCTACACCATAAAGACTCTCACCGATAGCATTAGCGGCATCTACTGCCACCTCTAAGAGACCTGGTTCTGCATCTTCAACCTTAAAGCCCTGGACATTACAGTGTTCTCCTGCCTGGGAGCGGTCCATGAGGCGCCAAGTGTTTTCAGCAAAGATATATTTAACTACCGCTAGTACTTTGCCTGCTAAGACAATAACACGCCAGTCAAATTCACTGGGCATAAATTGCTGAACTATGATACGGTCAGCCCGCCGAAGAAACCTTTTGCCTACTTTTAAGAATTCATCGACTGATTTAACCTTTTCTACATAAGCAGAAAAACTGGAATTTGGTGCTTTTAATACCAAGGGTATTCCCATAGTTTCAAAGAGTTCTGCCGCATTTTCCCGGGAAACCTCTTTAGCATTTAAAAAAGCTGTCTGGGGGATAGGAATATTCTTAGCTAAAAGCCTTTGGTACATATTGACCTTGTCGCAGCAGATTCTGATACTCTCTGATTCATCAAGAACCCGTAATCCTTTCATCTCGGCTATCCTGGCCACGACATAGCTTGTATTTAAGGGATCTGTCAAGGCTCTGATAAAAACCGCGTCATAATTACCCAAGTATCTAAGTTCATTTCGAAATAAAAAATCTAACTGATGCCCCAGCTCAAAGGCAGCCATCCTATAATTAGTAAGGGCAGCCAGCTCCACAGAGCTGCGGATAGTGTATCTCTCTGTAAATATCGCTATCTTTGCCATGTTCCTAACTCCTCAATAATTTTTTTTTCTTTCAAGGTAAGCTCATCAAAAATAAGGGGTTCAATAGCGGAAAATAAGTAGTGGGAAGATGTTACTATGACCCTTATTTTCATTAACGGTATGTGGAACGCTTTAAAAATATTTGCTGCGAATTCCTCATATTCTTTTAAGAGAGTTTTCCCAAGAAAGCATCTGATAATGTCAATTCGGTAATCCTCAGGAAGCTTTTGACAAAGTGAAGGATATTTCCCGCTCATGGTAACGGTATTGAGTTTGGACTTGAGATTATCACTATCTGAAACCACCTCAAACTTAGAGGTATAGGGATTAATGGGATAAGCCAATACCGGTGGAGTTATTTTTTCTGTAATAATCTCATTCTCAGGAACGGCAATACCATATAGTCTTGCTTTTTCCATAGCTAAAGGTACTACATAGGCATCTAGGGCTTCTTCTGTTGTAGGCCTAATATTTATACCTCTAAGTTCGGCATCTAAAGATTTATAATAGCCTTCGGTCAGATAAGTATAGTCACCAAACATGTTAAAAATAAATTCACCATTGTCCTTAGGCTTAAAAAGCATGGCATTACTCACTTTTCATCCCCACATTCCCCTTAAATTGTTATTTTCCTTACTAACTTAATAATAGAACAAAGTTGATTTTCGTCAAGCCATAATCAAAAGGAAAAATCACCCTTAACAGAAGGTGATTTCTTTGTCCTTATGCTCAGCAAATAATGTCCTATAATCCTCACAAACCTCTTTTTGAGCTTGCAAACGGGCCAAGTTAATTTCCCCATAGTTTTCAATTAATAACTCTACTATTCTTTTATCAAGGGCATTGCCCTTTGACATATTATTCAAAACAGCTAATGCTTCACTTTGTGTCATTCCTCTCCGATAAGGTCTTTCCTCAGTAATTGCAGTGAAAACATCGGCTACTGCAAGTATTCTAGAGCCTAAAGGCAGTTCGTCCCCCTTTAAACGGAAGGGATAACCTGTCCCATCTAACCGTTCATGGTGGAAAGAGCACCACCTATTAATATCACTTAGCTCTGTTATTGGCGCAAGGGTTCGATAGGTGTAATAAGTATGAACTTTTATTCGGCAGAATTCTTCTTTTGTCAAGGGTCCGGCTTTTTCTAATATTTCTTGAGGAATAGCAAGCTTACCCACATCATGTAATAAACCGGCGATCTTAATCATTAGCTGTTCCCGGGTAGAAAAACACAAAAGCCGAGCTAACGCTTCGGAGGTAGCAGCTACCCCACTGGAATGATTTGCAGTAAATGGACTGCGAAAGTCTATAATCTGAGAGAATATTTTAGCTATGATAGAAAGTCCTTCCATGTCCATTTTTAAATATTCCGGGTTAACCTTTTCTTTTAAAACTTGTACAATAAATTGTGAAGTAGCATTAAACCAAAAAACTTCCTTGCGAGCTAATTCTTTAAATGCATGTACTACACTTGGCATAAACATTCTTCCAGATTGTTTTTCTATTATACTTACAATATCATCAACCTGACTTAAAATATCCTTTTCTTTTTCGATAGATATTGCAACTCGATCAGCCAAATGCACAATATGACTACCTAAAGGAACAAAATCCTCTCCTTTCTCCCACCAGTTATGATGATAACGAATAATGCCCGCAATCACAGCAAAGGGTTCAGAAGCTTTAAAAAGACTGTAACCTGTTTCTGCATGGAGATGAGGGTTTTCTGCTTCAAACTGTAAAGCTCCTATTCTTTCTTGTACTGTAATCCCTCCTATATCATGGAGGGCTCCGGCTAGCATGATATTCTTTTGCTCTTCAAAGGAAAGTCCCATTTCCGCAGAAATTTCATAGGCAATATAGCTCACCTGCTTATGATGGTTAACCAAAAGAGGACTTATTAGGTCCAATGTATTGGTGAAACTGATAACTAAATCAAATATAGGTACATCTATTTCTTTTTGCACAATTATACTCCTTTTCATTGTAGTATAAATATACACTTACCCTTTTCTTAAAATAATCAATCAATCACCACTCACTCCGATAATATTTTCATGCTTAATAGTGTTTTTACCTTGATCTTTAGCTAGATACATAATTCGATCAGCGTTTTTTATGGCTTCCTCAACACTTTGAGGAGAAGTTGTAAAAGAGGCGATACCAATACTGAAGGTAACAAACCAAATATTTTTCTGCATGGTTTTTAAAAGTCCCACCTTTACCCTCTCCATAACCGCAATTGCCTCCGGACCTTCGGTTTCTGGCATTAGGACCGCAAACTCATCGCCACCTAGCCTCGCTAGAGTATCGGTTTTTCGAATGCTTTGCAGGATATTGCTGCCCACGGAATAAAGAACCTGATCACCGGTATCATGACCTAAAATATCATTTATGGCCTTAAATTCATCCAAATCTATATAAGCCAAAGAAAATGGACGCTTATAGCGCTGAGATCTCTCTAATTCTAACTCAATAGCTTCATAAAAAGCCCTGCGGTTAAAAACCCCAGTTAAAGAATCTTGACGGGCAAAGGTTTTTTCAAAATTCAAATTACTTTTTAAGTTATTTAAAATCAACACAACTACAATTAGAAAACTGAATTGGATAAAGGTGTTTATATATGAGATGGAAGAACTTAAGTTATTGGGGTAAAGCCAAATATCGGTAACCATCCAACTAATTCCGCTCAATATTGACATAAACAGTCCTGCATTCTCACTAGCATACCAGGTCACAAGGGAAATAGGGATTACATAAAAGTAAGAAAAATGGATATCCTTGCCCATCCAAAAATCTAAAAACCCAATAAAAAAAATTAAAAAAAATCCAAGAAAAAGATAAAATCCTTTAGAATGGTTAGTTGTCATGTTTCAAAACCTCTCTCCATATACCGGAATGAGTCATATATGTAGCTATTTTAAAAATCCTCTACTAATTCAGTATAAAAATAGAAAATCCTGCAAGAAAAGCAAGAAAAAACGGGCTAATGCCCGTTCCTATCTACTATTAACCATTTTATTAAGAACAGGCCAAGTTTCTTCCTTTTCGAAGCCTCGCCTCCAAGCAGCTAAGCCGGCCAAGCGGAATTTCTTCATCAGTTCAGTCCGCTGTTCTAAGGAAACTTCATCCTCAAGCCACATCTTATAATTTACATCGTTTTTTGTCATTGCTACATAATTCTGACCTGTGAACGGATCTTTTTCCGGTTTCAGGTTATTTTCCTTAACCCAGCTTTCAGCCCGGGTCATGGAAATAGCCTTAGAGGTCAGCTTCATCTCACCATTTTCCCCAATCCGTTCCTCCCAGAGGCGGGTATAAAAGGGTACACCTAAAATTATCTTTTCATGGGGCATTTCCATCAATATTTCCTTGATACCTTTTTCAACCCAGGGTATTGAGGCTACTGAGCCTGCAGTTTTACTAAAAGTACCGTTCTCATCATAAGCCATAACAGTAATATAATCTACTATCTCACCTAATGCTTTGCGATCATAGATCATAGACCAATTTTCACTTTTAGAAATAAAAGTTACGTTTACAGAAATAGAACGGTCTTTTTCATGCAATAGAGGTGCAAGCTCTCTTACAAACTGTGTATAAGCATCTTTATCTTTTAAATGCATGTTTTCAAAGTCTAAGTTTATTCCGTCTAACTGATAGAGTTCAACATATGTTAATAATTGCTTAATAGCCTTGGCTCTCAGCTCAGCATCCTGTAAAAAATTATGGGTTAAATCCTTGTCAAAGCTATTGTCAAAAAGACCCCAGACCTGTCTGCCTGTACTGTGAGCCCAATTCACATACCTTAGATCCGCTGTATTTTTCACTAGCCCATCTTCAGCTAGACTAAACCAAGTAGGTGATAACACCTGTACCCCTGCCAAATCCCCTAATTTTTCAGGATTTATGGTAGCACCCCAGGCACCCTCCCAGGTCAAAATAATCCTTTCACCTAGAGGATTCCAGGGCTGATAAGGCTCCTTCTTGATTTCCGACCACTTAATCCCTAAAAGTTGAGCATCTTTCTCGTTAATATAACCCATCTGCCCTTCTTCAGTTTCAATCCAGAACCAGCCCTGCTCTTCCTTCATGATATAGACCTTATTGCCTTGCTCTAGCTCGTAAAGCCAGGGAGCTTTCAAACTGGGCTTAGCCCTTAGTCGAACATCCGCTAAAGTAACCCCTTGTGTTAGTGGCTCCTTTAAGTCATGAATGGCAAGTACCGATTCATCCTTAATATGCTTTACTTCAAAATTATAATATTTATCTAGGGGTTGTAATGGTAAATAGATTTTCCCCTGTTCTTCTATTACGGGATAACTAAAGGAATAAGGCTGTAAATTGACCATGCCTTCCCTTTTCCCTAAGGGGAGATGAAAAACTTCCTTATCGGTTGTAATTATGACAGTTTTGCTTTTTTCATCCCAGAGAATATTAGGGTCTAGCTTTTCTTTAATAAAGGAAAGTGGCAGATATATTTCTTCCTCTCGATATAAAGCAGAGTCGGTTAGCTCACCTTGAAAATAAATTTGTAATTGGCCTGTGTTATTTAACTGAGTCATTTCGTAGCTTGGCAAATAATAAGTCAAACTTACTACTACTAATAAAGCAGCTATTATTAAGAAGAACACTTTAAGACTGCCACTAGAGTCTCCCACTTTTCGCCTTAATGGTGTAGACATTTTACATCCCCATTCATTTCATAGTCTTTAGATAATTTCGACTAAAACTGACATTATCCTTTTAGTAAGAAAAACCAGAAACGTCGATTCGTTAATTCGTGGGCGCGTGAGCGCGATTAAAAAAGATAACTCTGGAGGTAGTGACTGGTGACTAGTCGTAGTGGATAGTTTGCTACTAGAAGTTATTGGTCTATGGACTATAGTCAATAGACGATAGACAATATTTTTCGCGCTCACGCGCCCACTTATAGACTAAACAAAAACAAACCCGGAGCTTAGTCCGGGTTTATTTTTGTTTTAGCGAGCTGACATTCTTACTAGAATTACACCTATTTCCGCCCTGGATAATACACCTTCAGGCTTAAATAATAGCTTTTCATTATCCTTATAACCGCTGATTAGCTTTTGTTCTTCTAGTGCCATGATCGCTTCCTTGGCCCAATGGTTGTTGATATCTGAGAAGCTAGATGTAAATTCCTGGGGGGGAGCATAGATTTTCAGTGCTCTAGTCAGCATAACTGCTGCTTCAGCCCGGGTTATCTTCGCATCTGGTTTATACACATTTTTATCCTTTAGTTTATAACCACCTGCAATACCCTGTTCCTCTAAAGCAGCAATGGCGTGTTGCGCCCAGTGCCCTTCTAAATCAGAGAATTTACTGCTAAAGGAACTGCTTGGTTCTGTATAGTTTAGGTAGCGGGTTAGCATCCCGGCTAATTCTGCCCGGGTAACAGGAATATCAGGACGATAGGAACCATCGGTAAATCCTGAAATCCAACCTAGCTTAGCCAGCTTGTTTAAATCTTTTCTAGCCCAATGATCCAATACATCACTAAAGGCGGCTAGGAGAGGAAAAGGTTTGGGCATAGCACCTTTTTCAGCTTCTAAAGCCACAACCTTGCCACCCAAAGTTCCTATAAAGAAAAGATCTTCATTAACTGTTCCATTGCTAAATAAATATGTTTCCCCTAGATTAATAGTCCAATTGACAGGATTTTCTTCTGTAGTATTTACTGAGATTATCTTACCCTTATGTCCATTTAAGATAATATTTCCACCCTGGAGCATGGGAGAAGAGCGGTATCCTGTAACCCTGGTATCATTCTGCCAGACATTTTCTCCGGTTTCAGGGTCAAGAGCATAAACGGAACCCGAGGTAGTGCTGTAAATGATAGCCCCATTTAACACAGTGGGGTTAGAAAGCCCTGAAGCCGCACTTACTTCCCAAAGCTGTTCGCCAGTTTCTCCATCGAAGGCAAAAACCTTCCCAGCTGGAGTACTTATATATACATTACCCTTTAAATATAAAGGTGAACTGCCCGCAGGAGCGTAATAAACCTGAGAGCCCAACTGTTTACGCCACTTTTCTTGACCGGTTAAAATATCTATAGCATATAAATTATTATCCCAGCTGCCAAAATAGACAGTATCAGTTCCTACTGCAGCAGAACTGGCAATGGTATTACCTGTAGTAAAATTCCAAGCTAATTTTCCAGTGTTAGCATCAAGGGTATAGAAATTAAAATCACTGGAGCCTACAAAAACTTTATCGCCTTTGACTACAGGAGAAGCAATAACTGCACCACCGGTTGAGAATTCCCATAGTTTCTGACCATTTGTAGCCTTAAGAGCATAAACCTTACCATCAGCTGAGCCGACATATACTTTACCATCAACATAGTGTGGAGAATCGGTAATAGGTCCACCTGTTTTAAACTCCCAGTTCTTTTTACCGGTTTTTTGATCCAGCTGATACACCCTACCACTGTTATCACCGATATAAAGGAACTGTTGACTAGCACTAGGAGCATGTAAAATACCACCTGATAAGCTTGTTTCCCACAGAATTTTTACATTCTCATTTTGCTTAATCCTAAAGGTTACCCTATCTAAATAGACCTTGCCGTTGCTATGTACTGCTCTAACCCAGATATTTCTAATACCATCCTCTATTTCTTTAAGGTCTATTTCCTTTTGGTAGGTATTATTAACTAAATCCAAAGGCTTCCATGAAAAGTCCTCCAGCTTATATTCTACTTTTTGGGGCTTCACTGCCCAGTTAATTAAGTCGGCTTTTAATATAAATGAACTGCCCGATATGTTTTTATTTTGCTCCGGTGAAGTTATCTTTACAGCCGATTTGACAGCGGGCTTTTTAAAGGGCAAACGAGCAAATTCCGTATAGGTTTGTCCCTCTACTAAGCGGTTATAAACCACTAGTTCCCCTTTAGCCTTGTCAACCTCAATAACCGAATAACCGCCATCCATTACCGTTTCCGTCATAATACCGGGTATCTCATTTACCGACCAGAAGAGGTCCTTATGACCATGACCGGTAAAAATCCCAGCGATATTATAATCCTTTACTATTGGCCACAGATCCCAATCATTATCCATAAATTTAGTTGCATCAATTGCCTCATCAAAAAAGACTGGATGGTGAGCAAACATTATTACCGGAACAGTTTTTTCTACCTTTGCAAGGTCTTTTTTTAACCATTCCAGCATTTCTTTATCCAAGGATCCATGTTGGCCTTGGGCAATGGAGGTATCAAGAGCAATAAAGTGAACCCCCTGATAGTCCCAAGAGGTATAGGTAGGTCCAAAAAAGCTTTTGAAATATCCTTTGCCAGCATCAGTCCAGCGACTTTCATGGTTACCGGGCAAATAGTAAATGGGCTGCTTTAGTGGTTTTATTATTTCCAGATAGTGTTGATATTCCTGAGGCATGCCCAGTTCCGTTATATCACCGCCGTGGACAATAAAACCGGCATCTTGATAATTAGTTAAAATATCCTGCACAATGGCCGGTGAATATTTATTGCCATTAGCCGAGCCAATATGGGTATCGGTAATATGAATAAACTTAAAGCTAGTTGTTTCCTGAGCATTTACTTTTTGAGGTAAAACATACAAAACACCAATAAATAATACTGTCATTAGAAATGCTATAAAAATTTTCTTAGTCATTTTTACCTCCGATAATTTTTGTCTGCTTAATACTATCCCCCTTTAAAAAATATTCTTTATATATAGACGTAATACTCTAGGAAAAGTTCTAGTTATTGCTATATTTTTCGAGTCTTTTATTATTTATATGTCTATCTTTTTAGAGTTGTAAAAATCTGGTCTTGGGATAAGTGAACGTAAAAATAACCGGCTATTCAAACCGATTATTTAAGAAACAAATTTTTTTTGTTTTTCTAATAATTCTTCTAATTCCACAACAGGGATAGGCCTACTAAAATAATATCCCTGCACAGAATCACAGTTTTGCTCCTGCAAAAAAACTAACTGCTCTTTTGTCTCTACTCCTTCAGCGGTTACGGTAATACCCATAGCATGAGCTAGATTAATTACCGCAATAGCAATTTCATCTTCCTCATAACCTATATTAAGTTTGCTAATAAATGATCTATCAATTTTTAAATTATTAATTGGTAATTTTCTTAAGTAGCTTAGTGAGGAGTACCCTGTTCCAAAATCATCTAAAGATATACCTACCCCTAACTTTTCAAGCTCTTCAAGAATAGAGCAAACAAATCCTATGTTTTCAATAGCTATACTTTCTGTGACCTCAAGCTTGAGGCAATTTGGAATTATATTGCACTTTTCAATAATCTGAGATATTGTTTTTACTAAATTATCATCTCTAAGCTGGGCCGGAGATAAATTAACGGAAAGCATAAGGTCGTTAAAACCCTTTTGATGCCATTTTCTGACCTGCTGGCAGGCATTTTCAAGCACCCACTTACCTAGTGGTATAATTAGTCCTGTTTCCTCAGCTGCTTTTATAAAATATCCTGGACTTAATAATCCTTTCTGAGGATGCTGCCAGCGCAGTAAGGCTTCTAATCCTATTATTTTTGCAGTATTAGTTTCTACGATGGGCTGATAATAGATAACAAACTCATCTTGCTCTATAGCCTTTCGTAAGCTGTTCTCTAGTTCAACTCGCTCTAAGATTTCAATAATCATAATCCTATCAAAAAATTGATAATTATTTTTACCCAATTTTTTGGCACTATACATAGCAGTATCAACATTTTTCAGTAAAACGTCACCTTCCTCACCATCAAAAGGGAAAACTGCTATTCCTACACTAGGTGTAATAAGAAACTCGCTCTCTCCCAGAAGAAAGGTATTACTGAAAATTTCCATTAATTTTTCAGCTAAATCATTTACTTCCTGAGCAGCGAAAACCTCTTTTTGGATTATGATAAATTCATCCCCACCTAAGCGGGCAACAGTGTCCATTGGATTAACAATATTCCTTAGCTGCCTGGCAACCTGCATTAGCAACAAATCACCGTAAAAATGCCCTAAAGAATCATTAACATTTTTAAAGTTGTCCAAATCAAGACTTAGTAAAGCAACCAGATGATTTTCTATTTTGGCTTTAGCTAAGGCTGTGTTTAACTCCTCATAAAACCGAAGCTTATTGGGTAAATCGGTTAAGGTATCATAATGGGCTAGATAATATATTCTTTCCTGGGCAAATTCTAAATCCTGTAGACTGTTCTTGTGCCTTCTCTTCATTTCTCGATATTTTAGGAAATTTTTGTATAGCATAATAGACATAAAGGCGAGCACCAACGTTATAACAAATATTATTTGCATATATACCTCTAATAGTAAGAATGTCTCTGAATTTATAACATAATATACTAAATTCGCTAATTTTTATAACTTTCCTGCTGATTTATAACCAATAGTCAGCCAAAAAAAATGAAAACCCCCTTCGCAGGTCTCAGTATTAAATTTTAGCGACAAAATCACCAATTAACGGATATTGATATTCTTCACCATTTAAGGCTTTAATAGCACCAATAATCGCCACAATAATGAATATCACACTTACTAGTCCATTGACGGTAAACATTCCAAAAAAACCCTGCAGTGGATGGATACCCATTCTCATTCCGCCTAAAAAAGTTCCCATAGTCAAGAATATAACAACCTTCTGAACAATTAGAACCAAAATCTGCCAACCCATTGCCTGTTTGGCTGAATTACTTATAAATTGCGACTCTTTACCTTTTAAACCGTAAATTATTAAAGCAATTATTAGACCTACTACTTCAAAAAAAATAGCGATATGGGCAACAGCTGCAAAAATCTTGTGATCGCTCTTGGTCATTTTGAACACTCCCAACTTATTATATGTATGGAGTCAAATTAGGTTAAACTTCCATTTGATAAAAATCCCCTCTATATACTTAAATTTATTCTACTATAAATTACCTACTAGTTCAGTAAAAATTTTTGTTTTTACCGAAAAACAACAGTAACCGAATAAAACTTTTTTTAATATTATGAAATGAGTTTAAACAAATTCTTGGGAGGCGATTGATTTTATGAAAAGATTTACCGGTTGGTTGATACTATTAACAATTATAGCTTTAGTTGCAACCGCACTGGTAGGATGTGGGGAACAAAAATTAGCTAAAATTCAGCTAAATGAGGTAACCCGTTCCGTGTTTTATGCCCCTATGTATGTGGCTATTAACCAAGGTTTTTTTGAACAGGAGGGTATTGAACTAGACTTAACAACAGGTCAAGGAGCAGATAAGGTAATGACTGCCATTCTTTCAGGGCAATCAGATATAGGTTTCATGGGACCAGAAGCAACAGTTTATGTTTTTAACGAAGGTAAAGAAGACTATGCAGTAAACTTTGCACAGTTAACTAAAAGGGATGGATCATTTCTAGTAGCCAGGGAACCAGATCCTGCTTTCGCCTGGGAAAAGGTAAAAGGAACCACTATTATCGGTGGTCGTAAAGGCGGTATGCCGGAGATGACTCTGGAATATGTGTTGAAAAACAAAGGCATTATGCCTGGTAAGGATGTAGAAGTTTTGACTAATATACAGTTTGCTCTCATGGCAGGAGCCTTTACCGGGGGCACAGGAGAGTATGTTACTTTATTCGAGCCTGTAGCCGCAACTCTTGAAGAGGCTGGTCATGGATATGTGGTAGCGTCAGTAGGTCAAGAAAGTGGTGAAATACCATATACAGTCTTTTCAGCTAAAAAAAGCTATCTAGAAAACAACAAAGAAATAATTCAGAAGTTTACAAATGCAATCTACCGCGGACAGCTCTGGACATTTGACCATTCCCCAGAAGAGATTGCCAAGGCTATTAAGCCATCCTTTCCTGACTCTGATGAGAAAATATTAGCGGCTGTAGCTAAACGTTACAAAGAAATTGATGCCTGGGCTCAAAATCCATTATTCACTGAAGACGCCTTTAGCAGACTACAAGATGTAATGCAATTAGCTGGCGAACTCGATAAAAGAGCTCCTTATGACAAACTGGTAACAAATAGCTTCGCCGAACAAGCGATTAAAGCTGTGAAGTAGTGGGGTTAAAGATTTCGCTTCGCTAGATTAAGATTTCGCTCACTTCGTTTCACTAGATTAAGGTTAAGGTTAAGAAAATACTTTAACATAATTCTTAATTGGACCCTGGTCCCTGAGCACTGGGTACGAAACCCGAGAGATTACCCGGTTATTCACTACTGGAAGGAGAGATGGCTTGTGAAGGCTCGCCCTATAGTAGCTATAAACAACATTTCCATGAAATATCAGAGTACTGAAGGTGAGGTTGCAGCCTTAAAAAACGTCTCTCTAGATATTTTCCAAGGGGAATTTGTTAGTATTGTTGGGCCTAGCGGCTGTGGTAAATCAACTTTACTTAATATAATCGCTGGCCTTATTGCCCCCTCATCTGGTGAAGTGTTGATTAAGGATAAGAAAGTATCTGGGCCCACCATTATGGTGGGCTACATGCCCCAGACAGATCAGTTATTTGGATGGCGGAATATCTGGAAAAACGTTGTTCTTGGCCTAGAAATTCAAAATAAAAAGACTGAAGCAAATATAAATTTTGCGCAAAAACTTCTAAGAGATTATGGTTTAATTGACTTTAAACATAAATATCCCAGCCAATTATCGGGAGGAATGAGGCAACGGGTGGCTCTTATCCGAACCTTAGCCACTAATCCCGATATTTTATTACTGGATGAGGCTTTTTCCGCTTTAGATTACCAGACAAGATTAGTAGTATCTGACGAAGTAAAACAAATTATTGAAAAAGAAAATAAAACGGCAATCTTGGTAACCCACGACCTATCAGAAGCAATCAGTATGGCTAATAAAGTAGTAGTTTTATCTAAAAGACCAGGGACCGTTAAAAATATTTATCAAATAAACTTAACATGTAATTCCCATACTCCTCTAGGCTGCCGGGAGGCACCAGAATTTAGAGAATACTTCAATAAAATCTGGAAGGAGCTGGATGTCCATGCCTGAAAATAAACTAGAGCCATCTATCTCAATAGAACATGCAGCCTACCTGAAGAGTAAAAAGCTCTACCACTGGAAAGTTTTAGGTACGCAAATTATTTTATTAATAGGTTTTGTCGTTCTTTGGGAAATAGCCGGCCGTATGGGTTGGATAGACCCTTTTATTACCAGCCAACCATCCCGAATCTGGAAAACCTTAGTAAACCTTCATAATGAAGGTACATTATATTACCACATAGGTATAACAGTATTAGAAACAGTTGTGGGGTTTGTTTCAGGCACAATAATTGGAACCCTTTTTGCAATTTACTTGTGGTGGTCTGATTTCGCCGCTGAAGTTTTGGATCCTTACCTGGTAATCTTAAATGCCCTACCCAAGATTGCACTAGGACCTATCTTAATTGTCTGGATTGGTAATGGTTCAACAGCCATTATTGCCATGGCTTTATTAATCTCTCTAGTTGTCACGATTTTAGGGGTTTATTCTGGATTCTCTCAGGTTGATAGTGATATGATTAAGCTTTTAAAAACCTTTGGGGCTACAAAAGTACAAATTCTGCAAAAAGCTATCCTGCCAGCAAGTGTCCCCACAATTATCTCCGCATTAAAAATTAATGTCGGGTTATCCTGGGTCGGAGTTATTGTAGGTGAATTTTTAGTATCTAAGGCAGGTTTGGGGTATTTAATTGTTTACGGGGGGCAGGTATTTAAGCTGGATTTAGTTATGACGAGTGTTATTATTTTGGCAATTGCAGCAGCAGTTATGTATAAGGCTGTAGTGCTTTTGGAGCAGTTGTTTCTGAAGTGGCGATAAGAAAATAAGAAAGAATCAAACTATTATTTCTAGTTTGATTCCTTTTATACTTTAACTCTTTAGTGTTTCGATTAGCTCTTTAATTATTAAAGGCTCAATTATAATAAACCCTTTTAATACCTTTGCCATTCCTCGATAAAACGGAGTTTCTGCGCCATTAATAATTTTTTCTGTAAATTCCGAGATCCATATTTGTAAATGCTCTTTAATAAAATTATTCTGTTCTTCTAACAATTGGATAGCCCTTTGAATTTTATTTTTCTCTCCGGCTTCTAATGTTTGCTTTGTTAACTGGTATAAATAATCCAATTCTAATCCTATATGGTCGTCCGCCTCATGGGGATAATGCCTTGGTATAAAATTATACTTCAAATAAGTATTTCTAACCTGCAAGGTAGTTTCTTGGAATAATAATCTTTCCTTAGAGGTATAAGCCGACTCCCATGGTGGCGCTATAAGTTCATATGGACCTATAAACATCTTGGTATAATCCCAGTGCAGCTTTTGATATTGACTTTCTTCCAGAACATCAGTATTTGTTAAATATTCGCTTATTTCCCTACAACCTGCAGAGATTTCTTCCTCTTCTTCTATAAAAGGAAAGCTGTTCATAAGCTTATCATTTAGGAGTGTTTTAACAAATTCCCGTGAAGGCTCCTCTACATATGCTAGTCTTAAAATATCATAGGCCAGCATTCTTTCTTCTAAAAGAAGCTTTATACCTTCTAGCTTTTTATCTGTCAATTAACTTCGCCCCCATTGCCTTTACATTACTAAATTTCGAAGAGCCTAAATAACTCCAACACCTCTGGCAACTCCAACAGCAAAGAATATATAACGGCCGGCAATTTGACCTAATACTAATGCCGCTAATGCTAAATAAATATACGTGCTTTCCTGTTGTTTCTTATACTGTGATAAAATTACTAAACCTACTCCACCTAATACTAAGACCCAACGCAGAATTAGCATTCCACCATAGGCTTGGGCTAACTTCATAGCACTGGTTTGGGCTGCAGCTGTTCCAGCACCTAGCCCTGCCACAAAGCTGGGAAATACTGCTGCATGGATTAGTACAGCCGCTGCCATCACAATACTTAGCTTTGCTACTTCTCCTTCTAGTTCTTTTAAAGAGGTTACCAGAAGCATAATTCCTCCTAGTACTATGGTTGTTACAAAGAAGTCTAGCATAGTTGTGCGACTATTCCAGGCTGGTATAATGCTGCTCATATAAAGCTTACTCATGCTAAATACCGATAGTAGACCTACTACACTGGTTACCCAGCCTAGCAACACTTTTTGACTGCCATTTAATTTTAGCTTGTCTCCAAGTACAGTAATAAATACTAAGCCAAAAAATGCTCCACTAAATAGTATTTCGCGACTCAGCCATGAGCTTTTTACATTTAATAGTGCTCTCAATGCTCCACTGGGGGTGCCGAGGTGCATTAAGGATACTATCATTGCTACTGCGGTCAAAGCTAAAATTGCTATATTATTTTTGTTAAAATCCCTTTCTTGTTTTCTACTCTTCATTAGTGTAGCCCAAAGGTATGCTCCAATGGCTGTTTGCATTAGAATTGTAAATATTACTAATGACCATTCACCCATTTTCCTACGCCCCCTTTTCTGCCACAGGCTTGGCATTGATAAGTACCGATGGCTTAGTGATGTTTGATTCTGGTAGAACTGCTAGGTCTTGTGTCCCTTGATATTTTTGCTTCAATTCGTCTAGTTCTCCATATTGTATTACTCTCATGACACAAGCATCTACACAGGCTGGATTTTCTCCCTTGTCCAGTAAATCTGCACACATATCACATTTACCTACTTTGCCTTGGTCTTCTTTATATTGAGGGGCTCCATAGGGGCAAGACCAGATGCAGTATTTACAGCCAATACATTTTTCTATATCCTGAGCTACTATACCGTCTGCTCTTTTATAAAGAGCACCTGTGGGACAGTTTTCCACACATTTTGGTTTGGCACAATGGTTACAGCTCATGGATAGGTGATACATCCAGGGCTTGGGGAATTTTCCTCCTTCAAAGGAGCTGACTTTTCTGTAAAGTACTCCTACCTTTAAATCATTTTTATCTTTACAGGCTATCTGGCATGTTTTACAGCCTATGCACGCTGTCATATCAAAGTAAAATCCTTTTTGTGTCATTTCCTATCCCACCTCCTTAAAATATTATTCTCTGGGGCCATTTGTGGTCTGGAGTTAACGATTCCCCAGTCCATTTTTCAACCTGACAGATACAAGTATTCCAGCCTGAAATACCCTGCCCGGTTGGAATCTGACCTGTCAAGACATTATCAGCTCCGGCTTTATCGATTCCGGTCTTTTCATCAATCTCCGCCCATGCTCCATGAGGTAATCCTACTATCCCCGGCATCAGTGTTTCTGTAAGGTATGCCATCCTTAAGGTTTTTCCATACTCACTGGTTATTAAAACAGTCTCACCATGCTTGATTCCGCGCTCTTTAGCATCCTTCACACTTACGAAAACGGGATTAGGAAAAGCCTCTCTTAACCAAGAAATATTATCAAAAATTGAATGAGATCTTCTCATATAGTGAGGATTTATAACCTGTAGAGGGTACTCCCCCTTGACCTTCTTTTCCCAATCGGAAAAAGTAGCTTCATAACCTTTAACAGGAGGATTGTACGTAGGAATAGGCTTGATTTCTGTAAAGCCTTTACTCTTAATTAATTCCATTAATCCCTTACAATATATTTCCAACTTCCCTGTTTCTGTATTCAATGGATTAGCTGCTGGGTCTTTCCTAAATTGTTCATAAGCAATAAAGCCATAATTATCCTTAGGCTTTCTTGGTACTTGGTACATACCTTTTTCTTTAAATTCTTTCAGGGTAATTCTTCCATGCTGTGGTTCACCTTTTACTCCCCATTGAGCAATATCTGAAGAAGTAATTGTTACCAACTTCTCCATACCATTTCCATTTTCTTTAATTATCGTTGCTCCTGCCAATTGATTAAATAGCTTTTGTTTTGCGGAAATGGGATCCACTGCATCAGCATCTAACCCAAGCTTTGCTGCAAGCTCTTTAGCAATCCAGATATCATCTTTAGCTTCATATAAAGGCTCAGTTATTTTTGTATAAAAGATTAAGATTTCTCTATTTCCAGTTAGGAAGCCACCTTCTCTCTCCCACTCAGTAGTAGCAGGTAATACCACATCTGCATACTTAGAGTTAGTTGTGAGGAAATGGGAATTGGAAACTACAAATTCTACTTTACGATGAGCCTCTATACCCTTTGTCATGCCTTCACGGGTTTGTAAGACAGCATTTCCACCATGATATATTAGTTGAATATTGATATCCCTCACGTCGTTATAACCGGCGGTATATTTACCTGTTAGAATAGCATCCCACATTTGGGCATGATTTAGGGTATCAGAAACTGGATTCTTAATCCCAGGTACACCATTACCTCCGTTAGTAACCAATCTCGGTCCACCATTAGCTGTACCAAAGTGACAGCTTACCCCTGTCATTTTTCCACTTAAGCCCATTTGTCCTGTCATAGCTCCAAGTGCCATAAACATTTGCGGCATAGAATCAGAGCTATGAGTTCTACCTGGAGCCCATCCTGTAAATAGAGCTGCTCTCTTTGTATAACCAATTTCTCTAGCTAATTTGCGAATTGCACGTACCTCAACCCCACAGATTTCTGATGCCCATTCAGGAGTTTTTGGTATGCCATCATAGGTTCCAAGAATATAATCCTTCAAGTTATCCTCGGGATTAGCCCCTTCAGGCATATGCTCAGCGTCAAAACCTACTACACATTTGTTTAAAAATTCCCAATCAATCAAAGGATTTTTTACAGGATCATCCTCCGTAATTAAGGTATACGCCATTCCTAGAAGCATAGCATGATCAGTACCAGGTCTAATGGGAATCCACTCTGCCTCTAAGATTTCTGACGTATCAGTAAAGGAGGGATCTATTACAACAAATCTTGCTCCCGCTTTTTTAGCCTGCAGGTAATGATACGTTGGGCTTCCTCCGGCGCTCCAAGCTGGGTTAGCTCCCCAAATTACTATTAATTCGGAATTTCTTAAATCAATTCTGTCATTAATACTGTGGGCAAAAAAGCCCTCGGCCATGCCAAACTTTTCAGGTCCCCATCTCCAAGAACCCCAGGAGGTAGTACCCCAGTTACTGACATAACCGCCAAGTAAGCCCATAGTCCTAGCTATCTCGCCACCACCGCCCTGAAAAAAGGCACGATTTCCATATTTTTCTTTAATTCGTATAAATTCTTTAGCTACAATATCTAATGCCTCATCCCAGCTAATACGTACCCATTGATCTTTTCCCCTAAGCTCTTTGTCACCCCCACCAGGCGCCCAATTTTTCCGCTTCATTGGATACTTTAAGCGATCTACCCCAAAAACCTGTTTGCGTTGGGACCTACCCCGAGCACAGCCCCTTTGTTGAGGATAATCGGGAGAATCCTCATGGGTGTCATCGGTTTTTTGCCTTACTACCACACCATCAACCACTAAAGCCTTGTTTAGACAACGTCCTCCACAGTTGTGCCAACACGCTGCGGTAATCCATTCTTCTTCTTTCGAAGCTATATCTTTTGCTACAGCATCGGAAACTGCCTGTAATCCACCACTACAACCCGTTAAAGTCAACCCGGCAACTGTAGCAGCACTTGCTTTTAAAAATGTACGTCTTTCCAGTTGATAATTAAGGGCCTTTTCAATAAAGCCTTTCAATCCTCATCCACCTCCAGAAATATAATTAATAGGTTTTGTGAATTTTTTTACATTCTTAATAAATATAAGATTAGATTTTTTTATACTTAAATCCTTTGTAGAAGCAAACAAGGATTTGCTTGGCTTTTTTGTTTGTTTGAACATATCACACAAAAACGCCTTGCGGCGTTTTTGTGCCCTGTGCTCAGTGTCTAGTACCCAGTGGCTTAAAGCAAAATTTTGGGTTTTATTTTTCCCAGGCCACAATAATAAGTGGAGCAAAATATACTTATTTAAAATCCTAAGGTAATAGGTACAGCTGATGCATAAAACAAATATCTGCCAATTACTTCAGCTACGAATACCATAATAAAGCTTGAATAAATGATATTTTGGGGAATACCGGCTTCCTTGGTATTTAATTTTACCCAGATTAATGCTGCTAAGACTGCTCCACCAACTAATACTAACAACCATCTTATTACTAATAATGTGGAATAAGTAGTACTAAGAATTTGACCGGTAGTTTGAGCAAAAACATCACCGGCAGCTAAGGTTGTTAGATAAAGGGGCAGTATTACTATTTGTAAAGCTAGGGCCAATATTACTGTACCAAAAGCAATTTTCAAACCATCTCTCACCAATTCCTGCATATCTTTTCCCTGAACAACTAATAAACTAGCCGCTAGGAGAGCCCCTAATAAGAAAGTTGTTCCATAAAAGGCAAATAAAGTATTAATGTGATTCCAAGCAGGGATTATAGTAACCATATATACTTTAGCCATAGCGTAAATTGCTAACAGACCAAAAACTACAGCAACCCAACCTAAGATAACACTATTTTTAATGGTATTTTTCCAATATACTAAGCTGGCTAAAATAATTAAGCCAATAAATATACTCGTAAAAATTATCTCTCTACTCATCCAAGAACTGCCAAGTCGTAAAATAGCATTCATGGCATTACCGGGAGAACCTAGGTGGACAAAGGAAGCTGCCAGACCTAAAACACCTAGTAAGCCGGCATAAATAAACCCTTGACCGATTATTTTTTCAATACCCTTGTTTTTACCTATTTTTTTGTAGATTAATAAAAGAACCAGACTAACACCCACAGACCCTTGAATTAATAGAGTAAAGATAATTAATGGCCATTCATTTTGCATACTTTAACCCCCTCTCCTATTTCCCAAAGCATTTTTATGAGGCGTTATGGTAATCGAAGGTTTTGTTATCTTAGGGTCTGCCATTCCTGCCACTTGGTCGGTACCTTTATATTTTTTTCTTAATTCCTCGATGTCCCCGGCTTCTAAGACCCGTACCGGACAGGATGCAACACAGGCCGGGTCCTCTCCCTTCTCCACCAAATCTACACAATAGTTGCATTTGCCAATTTTCCCCTTTTTCTCATTGTATTGGGGGGCATCGTACGGGCAAGACCAAATACAATACCGACAACCGATGCATTTACCTTCATCAAACAAAACCAAACCATCTTCTTCTCTTTTATATAATGCACCTGTTGGACAATTGATTACACATTTGGGATTTTCACAATGGTTGCAAGCCATACTAATCCAATAGGCATAAACATTAGGTTCGTAGCCTTCCCCCCGTTTGACATAATACCCATCGGAAACCTCTTCCACTTTCCGCCAGAGCTGACCTACTTCTAAATCGTTTTTATCTTTGCAGGCAATCTGACATGCCTTACAACCAACACAGAACTGTTGATTAATATAGAAACCTTTTTGAGCCATAATTATCCCTCCCTTATTGCTTTATAACTTCAACCAAGTTTGTATGCTGCGGATTGCCTTTAGCCAAAGGAGTAGGCCTGAGAGAAGTTAAAACATTTATACTGCCTCTGATATCCTCGCCTTTTTCATTGGGTTGATACCATCCTCCTTGTGGTATTGCAACTACTCCGGGCATAATTCTGGAAGTTACTAAAACAGGAATGATAGTCGTACCTCTGTCATTAAAGACTTTGGCTTTATCCCCTGTTTTAATTCCCCGGGCCTTTGCATCTTCCGGGTTCATCCACATTTCCTGTCTCGCTGCTTCTTCCATCCAGGGGTTATTATCATGGGTTGAATGGGACCTCCTTTTATAATGCCAGCCGATACACTGTAAAGGATATTTTTCCGTAAGTGGATCTTCCGGGCCTTCCCAGCTGGAAATATACTTGGGTACGGCGGGAATTTCTTTGGGTTCATTCATCTCATAAAGCCGTTGAGAAAATATTTCTATTTTTCCTGATGGTGTTGGGAACGGGTTGTTTTCCGGATCTTCAATTTGTTTTTTAAAAGCTACATAAGGTTTATCATAAAACCACTTATATACCCCCCGTTTTTTAAACTCGTCATAAGAAGGGAATTCCGGATGGTTTTCTTGGGTTTTTGCAACAACATAGCGGCACCAGTCTTCCTCTGTTTCATTACCCATAGTAAATTTATCCTTGAAGCCCAGCTTATCCGCTACCTCCACCAGCCAATCATACTCACTTCTGCTTTCATACAAATTATCAATTACTTTGTTAGCATACATTACATAATCACCATAACCCCAGGGAGTACCGATATTGTTTCTTTCAAAGAAAGAGTTGCCCGGGAGAAGAATATCGGCAAATTTGGCACTGGGACTCATAAATAGGTCACTGCAAACTATAAATTCTACCAAAGATTCATCCTGAAGAATTTCAGCAGTTTTATTAATATCGGAATGTTGGTTTATTAAAGTGTTTCCAGCCGTATTCATAATTAATTTAATGTTAGCAGGCAAGCGGTCTGCTCCTTGCACTCCGTCTTTTGCACCCATTTCCGTTCCTCGAACAATAGCATCGGTCCACAAAAAACATGAAATCTTAGCCTTTACAGGGTTTTCACCAATCGGAATACTACCTATCCGTTGTCTGCCGGCATAACCGGCACCTGATGCCCATCCCCCATAAATACCCACATTACCTGTCATGGCTGCCAAAACAGTTGCTCCACGTACTGGCTGTTCCCCATAGGCATGACGCTGAGGACCCCAGCCTTGAATTAAAGCAGCAGGTTTATTAGTGGCATATTCCCGAGCTAAATGTCTAATCGTAGTGGCGGGGACCTTAGAAATTTTTTCAGCCCATTCAGGGGTTTTGGGTACTCCATCGGATTCACCTAAAACATAGCTTTTATAAGAATTACCTGCATAAATACCTTCGGGCATATGTTCCTCATCAAAGCCCAGACAATATTTATCCAAAAATGCCTGGTCATGTAAATTTTCCGTTATCATCACATAAGCCATGGCATCCATAACTGCATTATCAGTGGTAGGAAGTAATGGAATCCACTCATCGGCAAAACCTACTGCCGTATCAGTATACCTAGGGTCAACAACAATGATCTTAGCACCTGCTTCTTTAGCCTGTCTTAAACGATACATTGTTTGGGAACCATGTATTGTCTCAGCAGGATTAAAACCCCACAGGATTAAGAGTTTTGAATTTACCCAATCATCGGGGGTATTGCCGGTGGAAGCTGTTCCATAGGTATAAGGAGTTGCAAAACTGGTAGCTGCAGTACTATAGGTGTTATAAAATTGCAAATAACCTCCGTCCAGGGCTAATAGTCTTTTAGATAAATTCATGGGGTGTATTTGCGCATTATACCCCCAGGCATAATTCACATATCTTGATCCGGGTCCATATTCTTTTCCTATTCGTTTTATTTCACTGGCAATAGTCTCTACTGCTTCTTCCCAGGTGATTCTTTCAAATTTACCTTCTCCTCTTTTGCCTACCCGTTTCATCGGATATTTTAATCTGTCCGGACTCAAAAAGTACTTTCTGTAGGAGCGGCCCCGCACACAGGCTCTAATCTGTGGATTGCGGGGGTCATCTGTCTCTGTATCAGTACTTATCCGCATAATCACATTGTCTTTAACATGGGCTTTTATTACACAACGGCCACCACAATTGTTTGGCCCTGTAGTTGGGATAATTTTAATACCATCATCAGCTGCAACAGTATTTTCCGAGATAGTTTTCAAACTACTGCTGCATCCGACCAAAGCCGTCGTTCCTGCTGCTACCGCACTTAACTTTAAAAAGCTGCGGCGCGAGAAAGGATTATTTAGAACTTTTTTAAATCCGTTAAACTCAGACATAGTGCCAACCTCCCCTTTAAATTTAAATTGCTTGAGCCATTTTAAAATACGGCTCCCATTCCTTTTGTAATTGGCGAAGATAGTTTAGGTCTTCTTTTATAAAGCCATGGGCTAAAAACGCTAACCCTTGATAAAAGTCTTCCTGGGTATTATGGATAACTAACTGGAAAAAATCCGGTCCAAAAGCAAGGATATGCTGGCTTAAAAAATATTGCTGGTCTAATAAATTCTCATACAATGTTTCCTTTTTGCCGTTTAAGGATAATACAGCTTGGTCTATGAGATAACTCATAAACTGTAGTTCTATACCGATATGGTCATCAGGTTCTTGATATTTTTTTTCTACTTCCAATCCCCAGCAACGATAGCAGTCACGAATCTGCAGGGTTTGAACATCAAAGACTATTTTGTCTTTACCCAGATAAACCGACTCATATGGAGGAGCTTTTAAGCGTTCAGGACCAATAAATAAGCGGTAAAATTCTTCTTTTAACCTTTTACTCAATTGCTGTGGTTCAGTTTCCAAATTATTCTTACAGAACTCTTCCAACAAATCTGTACCTTTCATAAAATACTCATTTAAATGAATATTTTTCAATTCTTCAAAAGGATTCTCCTCAATAAGTTTTTTTAATTCTTCTGCCGATTGCGGATTATAAAAATAAGCACCTAAAAAGTTATAAATATTCTTTCTAATTATAAGTTCTTCTTCCAATTGCTTTAATGAATTATTGCCTTCTATGTGCATGTTTTCTTTTTCACCTCCTATTCCAAATTTAATTTTAATATTACGTTATTTCTTTCACTTGTTAGTTACATTAACAGTTATCTTTTCATTCTGTAAAAACCTTTGTAGGAATAGCTGAAAATAGTCAGGGATGTTTTGTCTAATACTCCAAAACAAAAGCACTCCTGACTAAATAGTCAAGAGTGCTTTTAAAATGATATTAAATGGGGACATTCCCGACTGAAGAATAACTAAAGCTCAACGGTTGTGTCCCCGTTCCTTGTTTTTTCAAAGTTTTGCGGGTAGGCTAGGTCTATTTTTAATTCTCTAAAATACAGACCGTCCTCCCGTTCCTCCATAATGCCTGTTACTATGCCGATCTCTATATCCAAGCCTTTCAAGTATTTTATTTTTCCAACATGAAACTCAATATTTTCATGTCCCTCATTTATTAGATAATCCTGATAGCCAATTTTATTAAAAATTTCTAAAACTTTTTGCCTGTCGTCTCCAAAAACCTTGGCTGATTTTAGAAAATAGTCTTTATTGGACATGTAAATATGGGGAGGCAATTTAGCCCTTTTATTTTGTTGAAATATTTGGGCAGTGTGTTTGTTTTCCAAAGAACAATAGTGAACCCCTACTTTCAGTTTTTCTTCCAACGCAAACTCTAATAGTTCCAAACAACCCTTCTCACTTTCCGCAACAGGCAGTCCGCCGCCATACCAATAGTTATACAGAATATGATGGGGTGGGTTTTTAATCTTAAGTTTTCTCTTGCAAAATTCTTCTGCGTTATTAAAAGGAAAACAAAATTCTAATAAGTTAATACCAAAAACTCCAATGTTATCCAACTCTCTTAAGAAATTCTCCATTAAAGAATAATTGCCTGGAATAACCGGCATTTCGACCATTACCTTAGGAATGTACTCCTTAGCTGATTGAATTTTTTGTAAAACATTAGAAGTTTCCTCCGGGGAATCCTCTACTCTGAGGCTAAACCGGATTTCGTCCAGCTTAGTATTTTTCAGTCTTTTTAAGATATCTCTGTTAATCAAATCTCCACAGGTATATAATCTAGTAAATACTTTTGGGTAAAGTGCTTTTGCAGTTTTAAAAAAATCAATGGTTTCATCAGGATGTAATAAAGGTTCACCGCCTGTTAAAGCTAAATGCTTAATCAGCATTCCTTGGTGGTGTATTCTTTTCAATTCGGATATACAGTCCCTTTTATTTTTAAGAAAGTAGCTATAATTTTCTTGATTGGGATTAAAACAAAAAAAGCATTTCCGGATACAATTCAAATCTATGAAAAAAGTTATACCCCCAATCCCCTTTTGACAAGCTTCACAGGCTTCAGAAATTCTATTGACATATAGACTATAACCATTGTTTCGACTAATTGCTCCTTTACTTACTAAAGCCTTTTTTTTATTTTTTATAAATTGAGCATCATAGGGGGCTGCCATATTTAACCCAGTCCTGGTAATTTGTTTTAAATAATCATTATAAATATCCAAATACCTAGCAGCATAAGAAGCAAGTTTAACATTCTTTATTCTCTTAATATTTTTATCATTAATCTCTATTATCATTTTTTATTCCCCCAGTAGTTATTGCAGCAATCAATAATCATTGCTCCACTTCTTAATAAATGTCATTATAACGCATCTTTAATAAGGCTCTAATCTTTAATGCTATAAATAAATTAACGATATTCTCCAACTTATTAGTATCTATTTTTAATATCTCCTCTACTTTTTTGATGCGATAGCGTAAAGTGTTAACATGAATAAATAATATCTCTGCCGTTGTTTTTAAATCCATATTGTTAGAAATTAATGTCTCTAAGGTTGTTAATAGTTCTCCATTATTGGCTTGGTCAAATGCGATAATTTGTTCTAAGGTTTCAAGGTAAAATTCCTTGAGGAGATATGCTTCTTGTTTATAAAGTAACTTAAAGACGCCAAGCTCATTAAAATACTTAATAAACTTCTCTTCTCCTAGTAACCTAGCTATCGCCAATGCCGTCTTGGCTTCTTGATAACTCTTATATATCTCCTTATATGCTAAATAAGAATGACCAATACCAATAGAAAATGTTATCTCATATTTACTAGAGATATATTTGTTTGCTTTATAAAGATCTTGTACTATATCTTTTTGAATACTAACACCAAGTTTATTATTTTTCTGACACAAAACAATAAATGTTCCGTTTCGTATTGATGTTATCATTTCTGTACTATATTTTTTAGCTGATTTTTGGGTAAGATATTCTAATTCCTCCCCAAACATCCTTATATTAGTGAAGCTATCGGGCTCTATTATCGCTACGAAATACTCCTTATGAAAATCCCAACCCCAAAGCTTTCCTTTAACTAAAATTTCTTCATTATCAACTATATTATTAAATAATAAGTCTAGAATAAATGAATCCTTATATTTGTTTTCAATATCTTTTATTGCATTTAATTTAGAAAAATAAAAACAGAGACTTAAATCTGCAGCTGCTAGGATAGGTAAGATTTGTTCAATTTCCTCCTCCTGAACCTGTTTTACAACTATATATGCAACTATTTGTTCTTTACCAATTGCAAAAAATAATCTTTGTGTTTCTACTTCATAATATTTTTGACATGAAGTCATTGGTAATTCAATATTTGAATGGATTAAAGCATACTTATCTTCAGATATCTGACCAACTAGTACTCTACCCAGAAAATCACATATATATATACTTTTTTCTAGTACTTGTGCTAGTTTTAGAGCTACAAAAGATAAACTATCTTCCTGTAAAACACCTTCTAATAATTCATCTTTCAAAGCCTGGAATGCATTGTAATCCATATTATCCTCCCAACTTTTCAGGAACAATGATTTTAATAGAAGGCTGAGTGATATGAGATTTGCCTATAGTTTCGATTTCTAGATAGTTAAATTCATAAGATTGTCTAAAATAGTTTTCATTTATCAGTTGCAAAGCACTAGTAGGACAGGCATTAACACACTTGGGTTTTAAAGCATCATTAAAATTATTGACACATAAATTGCATTTATTAACTTTACCTATCTGATGGTTATATTTTGGAGCATCATAAGGACAAGATTCCATACAAGTCAAACACCCACGACACCCTCCCAGCTGTTGAATCACGATGCCATCCCGCCTTTTAAAATATAATTTCTCCGGGCATCTTCTTAAGCATTCTGGATTTTCGCAATGATTACAAGAAGTTGAAAAAAAGAAAATCACATTCTTACCCTTATATTTCAATTCGTGCTTTTCAATCTTTCTAAATCCGTAAAAAAAATTATTCTTTTTAGCACATGCCGTAGCACATGCCTGACACCCGATACATTTTTCGATATCAAACAAAAACCCATAGCTCATAATCATCATCCTTTTTTATGCTTTACTAATATTAACAAAGGTATCATGGTAAGCAACACCCTTAAACCCTCGTGAGCCCTCTCCTAGGTCTGTTAATAATGGTTCAACAAGACAATTGATCGAGAAATTGTCCTTTTGATTACTCTGATAGCACATAATGACTTCTTCTGGAACACTATCACTGATTTCAAGCTTCATTATAACCTCACCACAATTGTTATAGAGCCTAACTTTATCACTATTTTTGAGTTTCAAGTAGAGTGCCAATTTATTATTAATAAAAACTTTTGGACTTTCAGCTATATTTTGTATTACATCAATATTGGAAAACTGAGAATTCAATGATACCTCTGAATGGGTAGCAATCAACCTATAGGGATAATTATTTTTTGGTTTTCTTTCTGGTAAATATATGGGGTTACTGGGCAATACAATTTTTCCACTAGGGGTTTTGAATTTCTTATCCTCCCATGTGGTATTAATACCAGTTAATTTGTAATACCCACCTTTTATAATATCCGAATAATCTACCTCAGATAATCGAGCCAGCAATGGTTTTAAATGACGGGCTAAAAAATCATCTGCATTTAAATCAGGCAAGTATTTTAAGGGTTCAGTTATACCTAATTCATTTAGCTCTATAGCCAAAAGCCTGGCTATTTCAAACTCATTTTTACTTTCCCCTAAGGGTTTTATAGCTTGCTTACTGTAACCAATATATTTATGCCAGTAGCTGGCTAAAAAATCAGGCTTTTCAAAAAATGTAGCCACCGGTAAAATCAGGTCTGAAAATTTAGCTGTTTCGGTAAAAAAATGGTCTACGGTAACAGTAAACTCCACATTATCAAAAAATTTTTTTATCATATTTATATTTGGATATTGAGCCATAGGATTGCTGGAAGTTATAAAAGCTAATTTAATAGGTATTCCCATAAGCCCATTTAAGTTATTTATATTTATACATCTATCGGTATGATTTAAATTTACATGTTTAAAGGCATTGTTTAAAAGATTATAACTTCTAAAATCAATGTAATAAATTCCCCCACCTATAACAGTAATATTACCTGTTATAGCAGCCAAAGAATTGATTATTCGATAATTCTGGCCACCATTTATATGCCTTTGCCCACCTAACCCTTGCCAAATTGCTGAGGGCTTTTTAGTACAATACTCTCTAGCAAGCATGCTAATCTGTTCAATGCTCACACCACATGTTTTAGAAGACCACTCAAGGGAGACTTCCGTTTCAAAATAATGAAGAAATTCCTCCCACCCCAATACATGATTTGTTACAAACTCTCGATCCCATAAGTCATGGTCATAAATATACTTAATCATGCCAAGGGCTAAAGCACCATCAGTTCCTGGTTTTATTTTAATATGTGTATCAGCATACGCTGCTGTTGCTGTCTGGATAGGATCAATAACAACTATCTTTCCGCCATTTTGCTTAATTTGTTTAATTAAAGTCATTTGATGTATAGATGTAGCTGCAGGATTCCCGCCCCAAATTATGATATATTGGGAGTTTAGCATATCACTAGGGTCGGCATTACGAACTTCACCAAAAGTATAAAAATGAGCATCTGCTCCAGCAGGGTCACATAATCCGTTTCCCACTTTAGTTATGGGTCCGAGAGAATTAAATAAATTTGCTAATGCTTGCTGTAACATTCCTATATTACCAGTTCGCATATCAAAAAAAATTGATTCAGTAGATTGACCGCTTTCTTTAATTTCCAAGATTTTATTTACAATAAGATCAATAGCCTTTTTCCAGCTAATATTCCGCCATTGATTTGAGCCTTTTTTCGCTCTAATCATAGGATTTAAGATTCTTTCCGGGTTATAACTCTTTTTTAATAAAGTATATCCTTTGCTGCAGAGCCTTCCCTGGGTAAAAGGATGATTAGGATCACCCTCAATATCAACTATTGCGCCATTATTCACATAAGTCCTGATTCCACAGCTGCTATAGCAATTATGAGGGCAGATATTTTGAAAAATCTGCACATTTTTATTAGACAAAAAAACCTCCCCTTTACAGTTAGATAACAGTACTTCGGAGGAATGCAATAACGAAAAAGCTACATTCTACTCATAACGACAGAATAACTAAGTCATTGCAAGTTAGTGTAGCATCCTCAATTACGTATTATCAGTATTATACCAGTAATAGAACGGGAAAAAAACCCGTAAAATATACTAGTTTAAACCATTAAGCCTTCTCTTTACCATTTACAGCTTCATCAATCTCTTCTTTCACATTTTTGGTAGCAGACTTGAACTCTTTTATAGATTTACCCACAGCCCGGCCTACTTCCGGAAGCTTACCGGGGCCAAAAATAATCAGAGCTAACACTAAGATTAATACAAGCTCTTGAAAACCTAGGTTAGGTAAAAATCCAAACATTAGTGTCACCTTCTATCTTATAATTATATATAAATAATATTTCTAAAAAGTATAATAAATTCCCTTTAGAGAAAACAACATTTTTTTGTATACTATTTTTGTTCATTCATACAAAAACCTTTTGAAAGCTCCTTTCAAATCAGAAAACATAAATAATTAAATCGATAATTACACAAAGTAATAATGAGGCTTTTAAGAAGGAGTTATATTTTATGACTAACGATGAGCTTGTAAGCAAGCTAAATTGGTTCTATAGCTTAGAGCTAAGTCAGGCCGACCTATACATGGCTCAGAGTAAACAAATTAAAAATATGGATTATTATATTAGTAAAGTGCTGGAGCGGGCTTCATATATTGAGCAGCAGCATGTTGATAATATTGCCGATAAAATAAAGTCCTTAGGAAAAACTCCGACCTCACTAGGTGATGTAATAGCACCTATCTTAGGTAAAATGAGCGGCAATCTAGTTGCAAGGACGGGGTTAATAACCATGCTTAAAGTAAATATTATGCTTGAGAAAAAGGCGATGGATGATTACAAAAATTTAATTATGAAAATAAAAGAGGATGACCTTTTCACCCTCCTATGGTCCAATTTAATTGATGAGGATTTACATACCTCATGGTTTTCTAGCAAAGTGCAGGAGCTAGAGAAAGGATTATATAAATAAAGACAATAAACCAGCCTACCCCGGTTTATTTATCTTTATTTAAAAAATTATGCAGATGATGGTGTACATTATGGGGAAAACCCGCATGTGGATGATATAGAAAGACACAGGCATATCTTGCATTTAAACCCAGGGCCTTAGCTTCCTTCAAATCTTCTTTTGTGGTCGAACCAAATTGAAATAGTAAATTATTAATTCCCTTTTCTTTACACAATGGAATCAGTTTCCTACTTGCTTCTGGACTGGTAAAAAATATTGCAGCTTGGGTCTGATTAATTTCGGATAAAGATGTGTAACATTTTTCTCCACCAATATTAGTGACATGAGGGTTAATAGGAACTAAGTCATATCCCTCCTTCTTGAGAAAATCATAAGCTTTTCTGCTGAAGCTTTTGGGGTCACGGGATAAACCTAAAACAGCAAAACTATTGGATTCTTTAAAAAAGCTATCCATACAAAACCTCCCCATTAAAATATTATTAATTAAGAATTTGTTTTTCCTTTCCTAATTTTAACATTGAGACTCAATACAAACTAGACCAAACCGCAAATATACCAAATCCTGCAATGGCCGTACCAGATATCCGATTTACGAACTGTAATCCCCGGCTGGTAACCCTGTTTTTAATTAAGCCCACGACCTGACTCAACAGAAACCACCATAAAGTCGAGCCCATAAAAACACCAGCTACCAGAAGAGATGCACTGTAATAATTATTTTCAAGTACTACTACTCCTAACCCGGCAAAAACAGCTATATAGTAAATCAGTGCAATAGGATTGGTAATAGCAACAACAAATGAAGAGGCAAAAACACCCAGCAGGTTTTTTTCTACTAAAGAAATATTATCCCCCGCTGGTTGGGAAATAAATATTCTATATCCTAGATAAATGATAAATAAGCCCCCAATGAAGCGGAAAATATCCTGTTTTTCAACCAAAAAGCCAGAAATTACAGTCAATCCAAAGCCACCAATAAATGCATAAATAAAGTCTGTAAGAGCCGCACCAAGTCCGGTTACAAAACCGAAAAGCCGTCCCCTTGATAAAGTCCTTCTTATACACAGTACCCCTATAGGCCCCACCGGAGCAGCAATTGATAAACCTATAAAAAACCCTTTTAACCAAACTTCCATAAACATTCCTCTTTTCAAAAATAGTCAAAAAGTGGGCGAGACATATAAGTGTAACAGTGGAAGAGTATCCTGATAGATCACATCCGAAGAATGACAGTTTTCTGGGATGCATCTATAGTAAGTTATACTGCATGATGCATCAGATGAATGCCAATATTTTTGATGCATCCCTTAAGCTAGACCTTTGAGCAGATGCCAATAAATCGGTGACACAATGACACTGTGGCACGTCAAAGAAGCTAGACATTCATGATCACACGCTTTCCTAGTCAACTAGTCACCAGTCACTAGCCACCAGTCACTATCTGTTTACTAAGTCTCTCTTTCAGCATAGTATTGCGTTCAGTCACCTTATTATTTTTCACTGCCATAGCTAAAGCTTTTTTTGATCCGATCAAGACAAAAATATGTTTAGCTCTAGTTACACAAGTGTAAAGTAAATTTCTCTGCAGCATCATGTAGTGCTGAGTAACTATGGGAGCCACTACTATTTTATATTCAGAGCCCTGACTTTTGTGAACAGTAGTAGCATAAGCTAATACTACCTCATCAAGCTCATTTGCATCATACTCTATTTCCAACCCATCAAACTTTATTTTTACCTGTTTATCTTCCAAATCAATATGGGTAATCCGGCCAATGTCACCGTTGAAGACATTTTTATCATAATTATTTTTAATCTGCATAACCTTATCATTCAGCTTATATTTTACTCCTCCATTATAAATAAAGGTAGTACTGTGATTAAGTGTTTCCTGTAAAACCACATTTAAATTGCGGGCGCCTACCTCTCCCCTTTGCATAGGCGTAATAACCTGGATGTCATTTATAGGATCAACGCTGTAATAACCCGGCAGCCGCACGGTACAAAGGGATTTAATTTGCTCTACTATTTTAGGCAGGTCATTGGCTTCCATGAAAAAGAAGTCACTATTTTTATCACTTTTTAATTCCGGAAATTCACCTTTATTAATTTTATGGGCATTTGTAATAATCCTGCTGCCCTGAGCTTGTCGGAAGATTCTAGTTAGGTTGACAACATTAACCACTGCTGAATCAATAATATCTCGCAGGACATTACCTGGACCCACAGAAGGGAGTTGGTCAACATCACCCACAAAAATGACAACACAATCCAGCGGTACCGCTTTAAGCAAGTTATACATCAAAATAATATCCACCATTGAGGTTTCATCAATAATTAATACATCACATTCTAAAGGATTATCGCTATTTTTTTGAAAACCATTAGGGGGTTTTACTTCTAGCAAGCGGTGGATGGTTTTAGCTTCCATTCCTGTGGCTTCCGACATCCTTTTCGCAGCCCTACCTGTTGGAGCAGCTAAAACTACCTGGGCGTACATTTTTTCAAAAACTTTAATGATAGCCAAAGTTGTTGTAGTTTTCCCTGTCCCCGGGCCTCCCGTCAAGACCATGAACTTGGAGGAAACAGCTTTTTCAATTGCTTCCTTTTGCACTATATCATACTGGATATTGTTTTCTTTTTGTATTTCCTCGACAATCCTAGCTAACGGAAGGGATTTAAATTTGGTATTCTGTCTGGTTAGTTCTTTAATTTTTTCCGCTACACCAATTTCACTATAATAAAAAGGCGGAAGATAGTAAGCATTTTCCCTCTCAAAAATTACCGATTTATCCATGACCATTCTAGCTAAAACTTCAATCAGTTTTTCCTCAGAAACCTCTAATATTTCTTGTCCGAGCTTAACTAATTCTTCCTTAGTGGCATAACAATGGCCATCGTTAGCAATTTGATTTAATATGTAGATTATTCCTGCTCGACACCGCTCATAGGAATCAGGGGCAAAGCCTAATTTCCGTGCGATTTGATCAGCAGTTTTAAAACCTATACCCCAGATATCATCAGCAAGGCGAAAAGGATTTTCCTGAACTAGCTTTATGCTGTCATTACCATAGGTCTTATAAATTTTAACAGCGAAGGCAGTGGAAACACCATGTCCTTGCAAAAAAAGCATAACATTTTTTATTTCCTTTTGTTCTTGCCATGCTTTTTTAATCATTGCGATTCTTTTGTGACCAATTCCGTCTACTTCAATTAATCGATCCGTTTCTTCCTCAATAATATCAATAGTTTCTTCTTTAAACTTTTTTACTATTTTTTTAGCATAAACAGGTCCAATACCTTTGATTAAACCGCTTCCTAGGTATTTTTCGATCCCGGCCACTGTAGCAGGTATAGCTTCTATACACTCTTGGGCACTAAATTGCTTGCCATATTTACTATCCTGCTTCCACTCACCTTTTAAGTTGAGAACTGATCCTACATTGATTATTGACATATTGCCTACCACCGTAACCAACTCAGAAAAGCCCTTGGACTTAATTTTGATGACACTAAAACCATTTTCTTCATTTACATATGTAATTCTTTCTACTATTCCACTTATACAATCCATAATTTAGCCCTACTTTTTTTAAAATAGCTTTTCAATTGAAGCCTCTGAAGCCTCCAAAAATGGTGCCTTATCTCGTCTCATGCCTAAATTATTATACATTATATCAGATTGACTTCATTGTACCTATACTTATTTCCTCACACAGGAAAAAATCTTCCTACGAAAGAATTACACCAATGAAAAAGTCTAACAATGAGTTGTCATCCTGAACGTTAGCGATGGATCTTACGTAGTGAAGAATTTTTAGATCTTTCGGTCGTACCTTCCTCAGGATGACATAGCAATAATGTTTTTACTACTATTTGCTTATCTCAATTTCACCTAAGATATTTCCCTTAATATCTAAGAGCATCGCTCTTATCGGCTTATATTGGCCTTCTGTCAATTTATATATCGTTTCAAAAAGTGCGATAGTATCCACATGGGCTACCCCTATGACCCTTTGTCTAGTAATAATCTCCTTTTTCTTATTTCCATCTATATCTTTAGCCTCAAATTCACTAACAGGATCTACCCAGGTCGAAATACCCTCTAACATGTTCTCAATCCCTTTATACAGCTCTTTTTCTAGAGGAATATTTACTTTGAGCCCTGTTTGATTATCAGAAAAACTCACCTGATAATCCCCTAGATATTCTACATTAAATCGACCATTATCGGATTCAGTGTAATCATTTAGCTTATCCTCTGAAAATATTAAGAACCAGTTTTCCGGGGAAATCTTATATATATTTAAGCACTGAGCCCCCGCAGAACCGGTAGAATATCTATATAGCAATGCTTCCGGCTTATTGTCACCATCAATGTCGTCAAATTTTATCTGGGATTGGCTAAAGAAACCATCATCATGATTAAGCTTAATTACTTCCTCACCATTAACCTCTAAAGACCAAATTAGCGGCATGCCCTCAGCAGTTTCATAAACATAAAATACAATTTTCTCTCTTTTTCCGCTACCATATATATCCTCTTCTAACTTTTGCCAAACTATTTTCTTATCTCCGTAAGCCTGATTATCCATATTTGCAACAGCCTTCTCTGTGGAACAGCCAGAAATGAAGAATAATAAATATAATATTCCTATGGCAGCTAAAATTTTTCTCATAAACTTTCACTCCTTTCTGCAAATTTCCCTCTTTTAGTAAATAGTCTGCTCAAATTTATCTTTCTAAATATAAGACTTTTTTTATTTATAAAAGTTTCATTCTACCTCCACATAACCTATTAAAAATTTATAAAGCCCAAGGAAAAAATAATTCCCTGGGCTTCTCAATTAACTTAAAATTTTATCTAACTACAACATAAACTTATTGAATAAAAGGAAATAAATTAATAGGTTTACAATTATTAATATCGGTATACCATAATAAAATTTCCCATGCTTTGTTTTGTGACGAAAAGCTCCCATTCCCAAATAAACACCTATAGCTCCACCTGCCGCGGCCATTAAGAAAAGACTTCTTTCCGGCACCCGCCAGCCCCTATTTTTTGCTTGATATTTGTCATAGCCAACTACGATAAAGCTGAATAAATTTGGAATTATGAGGAAACCTAAGACAACAATTTCCAAAATATCACTCCCAAAAAAATAAACTATTTTTGCGAAAGCTTCTCCCCAGCCCTGGCTAGCATTTTCCTAATGGGCAGCTCGTAAGGACATTTAGATTCACATTTACCACAATCTATACAGTTATCCACCCCTTTAGAACTGCTTTGATAACGTAAACGGGCGAATTCCGGTAGGTTATAACGGTCAACATAACTTTCCCAGATGAAAATTTGAGGAATATTAATTTCCATAGGACAGGGCAGACAGTATTCACACCGTCGGCAGAAGCCTGCCCCCAACTGTGCAGTATCTATATCAAGACTCTTCTGTTCTTCTTCTGTTAGGGTAGTTTCCATTGTACCTACCTGGGCATTTGCTATAACTTGTTCAAGGGAATCCATTCCTGGAATGACAATACTAATCCTGTGCTTAAGAATAAATTTAAGAGCAGCGGTGGGATTATTAAAAGCTCCGCCTGCTAAAGGCTTCATTACAATTACACCGGTATTTGTCTCCTCAGCCAAGTCAAGCAGTTCCTCTATCTCATCAGTTTCTACAGCATTAAAGGGGACTTGAATAGTGTCCACGAATCCTTGCTTCATTGCCACAAATAAAGTCTCTTTACGGTGACTAGAAATGCCGATATGTTTTATTAAGCCTTCTTTTTGCGCATCCTTTAGAGCTTCTAAAGCACCACCTGGTGCCAATACCTTATCTAGATTCTCCATATCCTTTACGTTATGTAATTGATATAGATCAATGTAGTCAGTCCCTAATCGTTTTAGACTAATTTGAATATGCTCAGCCATCCCCTTTTTATCTCGGGCAGGGGATTTGGTTGCAACCGTAATTCCTTCCCTTCGCCCCTTAAGGGCTAAACCAACTTTATACTCACTATCTGAATACCTAAAACCCGTATCTAAAAAATTCATTCCCAGATCAAAGGCTTTATGTAATACTTCTACAGCTATTTTTTCATCTATGCGCTGAATTGGCAAAGCTCCAAATCCTACTACCGATACTTTTATTCCAGTTTTCCCAAGTTCCCGATACTGCATTTTGTTTCTCCTCTCATTAACATTATTTTAGATTAAACTCCTAAAAATAATGTTTTTTTTGTAAATTATACTAATTATTACACAAATCCCTTTAAAAATTTAAGAAATCTATGAATTAAACTTTAACTTATAAAAGTTAGGGACGGTTCTTGCCTTGCCCTAGGTTTTCTTTAAAATCCTACTCACCCGGGATTCACTTATCCCGCCAACAATCTCCCCAATTTCCTTTAAGGTTAATATTGAGTTCTCCCTTATCATTCCTATCGCCCTGTCCCGGGCCTCTTGATTGCTAATTAGTTCTTCCATTGAAATGCCTATTTCTTCAGCCATTGCTTTCAGCTTTTCTTGGGCTTGCTGCTTATTAATAATTACAATCCTATTCTCTTTTCCTGGGGAAAAGTTACCATACTCCGTCATGATTATAGCTTCAGTATCATATTCCTGCTTATTCACATATCTTTTATACTCTTTAATGGCATATTCTTTCTTTTTAGATATTATTCCAAGTATCTTTGAGCCATCAACTAATCCCTCATCCCCAGCCCCCCGTATGATAATAGTATAACTACTCCACCGATAGTCTTCAGGTCTTGCCGAGATACCAATCTTTACCGGATTATTATGTATATATTTACTTACCTCTAGCAAGTACTCTTCACTATCTATTAGCCTACTTTTAAACCGATCCTGAAATAAATGACCTGTCCGTTGGTATTTCCGGTTAATAAGAATTACATAGCTGATGCTAATACTCTTCATAATTTGGGATATGTCGTTACCGTTATCATTTATGACTAAGTGAACATGATTATCCATAAGACAATAGGAATAAAGCTTAAAATTGTATTTGTTTTTCATTCTATTTAAAATATCTATGTACATTTCTCTATCAGCATCGTCAAAAAAAATATTCCTTCTTTCATTTCCCCGTACAATAATATGGTAAGTACTAAACTCTTCCTTTACTCTGGCTATTCTCGGCATTTGTTCCACTCCTCATAGTATAAACTTTATAATTAACTTTATTTTATATTGGTTTTTTGCGCAAGTCAAGAACCGTCCCCAGTAGAATAAAGTATCATTAATCAGTTAATAATACTAATACAAATTAGCTAACGGAGGTAATTTTTATGGACGATTTTGTCATCGCTGGCTTTCTGGGAGGGTTACTGGGAACTATCGGTGACGTTATAGTCCATTGGATTTTTGTCTGGGCAAAAGTTGCCACATCAACAACTGGCCATTATCTCTCACAATTAATTTTCCCCCATGCAGAAGTATCATTAAGAAAACTTTTGCTCGGCGAATTTATCCATCTATTGGCAGGGGGAATTTTTGGTGTACCTTTAGCAGTTTTTTTAATAATTTCCGGGTATGATTATGCCCTAATAAAAGGATTGGGTCTAGGAGTTGCAACCTGGATTGTTCATATTGCAATCATCCCCAATATGGTTTCTTCCAGGCCCTTTATTTATAGAACCTTTAATGAGACAATAGTTGATTTAATAACACATTTAATTTGGGGATTGGTTACAGCTCTTATTTTATTAATATTTAGACCAGAATTTTAGTAAACTATAGAGAGGAAAAGGTTTTTATGGACTTAATACTAAGAGTAAAAGAATTCTATCTTTTAGAGCTACTTCAACTTAAAATGTATGAAACACAGCTGGACAGTCTGGAAAATGATTATGTTCGTCATGCTTATGAGCGTATGATAGAACTAGAGCAGGGGCATGTTGAATTTTATAAGAATTACCTAATTGAAAACAATATTGACATCCCAACAATTCCTGGAGGTCTTATGGCTCTGGCAGGAAAGTTCATAGGTAAATCTTTAGACTTAACCTCAGCAGAAAACCGCTACAAACTTGGAGCAGCAGTGGAAACCAAAGCAATTGAAATGTATCACGCCTTTATTCTAGAAACCTGGGATGACCCAAATTTCAACAGAAGACTATGGCATAACATGATAGATGAAGAACTCCATTTGCTCTGGTTTAAGGATAATCAGAAAAGTTTTATATCAAGCAAAAAATATATATAGACTCTTACTCTGTAGAAGAAAATTGCCATGCTTAAACATATATGAATATGGAAAGCTACAGGCTTATCTCCATGAAACACCTTCATTTAAAGTTTAAAAAAACTAGGTTTCGGATTCCAAATATGGGAACTTGCCTCTTTTTATATACGTTGTATGTAAATATTTATTTGCTGTTTCAGATAGTGGTCTTTCTAAAAATTCTTCATAAATTTGTTTAACCCTTGGGTTTTCATGGGATCTTCTAATTTTTTTAGTATCATCCACATTATATAAAGCATCTGCTCTGTTATGCCGATAATCTAAAGAGATCTTCTTATAATCCCTTGCACTAAGTATGGGCTGACCGCCTCCACCTACACAACCTCCTGGGCACCCCATAACCTCGATATAATCAAATATTCTTTCTCCATTTTTAAACATTTCTAATGCTTTTTTAGCATTTCCTGTACCATGAGCTATTGCTACAGTTATTGTTTTGCCATCAAGAGAAACTTTAGCATATTTTAGCCCTCGTTGTCCTCTGGCGTCCTCAAAATCCGGAACATCCATTTCTTGCTCATTTACTATTTTATAAGCTGTACGTACAGCGGCTTCAATAACTCCACCAGTTGCACCAAAAATCACTCCCGCACCGCTATATTGGTCAAAAGGTTCATCATATTCCTCATCTGGCAGCTTTTTAAAATCCATACCTACTTGACGTATCATTCTGGCTAATTCCCGTGTGGTTAGCACATAATCCACATCTTGAAAATCTTTTGTTCCCATCTCAGGCCGTGCCGCTTCATATTTTTTTGCTGTACATGGCATGATAGCAACATTAATAATATTTTTTGGATCAAGTCCATATTTATTTGCATACCAAGATTTCGTTAGAGCTCCACACATTTCATGGGGAGATTTACAAGATGATAAATGTGGCAAAAACTCAGGATAAAAATGCTCTGCATACTTGACCCAGGCAGGACAACAGGAGGAAAGTAGTGGGAGCTTTTCAGGAGTTTTAAATAATCTTTCTACCAACTCATGGGCTTCTTCCATTATTGTTAAATCAGCAGTAACATCTGTTGCAAACACTTTATGAAATCCAATTCTTTTTAAAGAAGCTACTAGCTTGCCTGCTACAAATGACCCTAGGGGCATACCGAAGACTTCACCGATTGTAACTTGAATAGAAGGAGCTGTTTGTACTACTACATGCTTGGCAGGGTCATTAAGAGCTTGCCATACTTCATTAATACTTTCTTTTTCGGTGAGTGATGCTGTAGGACAAGCAATAACACATTGCCCACACATGATACATGTTACATCATTCATATCTTTCTTAAAGGCAGGAGCTATTACTGTCTGTAATCCTCTGTTTAAGGCTGTGTAAACATTACATTCCTGAATTTTACTACAGATAGCCAGACAACGTCTGCATTTTATACATTTATTATAATCTCTTTGGATGGCTGGATTATTGTCATGAAAACCATAATCAGGCATTTCCCCGGAATAAGGAATATTTCTTATTCCTAAATTATCGGCTAAGTTTTGCAGCTCACAATTTAGGTTTCTTATACAAGTTGTGCATTCTCTATGATGATTAGACAATAATAGTGTAACAGCACTTCTTCTGGCTCTATGTACCCTTTTAGTATTAGTATTTATTTTCAAACCTTCCCTTACAGGGTACACACAAGAAGCTTGAAGGTTTCTACTTCCTTCAATTTCTACTACACAAACACGACAGGAGCCAATTTCATTTATATCCTTCAAATAACAAAGGCTAGGTATTTCAATATTAAACATGCGGGCCGCTTCTAAAATTGTCATACCTTCTGGTACCTCATATTCTAATCCATCAATATCTATTTTTACTTTTTTTCCCAGAGCTTTAATTTCTTCCTGTTCTCTGATGTTTTCCATATTAATTCACCTGCCTTTATCTCTTATAAATTGCGTCTACCGGACACTTCTGAATACAGTTACCACACTTTATACAGACCTCTTGATGTATCTTAAAAGGTGGCTTTTTATGTTCCCCTGTAATGGCATTAACAGGACAAATCCTAGCACAAATTCCACAAGCAATACACTTTTCATCAGAAATAACAACTTTTAATAGGCTGTTACATACCCCCGCTGGACAGGTTTTATCTTTTATATGGGCTATATATTCATCTTTAAAATATTGTAATGTACTTAAAACCGGATTAGGTGCGGTTTGTCCAAGTCCACAAAGGGACGAGTCTTTGACGTCTAGACACAAATCTTCAAGAATTTGCAGGTCTTCCATTTTCCCTTTACCTTTTGTTATTCTTTCTAGAATTTCAAGAATACGTTTTGTGCCTATACTACAAGGGACACATTTACCACAGGACTCATGTTGAGCAAATTCTAAATAAAACCGTGCAATATCAACCATACAATCTGTCTCATCCATGACAATCATGCCACCAGAACCCATCATGGAACCAACATCTGCTAAAGATTCGAAATCTATTTTTATATCCAGCATTGACTTGGGAATACAACCACCAGAAGGTCCTCCTGTTTGAACTGCTTTAAACTCTTTATTATCATGTATTCCCCCGCCAATATCGTAAATTATTGTTCTTAAGCTTGTACCCATTGGGACTTCTATCAGTCCAGTATTATTAATCTGACCGGCTAAAGCAAATACCTTTGTTCCCTTGCTTTTTTCAGTTCCTATATTTACAAACCAATCTGCTCCCTTTTGTAATATTATAGGAATATTAGCATAGGTCTCTACATTGTTGTTAAGAGTAGGCTTTTCCCATAAGCCTGCTTCAGCCGGGAATGGAGGTCTTGGATTAGGCTCACCTCTAAATCCCATTACGGACTTTATAAGGGCTGTTTCTTCGCCGCAAACAAATGCCCCAGCACCTAATCTAATGTCCAAGTCAAAACTAAAATCTGAGCCAAGAATATTATTGCCTAATAGCCCCATTTTTTTTGCTTGCTCAATAGCAATTTCTAATCTTTCCACGGCAATCGGATACTCAGCTCTGACATATACATAACCCTGATCCGCTCCAATACAATAGCCTGCAATAATCATAGCTTCAATTACACTATGGGGGTCACCTTCCAATATAGACCTATCCATAAATGCACCTGGGTCTCCTTCATCAGCGTTACACAAAACATATTTTTTATCACCTTCGTAGGATAGGGCAAGCTCCCACTTCTTACCAGTAAGATAACCGCCTCCTCCGCGACCCCTAAGTCCAGATTTTTTTAAACTTTCAACGATTTCTTGAGCAGGTGTTTTATTATTTAGCATTTGGGCTAAAACACTATACCCACCAACTGCAATATATTCCCGTATATCTTCCGGATTTATAACACCACAGTTGCGCAAAGCAATTCTTCTTTGACTGTTAAAAAAATCAATATCATTAATATTTCTCTGATATTGCCCTGTCTTAGGCGACTTATATAAAAGCTCTTTTAAAATTTCGCCATGCTTAATATGTCTTTCTAGAATCTCGTCTACATTTTCAAGTCCCACTTTACAATAAAGCGTATGTTCAGGATGAATAGCTATTATAGGGCCTAGTTTGCAAAAACCAAAACAACCTGTTTTAAATACCTTAACTTTATCATCAAGATTTCTTTTCTTTAACTCTTTCTCTAGTTTTTTTCTAACCTCATTACTTTCAGTAGAAGTACAACCTGTACCAGAACAAACAAGTATATGATACTTTGTTATTTCATTTTCAACTGATTTATCACCAGCCCTAATAGAAATTTGATTACTAAAACTAGATCGTAATTCTTTAAGCGCACCGTATGTTTTTATTGGTGATAAATTCATGCTTTCACCTCTTCACCAATAGCTGCTTTTTTATTAGTCTTGATATATGTATGCAAAATACCGGGGATATCCGATGGACTTAAGCGTCCATAAACCTTTTCATTTATAGTAATAACTGGTGCTAAACCACAAGCTCCAATACATCTGGTAACTTTTATAGTAAACAATTTATCTAAAGTTGTTTCCCCTTCTCTAATATGAAGTTCCTCTTCAATAGTTTTTAAAATCTCCTGGGAACCCTTTACATAACAAGCTGTTCCCATACAAACATTAATTGTGTACTTACCCTGTGGTTCTTCGGAAAATAGAGAATAAAAGCTTACTACACCGTTCACAGTCGAAATAGGGATGTCAAGCCTATCTGATACATAGGACTGAACTTCTATGGGTAGATGCCCAAATATCTCCTGGGCCTTTTGTAATATGCGAATTAACATGCCCTCTTGTTGTTTATATCTTTCTATGACCCTATCCAGCTGCATATATTTTTCTTTATTATTTTTCTTAATCTCTATTTCCACTAAGCTTACCCCCCATTTAACTATGTAACTCCATGGGTTATTTTTGGGTATTATTTGTATTTTTATACTAACTTTTATCTTAACCTCAAATGTTCTAACCTCTTTACTAGTAATAACTATGAGGCTTAATATTTTCCATAATATTTCACAGTGCAAATTGTATGACAATCGGAGAACTTACATTTGCCTGATGGGGATTGTCCTACATGGGCCTAAAAGTTACTGTAGAACGCCTTATTGAAGGATCTCTACTTATTTGTTTTAAATAACCTTAAGTTTAATGTTATGATATATAAGAAATACAAATTTCTTATCTGGCGGTGATTTATTTGCGAATAGGTGTTTTAACCGGTGGTGGTGATTGTCCTGGTTTAAATGCAGTAATTAGGGCAGTAACCAGAACGGCTATCTCTAACGGTGATACGGTTTTTGGCTTTAACGATGGTTTTAAGGGACTAATTGAAAATCGATACATTTCTTTAAACCATGACAGTGTTTCAGGGATATTAATCCGAGGAGGCACTATTTTAGGTACGACAAATAGGGACAACCCTATGAGATATGAGCAAATCATAAATGGGCAGAAGATCTATAGTGATATGTCGGGGATAATTAAAGAAAATTATCAGGCATTAGGCTTGGACACCTTAGTTGTTATCGGTGGTGACGGCACCATGCGTATGGCCAATGAAATAGCAGAAAAAACCGGCATTAAGATTGTTGGTGTCCCGAAAACTATTGACAATGACATTGTTGGTACAGATTTGACCTTCGGTTTTTCCAGCGCTGTTGATATAGCCACTGATGCCTTAGATAGGCTCCATTCTACAGCTGAATCCCACCACAGGGTCATGATTTTAGAGGTTATGGGCAGGGATGCCGGCTGGATTGCACTTCATGCCGGGATAGCAGGTGGAGCAGATATTATTTTAATCCCCGAAATATCCTATACTATTGAAGGAATCCTTAATACCATCACTAACAGAATCGAAAGAGGAAAGCATTTCAGCCTTATTATTGTAGCTGAAGGAGTAAAAACCCTTGAAGGTGAAAGTATCTATAAAGATATCATTAAATCAGATATCGATTTGGTCAAACTTGGCGGCATAAGTAACTGGCTGGTTAGAGCTATCGAAAATGCAAGTAGTATCGAATGCCGGGCAACTATTTTAGGTCATTTACAAAGGGGAGGCTCCCCTAATAGCTTTGACCGTGTGTACTGTACCCAACTAGGTGCAAAGGCTGTAGAATTGATTTACCAGGGTAAATTCCAGGAGATGGTCGCACTAGTAAATAACAATATTACCAGTGTACCATTATCAATAGTAAAAGGTATTAAGCTGGTGGACCCAAAAGGACCATTGGTTAGTACTGCAAAACAGATAGGTATTTCCTTCGGGGAATAAAAAAAGGGCACCCTTTGTCAATATTGTGATATGGGGACACACCTGCCGAGCTTGGGACATCATTCTCGGGCCAGGAATGTCCCCAATAAGATTGCACTCCACTTCGTTCCGTTAGATTAAGATTTCGCTTCGCTAGATTAATAATAAAATACCCGCTAGACCAATCCCAGATGTCATTGCTATGAAAGCTGCTGGTGATTGCTGTGTCATCCTGAGGGAGGAACGACCGAAGGATCTTAAGGTGACGGGAATGCTTTCGTTTATCGTGGTGCGGGCAACCCGTGATAATGACATGCAAGTAATTACCATAGACCATAGACCATAGTCTAGTTAATATTCACCAGTCACCAATCACTAGCCACTAGCCACTAACAACTAGCCACTAATTCCCCACTTCTTTTTTTCACCTTTCCTTTAAATTATGCATATTCTATACTGAAAATTTTGAGGAAGGGTGATTTTTTATGGGTTGTAATGTTAGGTTTCTAAATGCTTGTCCCGGTCCAAGGTGTTTAGACATTTATACAAATAACCAGCTTCTTAAAGATAATTGTTCATATAAGTATTTATCAGATTATACCAATGTTGACTCTGGCGACCATAGTATAAAAGTTTATAAATCCGGCAATAAACACTATCCTATTCTCAATGCTTATACCAAGCTTATGGATACATCTTGTCATACTATTATCGCTTCAGGCCAGAATTCTGATATGAGCCTATTTCTTGTCCCCGACGCCCATGTACCAGTAACTACTGCCAAAGCATTTCTGAGATTTGTAAACTTAGCCGATTCCCCCGATTTAGATTTCACCTTTACAGATGGAGCCTTTATTATGGTAAATGATATTGAGTACAAAGAGGCAACTCAGTATTATCCGGTAACCCCAGGCACTTATACAGTAAAGGTTTATATTTCCGGTACTAAACAGCTCCTAACGGAAGTTCCAAATTTTACACTAAGACGTGGGAGATCCTATACCCTTTATGTCCTTGGTTTAATGAGTGATTGGAATTTGATGGGACATATAGTTTGTTCTGATGGGATTAATTGGAGCTGAGGAATGTCCCCAACGAATAAAGGGGACACACCGTAACAGGTGGCAGGATGCAAGACAGGATGCAGGAGTTAAAAAATCTTACCTCTTGTGTCTTTGCTTCCTGCTTTTTGAATGAGTATGTCCCCATAATCCCCATCATATTTTCGTTTTTTCACTTTGTTTCAATTCGAAAATATGTTAATATTTTTGATAGGTCTTTGTTATATAAGGAGATGAAAAATGGACACAAGGAAATTAACATTTTCCGCCTTACTTATTGCTCTTGGAACTTTACTTGGCCATGTTATCTACATACCGGTAGGAGTAGCAAAATGCTTTCCGATTCAACACACTATTAATGTTTTATCAGCTGTTCTATTAGGTCCTGGTTTCGCCCTTTCTAATGCTTTTTTAATTTCTCTTCTTAGAAACATTTTAGGGACAGGCTCGCCTTTAGCCTTTCCGGGAAGTATGCTAGGAGCTATTTTAGCAGGCTACCTTTTCCAAAGAACAAAAAAGTATTCCTATACAGTAGCGGGTGAGATATTTGGCACAGGTGTTTTAGGGGGATTGGCCTCCTACCCCATTGCTAAGTATATTTTAGGAAAAGAAGTAGCTGTAATGTTTTTTGTAGTGCCATTTTTAATAAGTACAATCGGCGGCAGCTTAATTGGCTTAGCGATACTTAAGCTCTTAGAACGAAATTCGTGGTTAGAAAAACAGGGCTTTTTAAGGAGATAGTCTCTTGAAAAATGATAAATTAATTTACCTTTTAATGGTAGTGGCTGCTTTTTTCTGGGCAGGAGCCTTTATTGCTGGGAAATACGGGATTCAGGAATTTTCTCCTCTTGCTTTAACCTTTTTTAGGTTTTTATTAGCCTCTTTAATCATTTTTATTATTATGGTTAAGTATGAACAAAAAGACTGGCATCTAAAAAAAGAAGATTGGAAGGTAGTATTATTATTAGGAACTGTAGGAATGATGGGTTATCATATTCTTTTTTTTGCAGCCTTAAAATATACTACATCGATAAATGCCTCAATTATTGCCGCAACCAATCCCATGATAACCTCGGTTTTAGCCGTCTCGTTTGCGGGAGAAGGGTTAAATATTAAAAGGGTTGGGGCCATATTTATTGCCCTAATAGGAGTAATCCTGACAATTACTAATTGGGACTTAAGCTTTTTAAGTCATTTTGCTTTTAATAAAGGTGATATTTTAATGCTGTTTGCCGTTGTCTGCTGGGCAAGTTATGCTGTTGTATCAAAAAGAGTTATGCCTAAATACTCACCTTTGATTCTATCTACTTATAGCTTTTTAGTTTGTACTGTTCTTTTATTTCCCTTTGTTGTATGGGAGCAGATCCAGTACAGCTTTTTAAGTTCCACTACCTGGCTCGGCTGGACTTCAGTAATTTATATGGCAATATTTCCAACGGTTATAGGTTACCTTATTCAGCAGATATCATTTAAAGCAATCGGAGCCAGTAGGACCAATATTTTTATAAATCTCGTCCCTATTTTTTCTATAATTTTAGCTACGATTATCTTAAATGAGCAATTTTCCGGTTTAAAGCTGGTCAGTGCCGGAATAATCATAAGTGGAGTTTATCTAAATTCCATTATCAAAGAAAATCCTCGACAAGAAGGTAAGGTTGAGGTTAAGGCTGAGGCTGAGAAAAACTTCAAGCTTTACTAGTGGACTAAAAACAATCGACCCAACTTAAGGAATGGGGACACACCTCAAACAGGAGGCAGGATGCAAGACAGGATGTAGAAGTAAAAAATTCTTGCCTCTTGTGTCTTGCCTCCTTCCTCTTGAATGTGGAATGTCCCCAAATATACAATCACCCCAAACGAGAGGCGATTTTTTTATTCTACTTATGAATCCGACAAAACCACTAGTCACCAGTCACTAGCCACTTTTTTACAAATAGTCTTCTCGTACGGGTGAAAATACTTCAACTACTACAGAATCCTCTAAAACAGCAACACTATGTACTGCTCCGCCTGGTATAGCCCAACTATCCCCCGGCTTTGCGCTAAATTCTTTCCCATCAATATTAAAAATCATTCTGCCAGAAATCATGTAGCCTGTCTGCTCGTGGGGATGACTGTGTTCAGGAACAATGCTTCCTTGATCTAAGAATACCTCAATCAGTAATGTTTTTTCCCCATGTGCCAAAGTCTTTCTTTTTACTCCCTCAACCATAGGAATAAAGCCTCTTTCTTCATTTTTTACAAACATTTAATATCCCTCCCATATATAATCTAAGATATTATTTCGGTATCCTAACTTCACTCTCCTCTTAATACCATGAAAATAAAAACTTAACCTCAACCTAGCGAAACGAAGTGGAGCGAAACCTTAACCTAAAAAGCCAGCCCGTAGGCTGGCTTTTGAAATTACTTAGTTATTTCCTGGGGTCTTCCCCTCTCTATCACCTGTTTACTAAAAATGACAAGAGGATACAGTACTACTACACCTATGGTATTTGCAACTGTAGCCGGCAGGACTACTGTTGCATAAAGGATTTCAAAGGGTGCGGGAATGCCCACTAAGGCTAAAGCCGAAAGCAGGAAAACTGCTCCGCTAAATAAGGTGCCTACAGCACCGATAATACCTGCTGCTACCACAATAGGTACTCTATCAGCAAGGACTTTAATCAGCATATATGCAAACAAACTTGTTAAAGGCTTATCAATTAGGTTGGGAATTTGCCCGGCAGGAAAAGTCGTAGTTAGGGCAGTGATAATGGCTGCTACACCACCGGCCAAAAGAGTTGATCTTAAATCCCTTTTTAAAAGGATAATCACAAACAGCATTGCTAAAAGTAAATCCGGCTTCATTCCAGCTCCATAACCAGGAGTAATTAAACGCAAAATAAAACCAATCGCCAGTAATAAACTGATTTGGGCCATTTCTCTAATATTCATTTTTATTCTCCTCTCATCTCTTCTAAACTTAACTTCCTCAACTAAACTAATTTACATACTTCTCAGCTAAATAACTCATCTCAACTCAACTTTGCTCGTCTAGACATCACTCCTGTTTTAGTTATTGGTGACTGGTTACTAGTGACTGGTGGTTATTGAGTGTAAAATCTTAGGGATCGTGCCCAGTTCTTAGTATCCAGTGCCCAGAAATAAATAACTTATTTAATAATATAACTCTAAATGGTTGTTTTTGCAATGCATAATTTATTGACATACATAATTTATAACGATCGGGCAGGCATGGAAACCTGCCCCTACGCATGATTTGGTCAAAAAAAAACATGGAACGATGTGGGACGGACGCGCAATGCGCGCCCCTACATCTTTACATTTCCGGATACCAAAGTTCTACTGCTTCAGAAATGATTTTCTGGATATCACCCAAAATCGTGCCCAGATGGTATTCGGCCTCCAAAAACTCTTTTATATCAGGATTAAAACTCAAAACTTCAGAGGCTTTTTGCAATTGTGTCATTTTTTCTGGTGGTACTTCTTTGCCCATCATTTGCAATGCCTGAATTTCCATTTGTTGTTTCCGCAAGTTTGTTAAAATCCCTTCTTTATCTTTATTTCCTTTAATTTTACTTAGTGCCTCCTGATAATTCCTGTATTCCGCGGAATTATTAAGTCCCCTTGAAAGACCATGTGCTAAGTCGTGGACATTCATGTATAAAACCCTCCCAATTAAATTACTATTTTCTAATATATGTATTTCTTAAAAATTGGTTCAACACTATTTTCGAAAAACCTCTTTTTAAGTAGATATTATGTAAATATAAAAAGTCCTTTATCCAAAAAAATAAAGGAAAATAAGTTGAAATAAAATAATAAACAGTTAAAATAGTTTATATGTACTTACATTTGTCTTTTCAGAGGAGTTTTAAACATGAATATTTCACCTAATATTTTATTAGTTCTGGCTCCCCTCTTTTGGAGTCTTAATTTTTTAATTGGAAAGGATATTGCTGGAGTAATCCCCTCCGGTGCGATGACTTTGCTCCGCTGGCTTATTACATTTATTATTATATTGCCATTTTACTGGAAGCAATTAGCTCAAAATAGAAAGCTATTCTTAACTCACTGGCGTTTAATTCTGATTTTGGGCCTTACGGGATATTTTTTAAATAGTGCTGGAACGTTTTTGGCCGTAAGCTACACAACGGCAATTAATGCAGCCTTCATTGCCTCCCTTAATCCAGTTGTTTTTGCCCTTATCTCCTTTATTTTCCTCAAAGAAAGAATATCTAAAATGCAAATTTTGGGAATAATTACTTCTTTGGTAGGGGTACTATGGATAATCTTTAAGGGTAATATTGCTTATATCTTATCATTAAAAATAAATATTGGTGATGGGTTTATGTTAATTGCAGTCTTAAGCTGGGCAATATATTCTAATGTCCTAAAAAACAAAGGTACTATTTTCCCCAGCAATACCCTCTTCCCCGCTATGGTTTTAGGTGGTATCGCTGTCAGTCTGCCTTATTTTATTGGAGAAGCCCTTTATATTGGAGGTTGGTGGCAAAATCTTGAACCAAGGTACTACATAAGTGTCTTAGCTGTAGGTATATTCCCCTCTCTGTTGGCTTTTTACTGCTGGAATACAGCTTTGCAGGCTGTTACCTCCAACCATGCTGCAATTTTCCTTAACTTAATTCCTGTTTTCACGACTATTTTATCCATCCTAATTCTAGGAGAGCAATTTGTTTTCTACCATGTTATTGGCGGACTTTTAATCTTTTCAGGTGTAGTTATGGTAACCAATGATATTTTTCTTACAAAAATGCTCAAGGAAAGTTTCATTACCAATTAGAAAGCCCGGTATTTACCGGGCAGAATTTAAATAAAGGAAATGTTTTTTTCCTCATCACAAATAATTTTTTTCTTCGTTTTATCTATTGACGTTTCTAAAATTATCCTTCCATCCCAGAGCGTCCCTAAATATTTTAGAGTTTCTTTAGCATAGGCTAATTCTAATTCTCGGCCATCATATTCATGTTCTAATAACAATGTTCTATCCTGTAAAAATTCTATTACTTTTATTGAAGGGATATTTCCCATCCCTAGGCTATTTGCCAGGTTATTTCTTATCTCCTTCCAGCCTTTTTCATCGGCCACTTCATCAATTACATATTCATCTTCTTTTTTCTGATATTGAAAAAGATTCATTTCCCTACATAGCTCTTCAGTGAGGTACTTGTAGATAAAGGATTGATCCCGTTCTATTTCCCTTACCTCAAACATCTTAGCTAGACCATATTTTTGATTTATATCTGAGAAAATTTTAAAACCTAGATAATATGGATTGATACTTCCTAATGAAGGTCTGATGACTTGATTATGGCGGTTGATAAATTCAAAAAACAGATCTTGTGATAGCTTTAATTTATTTAGAATCTGATAGTGCCAAAAACTAGCCCAACCCTCATTCATTATTTTGGTTTCAATCTGGGGTATAAAATACCTGGTTTCATCGACAACAATTCGCATTATATCCTTTTCCCAGTTTTCTAATTTACTGTATTCTAAAATAAACTCCATTAAATCTACTTCGGGCTCTATAGGTTTTTTATTAAGATTAGGAAAGGGAATATCTGGTTGAGCTTCAAACGACCTTTTTGCTTCCAATTCGCAATAATATCTATCTAAGAGTCTTTGTTTTTGCTCTCCAATTGATAATTTTTTGCCTCCTATTAATCTGCAAGTTTGATAACGTAAAGCGTGGGCTGCATCTAAAATGCGTTCTACCTTTTTATAACCTATACTGGGGTCGTGCAGATAACTTCGTATGCAATCAGCATGGTTTTTAAACATTTGAATAGTATATTCAGCAGTAGTACCCTCCTTAAATAACCTATTGTTTTTAAAAAAATCGTTATGCCCATAAACATGAGCCATGGTAAGAATCTGCAAAAGAAGTGTATTTTCCCGCATTAGATAAGCAATACAGGGATTAGAATTGATAACCATTTCATATGGCAAACCTTGCAGATTGTAGCTATAAAAGGTTTTATTCTTTTCATAGGACTTACCAAAACTCCAATGGGGGTAATGAGAAGGCATACCTGTATAAGCCACATAACACAACATATCTTCATAACTACATATTTCAAATTCCTGTTGATAGCATAAAAGTCCTGCATCAAAAACTATTTCCCTAATTTTCTCATCCCACATTTCCAATTGATTAATTGTATAATCCATCATAGATAAGTATTATTCCATAAGCTCTTTTTCTTTGCTTAATAATATTTTCAGAGCTGGAATAACATCCTCCTTTCTTGTGATATTAACAATTGAAAAGTTGGGATACTTGATTTTATTTTCATATGCCTGCTTGATAGAGCTAAAATAGCCTGCCATTATTTGCCCATATCCAAAAAGGTTACAAATCTGACATAGCTTTTCAGCAAGTTCTACAGCTTTTTGATTATCTTCACTCCAATTATCTCCATCACTACAATGGAAAGCATAAATATTCCATATCTCAGGGTTATACCTTTTTTCAATTATTTCTATTGCCTTTTCATAGCCGCTGCTAATATATGTTCCACCTGACTCACCCTTATGAAAAAAGTCTTTTTCGTTAACCTCATTGGCGGTAGTGGAATGAGCAATAAAAATGATTTCAACATTAACATATTTTAATTTTATATATTGATAAAGCAAGAAATAAAAGCTTCTAGCTAAATACTTTTTTGTAATATGCATAGAGCCCGACGTGTCCATTATACAAATTACTACTGCATTGCTTTCTTTTTTAATTTCTTCCCTTAAACGATGGTATTTTAAATCTTCTTCCTTAAATGGAAACCTTTCTTGCCCTTCTAAATTGTCATAAATTTCCGAAAACTCTTGATAAATTTTTTCAGAAGATTTTTTCCTTTTGATCTTCTCAATTACTGTTTTTTTCTTAGCCAATCTAGGCTTTATACCCTTTTTCTGATAACCCAACTTTTTGAAATTTCTTTCTGTTTCTAATTCATTAAACTTCTTCTTATCTAAAAACGGTAGTTGTAAGTCATCAAATAAATAGTTGATTAACTCTTCTATAGTAACTTCCGTCTCGTAAATATCTTCCCCTTCCTCACTTCCTGCCGTTCCTTCTTGATCCTTCACTTTTTGAATCTCATCCTTGGCAATTACATCTCCCTCTTTTTCACTACCATCACCTGAGCCAAACCCAGGTTTGTTCTTGCCATAAATAAATTGGTATTCTTTTATTCCTTTTATAGGAATCTTGATTTTTTTATCTTTACTTTGGCCAATTATGCTTTCTTCGGCAATTATATCCCCAATATTTTTTTTAATTGCATCCTCAACAAGCTGGCGGTGTCTCCTTCTATCTTCTGCTGCCCTATCCCGGCCTCTACTGTCATATTCCCTAATTATGGTCACAGTCTCACCCCCGGTAGTAAATCAAAATCGTATTTACTAATCTTTCCATAGATTATTAGCAGCGTATTTGAGTATTACATTACAGCAATGATCACAATAACCATATTCTTTCATAACTTTAACCATTGAATCAAATTTTTCATTTTGTTCTTTATCTCTAACCTTAGTACGGGTAATAATTCTGCTTAATTCCTTAACTGATGATGTCAGCTTCTTTTCAATTGCTTCCCTAAGTGGCCCATAGGATGAATAATCAAGCTTACCACCACTTCGCATAACGTAAAACATATATGTTGTGACATCCTGTCTAAACCCACGGGCAGCACTTTCGGTAATACCTATCTGTTCTTCAATTGATCTTAAGAATTTTTCATCAGGTTCTAATTCTTCACCTGTATTTGCATCTTTTAACTTTGTTTTATTGACATAAGCTTCTGCGTGGTCCAGATAGTTGTTGAATAAATCTTCGGCCTGTTCTTTATAGCCATGAATAAAAGCTTTAGTTACTTCTTTTTCAAGTATTTTATGATACTCCTTTTTAATAGTATCCTGCAAAAACCGAAGGTATTTTTTCTTATCCTCATCACCTATAGTTAATTCTTTAACTGCCCTAACTAAAGTTTCCAAGACACTAATAGGATTGATACAATCATGCTCTGCATCTGACATAGCAGTATCTAATGCCTTCATAATAAATCTTGTGGAAATTCCTGTCATTCCCTCTCGTTGTGCCTCTTCTCTAAGCTCAAGAATATCTACTTTTTTTGTACTCCCCTTTTCCACTATTTCCTCACCATTATAAATTTTAACTTTGGTCAGATGGTCAACCTTGTTTGAAGGTGCTATCCTAGTCATGATCGCAAACATGGAGGCAACCTCTATAGTATGGGGAGCAATATGACAGGTAAATTTGCTTTTCTTTAGAATTTTATTATATATTTTTATTTCTTCGTTTAATTCCAAACAGTACGGCACTTCAATTTTGACTATTCTGTCTAATATAGCTTCATTGGTATGATCCGATTTAAATTTATTCCACTCTGCTTCATTAGAATGGGCTAAAATAATTCCATCAAAATAAATCATTGAGCCTTTTCCCGGGGAAGGGATACTTTTTTCCTGGGTTGCAGTAATCATAACATGAAGATACTCAACCTCATTTTTAAATACCTCGATAAATTCTACAATACCTCTATTGCCCACGTTAAATGCTCCATTTAAGGACATAACCCTAGGATCATCCTCCGGAAATAAATCTAGCTTCGAGATGTCTACAGAGCCAATAAGTACTGAAGTATCCTGATTATTTGGATCCACCGGCGGTACTACCCCCACCCCTTTACGGGACCTAATACTAAAATCTGCAGTTTCAACCGGAAATCGTTCAAATTCACCCTGATATTCATTTATGAGCCTAAAGCGACAAATAGGACAAAGGTCTCCTTCAATTTTTATCTTTAACATTTCTTCTAACTGTGGCCGCAAATGCTTGGGAATTAAATGTAATGGTTCTTCTCGCATTGGGCAGCCTTTAAGAGCATACACAGGCGGGCTCATTTCTAAAGCTTTCTTCAAAGCTTCCATTATTGAAGATTTTCCTGCCCCCACGGGCCCAACAAGATAAAGTACTTGGCGGGACTCTTCTCCATCCATAGCTGCAGCTTTAAAATACTGGACAATTTTCATTAAAGTCTTACTAATACCGAAAAAATCATCTTTAAAAAAATTGTATTGCTTTAAGACATCATTACCATAAATCCTTCTTAACCGTGGTTCTTCATTAGTATTAACAATCTCTACACCTTTACCCGTGATAATTTCATACATTCTTTGGTGTGTTAATTTATATATTGCCGGGTCCTCTTGTAATAAATTGAGGTAGTCTAATAACGTTCCCTCAAAGGCTTGTTTTTTTCGTTCTTCTCTTCCTTTTAAAATTAACTCTGAAAATTTTCCCATCCCTTAAGATCCCCCTTTTTTTTTACAGAATTAATACAAAAGAAGCAAAATATTTTTTAGGTAATATCTATATTATTCAATTAACCTCCTGAGATGAACTTAAATACTAAAATTAGCAACAAGTATAATTCTTTTTAATTTTCTCAATTTTTAGATTTTTAATTTGCTAATTTATCGGCAAAATCTATCGAAGCATAATTTTTTCCTCCTCTAGTGAAAATATGTTGGGTTATAACATTTTTAACATAATTCTCTCAAACAAACAAACGGGCCTTTTGCTCTTAATTAAACCTCCGACCACATTAGAATATTACTACATTTACCGTCATCTGTTTTTGTCATAATTAAAGCCCTATGGTAATTATAAACAAGGGTTATAGTACCATCACCGCAAAAATTTTCTTTTTTATAATACTAAGAAATTTTTTTAAACTATATTGTTATATTACAATTTAAGTATTATTTTTATAATTCAAGATATCATTAAATAACATTTTTCCCCCTTCTTCTACCACATTATAAACATTAACAGAAACCTTACCGGCAATTGCTTCATAAAGCTTCTCCTTATCAACATAGGATACTTCATAATCATCACTATTAAATCGGTATTTAGGATAGTAGGGATTAATAGTTAGAGCTATAATCTTGATAGGCTTTCTTACTCCTATCTCTATTCCCTTGTGCTTAAGTTGAGCAAAAATATTATGGATTTTATTTATATCACCAATAACCATAAGTTTTATAGGGTCAGGGAAGATTAATTTTTTTCCCGATAGTTTCTCTGCTTTCTCTAACAAATACATTAAGCTCTTCTCACCTATAACCCCGTTTATATAGACAGTACCAGCCGTCTCTAATTGTCTTAGCAATTCATCTACTGCATCACTGCTTAAAATTGAATTAAACCTGAAAGTATCATGTTCAATATTTAAAACAGGATAATTAAAAACCTCAACTAGACAATGGGTTTCAAAAGCAAGTTCACTTATTTTGCTTTTCCGAGCGGCCCCGGTTGTCAGTATTAATCCATCAACCTCAACCATAGGTGCAATCCTGTTTAAGGCACCGTCAACTATAATCAAGTTAAGATTATGGTGGCGCAGCTTATTTAATACCTGTCTTAGTTCACTGCTTTTATTAGGTCCGGCAACGACCAATCTACCTCCCTTAGTTACCTTGCCCAAGATAACTTTCCCTAATGGAGTAGCAAATTTCGTTACCTCCAAAACCTCTACTTCCGCAGTGCTAACCTTCAGACATTTTTCAGCTACAGCCACCAAAACCCCGGGCCAAACTTCGATTCTCGGTTTCGGAAGACCGGTTACATTATCTATGTCTTCTCCATCATAACCGATACTAGTCAAACCCAAGCTTAGCTTCTTATTATCTTTAACCTCTGACATTATAGAGGAAGTTGTTGTTGTTTTTCCTGTGTTTTTAGCTGTCCCAGCTATTCCAATAATAATTGTCTGCATAGTTAAATTTCCTCTACAGTATTACGGCCCGCCCTTCCGGGATATGCACCCTCTTCTCTGGTTCCCAATAAACCATCATAAAGGGATTGTACAAAATCCCCTTTAGCTGCAACCTGTTTTAGGACTCCCTCAATACCGTCAATTATTTCCTTTTGCCATTGTTCTGCTTTGGCAGTAGGCTTTATTCCTGCATTTCCTAAAAACCTAAAGCTTTCCTCAACCCCTCTTAGGGTATCAATCTTAGAGGGCACACTTATAGGACCACCGGAGTAGGCTTCGTCAGCAGAGGCAATAGAAATAGCATCAACACCTAAGGCTGTTGCCAGTAAAGCATGTAAGGAAGTAGACATGCTCGACTGTACTCTATCTTCGGTCTGGGTTAAAAAGCCAATAGGTGCTCCAGGCCAGATTGGTGCATCTATGATACTTCTTAGTGCATAGATTTTGGCTGCATTAAAATCGATATAGTTGTCCTCCATCTGCCCGCCAATCATCATCTCCGGAGAATACGCAAACAATGGCTGTAAAATTGGTCTCGCCCCTAGCTTTATGGCTAAATCAGCCATAATCAGCATCCCGGCAAAGGCTTTATAAGCAGGAACCCCAGTTAATTCCTCATTAGTAACGATATCAAAGGGCATCTTATATTGGGCTGCATATTTAATAGCATAAAACCCATCTACGGTAAGCCGTGCGGGATCGGTGCCTGCAGCTAACGAACCATAGCAAACATTAATTTTCGTAAAATCAGCACCAATCTTCCCTGCCAAAACTACTGTCTCTGGTGTATTAAGACCCCGATGGGCCCGCACCTGCCATAGGGTTGATTTTTCTAAAGACTGATAAATTCTAGCTAAATTATTGGGTGTAATAACCGTACCATCCTCCTGATGTGTCAGGTCTCCACCTAAAAACCCCTCTGTCCTAGCACCCCAGGAAGGGTCAAAGTGGACAACACCGTCAGCCCCCCAAGACTCACTTACCTTAATATGGCCAATATCCATAAAAGGACATCCTGTTCCATATTGGTTCCATATCACCGGTGCTTTTCTTCTATGTTGTAGCTTTTTAACCTTCATTCTCTCTTTTATCTCGGTAATAAAACTTTGATAGTTTTCCAGCTCTTCTTTAGTCAACTCTCTGGTTTTAGGATGAATCTTTCCTTGTAAATAATAATCCTTAGGTACCTGGTCGCAAAGCTCCGGATATTTTTTTAGGAACTCTTGGTTCTCTTGCATTTTGAGAAAAGACTGGTAATCCCATAATTCTTCTCTGAGCTTAGCCCTTTCCACTCCCGGAGATGTCTTATTACCCACCCAGGAAATAATTTGCTGGGAAACCTTATCTAAAAGGTTACCCATAGTTTGATTTCCATATGTATATTTATATGGCGCTGTAAAATCTGTTTTTTCTTTTTTTATAATAGTTTCCTCTGGATTATACTCTCTACCTTCAACAAAGGCCACAGCCTCTTCAACAGTAGTGCCAGGCCCAAAGCCGGCATCAAAGCCTAATTCTGCTGCCAATTCCGGGCGGATAGCCATACCGCCTATACCGATCTTTACATTTTCTCTTAACCCGGCAGCATCTGCTAAATCTACAAAGCGGGCTAATAGCTCAGCAACTCCGTATCCTAAGGTCCTGCTTAATAATAGAGTATTAAATTTTTCGTCTAACGCTATGCGAATAATTTCCTCCGGCGGAGTATCTGGTGGTAAAAGCCTAGTTTCTAAACCTGACTCTTCTAAACCTCTTTTAATCATTTTTAACCCAATATCATGTACCGGATCTAAAGGTGCTAAAAGTACCTTCCTTTCCATCTACTTACCCCCCTCCCTGCTACTGAATAACCAACCGTATTTATCCCCCGACCTATGAAGATATGCTCTGGCCCTAATCCTAGCACCTGGTCCGATAAATTCAATAAATACTAGGTCTGCATCGTCAAACCCTAAATTTTTCATCATCTCTAAAGCTATTCCTTTGCCTTCATCTTCACTATCACAAACTATAAAGGTTTCCACATCCAGCGCATCCATAACCTTTTCCATAAGTTTAGCCAAGATTGAATCCCCCTTTTTTTGAATGGCGTTGCCAAATTATTGGACAGTATTTTTGGTTTCGGGACCTGTGACCATTGACCTGTGTCCAGAATAAGAATTTAAACTATGGTCTATTTAGGAAAGCATTCCTGTCATCCTGAGTGATGCGAAGGATCTTACGTACTTAAAAATCTCAGATCCTTCGGTCGTACCTTCCTCAGGATGACACAGAATAATCAATCACTTTTATAGCAATGACATCCAGATCTGCCAATCAGATAATTTCTTAACCTTAACCTAGCAAAGCGAAACCTTAACCTTTTTCCTGTAGAACTGTAGCACTGTAGCACTGACATTCTGTATAGCCCATGAGCTTTAGCACTGACATTCCGTATAGCCCATGAGCTTAAGCACTGACATTCTGTATAGCCCATGAGTAAAAATTTTTCTTTGTAAAGTTTTCCCCTAAATTGGAATAAACATGTGAAAAGTAATGAAAAAATGAGGTGAAGACGTGGGGTGAAAGTAAATGAGTTAACTATTATGGAAAAGACCTTCCTAGATGGGATAATCTTAGTTACCTGCCAAATGGTTCAAAAAGTTGATGAAATTACTGAATATAGTGTTTTGCAGTTAAAACCCAAATCTACTCAAGAATTACCAAACTTTTGGGGAATAGTAGTAAAAACACAAAAAGAAAAAGGGCTATTTACAATTGTCCTCAAAAATACCGCCCTGAATGAACCTTTAATGATAGCACCCTTATTAGGTATAAATTTAGCTTTTGAGTATAAAAAGCTTGGTAGAGTATTACCACCTCTAGTAACGAAAAGTATGCAGAAAGTTATGATTATAGTTGACGGTTTTTGGATATATTTAGCAGCATATATAATCTCCACTTTAAAAGATGCTGGTTGTGAAGTATGTATCTCTGGACCCTTCTCCATGAAATGGCTGAATACTCTAAGCTTAACACCAGCCGATGAGATAATACCCATAGATACATTTACTTCCTTAGGCAAAGAAATAATAAGCTCCGATGCCGATACCTTAATCAGCCTAAACACACCCCTATGGCAGAGGAAAATTACATCCCTGATGTGGTCTCAGAAAATTAATAAGTATCTTATAACGGTGAATAACCAGTGGCTGTCGAGCTAGCTAATGGGTGGCATCTGGGGTCGGTGTCTAGGGATCGGTGCCCAGGGACCAGTGCTCAGTGTCCGGAAGGACAGTTGCTTTGGGGGCATATTGTTGCGTCTGACAACTGCTACTGGGTTAATTTGTTGCGTTTGATATACTTTGAAGACATACTCTTGCGTCTGTCAAAGATTGTCTTTGCGAAGGTGTTAGCCTGTGGCAATCTTTTGGGAGAGATCGCCACGTACGCCCCGCGATGACAGGGTTTAGATTCTCGCCCACTTACCGACTCGCTCACTCGCCCACTAAAAAAAGGGTTCAAAGACCCTTTTTTTACATGAGGAATATTGCCACGACAGTAGCACCCAGCAAACCGAATACCACGGGGATAAAGTTTCTCCGTGCCAATTCCATTGGGTCAACACCACATATAGCAGCAACTGGAATTAATCCCCAAGGCACTACTGTTCCCCCGCCTACCCATACTGAAGCTATTTGGCCTAAAGCAGCCAGGGTCCCTTTGTCAGCTGCTATCGCACTGCCAAAGGTTTGGGCCAATGAGCCTACCAATGGTAGACCTGAGAAGCCCGAGCCATCCAAACCGGTAATTGCACCAATTATTAGCTGAATAAAGGCTACTGGTATTCTGCTTAAAGGTACATTATTAGCTAAAGCATACCCTAAGTCAGTCAATAGACCAGTTGCCTGTTCACCCAAAATTACTTTAGCTGTTCCCTCTGAACCTAGGAAGAAGAAACCTCCGATTACAATTACAGGAGCAAATATTTTAATACCAAACATAAAGCCATCCCGTATATAATCAGTAATCTTCTCGAGGGAATCAAAGCCAAATTGGAGAATGGCTGCCAAGCACATAATGGCAGCTGCAGTACCACCAATCAAGGCAGTAGCATCTCCACCCCGTATCTCATACAAATAAAGAAAAACAACATCAAGACCAAAGGCTACTGGAATAAGTATCGCTATAAAATATGATACCCAAGTAAATTTCTGATTAGACTTGGCTTCCTGCTCTTTGGCCATTTGTTTTTGTTCAGCTTTAATTGATTCTTGATTCTTACTAATGTCTTTTTTGAGCATGACGAATGCTGTCACACTAGCAATTACGGAACAGGTTAACCATAGGGGAATACTTGGTCCGATTACTCCCGACGCATCGGCAAAACCTGCTGATTTAGCAGTAATAGCCGGAGCCCCTTGAATAAAGTAATCTGAGGATAATCCTATACCATGTCCAAAAATATTCATAGAAATAGCTGCACCCATGGCTGGCAGACCTGCTCTAACAGCTACCGGAAGAACAATGGCACCAATTAATGCTACAGCTGGTGAAGGCCACACAAACCAGGATACTAAAAGCATAGCAATACCTAATACCCAGAAAGCTATGCTGGGATTAACCATTGCCCGGGCAGCAGGCTGCATTACAATATAATCAGCGCCAACATCAGCTAGAGCTTTAGACATTGCAACAACTAGTGATATGATCGCAATAATCCCCCAGAACTCATTGCCCGCAGCAATTAAAGCATTATATACCACCTGTAATCCACCAATAAGACTTCCTTTAGCTGCTAAACCGATAACAAATAAACCGATAAAGCAAGGTAATACTGTATCTCTGCGTAATATCATTGTAACTAAAACTAATAGCACCATTAAGATATAGATCCAGTGTAATGAGGTTAATTGAACTTCCACAATTTTTCCCCCTATTATTGAGGTTTGCCTTATACTACTGATTGATTATAAAAGTTTGTCATTCCTGCTTCTTCTACTTTTTTCTTAATCTCGTTAAGATCAGTAGTATAAAGTTTTAATTCTTCCATCCGTTTGAAATATACAGAACCGGAGAAGGTATATTTTTTAGTCAGCCCTTCTTCTGTAGCCATTTGTTCATTGACATAAGCTATAGCATCACCAATTGCTAGGCTAGCAGGAATTTGTTTTAAGTCTTTTTTAGCGGCATAGCGAACGGCATTATTGCCTGCTAGGCTACCAGTAACAATAGCTTCGGTATGTCCTACTAATAAACCAGCTTTTTCTCCTCCGCAAAACAGATTATCTACACCCTTAGTTTTTAAGTAATTATCTCTGGGTGAAAGAGCTAAATAACGCATGGAGTTGCCGATTCCACCAGCATAAGGGTCTTCAAAACGTGCATTTTCAAAACCTGGAATTTGTCTCAATGTATCTAAATGATAATAAGGTGTCATTAATTTGGCATGACCTGTGTCCAAGAGAATAACGTTTTCTTTAAATTCTTGAAGTGCATACTGTTGACAGGCCTTTGACTCTAACGCCCCTTCTTTCTGGAGCTTCTGGGGAATAGGTATAACAGCAACGCCTTTAGAATTCAACTCTTTAACTATACTTTCCGACAATGATTCTTTATGTAATTTACAAGAACCACTCATAGCACCAACTGAACCATCAGCCTTTTTACCTTTAAATTCTGCTACACCACATTTTGTGGCTAATTCAATTCTAGGTCCAAAGGTTGGACAACGATAAATACACATTGCACAGCCATTACCATATTTCAAACAATTACCCTGTGGCCCTGCTGTACCACTGGTTTCTACAAAAACATCACCTGGATATTCGTTACCATCTTGGTCAATCACAGAAACAATTTTTTTCCCATCCATTTTCACATCTTTTACTCTGCATTGCAGTTTATATTTTACTCCTGCTTCATCGAGTTTTCTCCGCACTGCCGGTTCTATGGCAGCTACATCATATAGTGATGCATGTTTATGCCCGGGAAACTCCATATTTTTATGACGGGCTGTTTCATCAGTTGCATCAAAAAGTTCATTTCCACCCATCGCAATTGACTCTTCAGTTGCCACAAAACGACCGTTATTACGCATAATTCCACCGACTAAACCAGTACCTAAGAACATGTCTGTTCTTTCTAAGACAAGAACATCGGCTCCCGCCTTTTTAGCAGTCAAACCGGCAGCACAGCCAGCCCAACCACCACCGACAACAACAACTTTAACCATGCAGAAATCTCCTTTCATTTGTCCTACGGACAGGTTAAGGTTTAGGTTGAGGTTAAGCTAATTTATTAATAGGGTTAAGATTAAGTTTGTTTTAAATTATTTCCTTAACCTTAACCTAGCGAGACGGAGTGAGCGAAACCTCAACCTAGTTTTTACAGCAATCCTGCGTGTTTACATACAATCTCAATCAGTTTAACTTGGGCTCTTACGGCATAGCGCATTCTATCAGGAATTAGGTTGCCATGATCATCGGTTGTACCTAGACCAGTAGAAATATAGATATTACCGTCATAAGCAATAGTTGGGATAACACCAAACTTAGTCATGCCTGTTTGGAAGAGATTTGTGCCTGAATACATGTCTTCAATGGGGAAGATAGGTATACCCATTTGACCATCCTTCCAGGTGCCCTCATAATTAACCTCAACTGCAGTAGAATTGTAGACCTTAGTGATTTTTATACCATCTCTAAATTTAGCTGGGATATTTTTAAATTCCTCAACAATGATGTCGTACATATCATCTACTGGCTTTGTCAGCACCTCTGGCTTATCCCTTAGCACTTTTAGAGCCTGAATTTGACTCAATAAGGCTTCTTTACCAGGGTCAAAGGTTACATATGCTGCTTTTCCATAAGAGGATGGAGTTCCCCAACGGTCACCATGCATACCCATTGACCGGCGAATTTGAACCATTACATCTTCTTTACCGATAATTAGGCCACTGGTTGCTGCTCCAGTTGCTTTATCCATACTGTAGATGATTACATCACAATCAATTTTAGTAGGATCTATGCCCACAAAAGGAAGACCCCAAGCATTATCAATTACATAAGGCACATTATAGGAATGGGCTAAGTCCGCCATATATTTACATAATAGAGGAGTTCCTTCCTCATCCTGTACACCATAACCATAACCTGGTGATGGATAGCCTAAAGAGGTAAATCCTGTTAAAAAGTTTTCATGTATTTCTGCATGTAATGCCAATTTTTCAATAGATGCTTCTGGATCTACTTCTGACAAAAAGATTGCTGGCCATTGCTTAATACCATGTACCGGGTATTTTGCTCCTTCTAATGGAACAAAGACAACATCAGTATTATTTTGTCTCTTACCATAAAAGCCTAGTTCACCAGCAGTTGAACCTCTATCAGCGATTATGTCCTTATACCTAGGCGGGAAAGGACGTCCATAGCCTCCTTGGTGGTGAAGGTGTTTTTCATAGGGTGCTATATATCGGGCACGGTAATTGTCGCCACGACCTAAGTTAGGTGGGGTGAATAAGGTATCAAAAGTACACCAAAGCCCTGCTTCACAAGTGCTAGTTGCTGCAGCTTCCCATTCATCACCATATACATCCTTAACCAATTCTCTAATTTGATCCATTAGTACCGCTAAAGGAATAACCTCTTTCGCACCTTTTTCACTGTATTCCATAATATCGTGTCTTAAAGGTGCAGGACATCCAGAAATTGCTCCAGTCAGACCAAATTTACCTCTGATCTCAGGGGGAATACCAATTTCATCTGCTGCCTTTGCAGCATCTGCATAAATATCTGCCACTTTAGCATGCAATTGCTTGTACATTTGGTATTTATATTTTGCTACCATCTTTAAATAAACCCTCCTTTTAATTAGTTACTAGTAACTAAGGTTCAGGTTTCGCTTCGCTAGGCTAAGGTTGAGAAAATAATTCATGCAAGAATCCTAACCTTGCCCTTAGCCTTAACCTTAACCTTAGCTACCCTTTACTTTAACTATCATTTCAACTTCACAGGTCGAATTTAGAGGAAGTTCATTAACCCCAACAGCCGCCCTGGCGTGTTGCCCTTTTTCTCCAAAGATTTCACCAATTAACTCGCTAGCCCCATTAATGACTTTAGGCTGCATGTCAAAACCTTCACTTGAAGCAACAAAACCCGTTACTTTTACAACCTGTTCAATTTTATCAAGGTCACCGATTACACCTTTAATTACACTCAGACAGTTCAATGCACATAATTTTGCTGCCTGATATGCATCCTCTTCTTTGACATCTTTACCTACCTTACCTTTATACTTCAATTCACCATTAAGAAAAGGTATTTGACCTGAAGTATATACATAGTTATCTACTTTTACTGCAGGGACATAAGCTGCGACAGGTTTAGGTGCTTCAGGAATTTCTAAACCCATACTTTTAATTTTTTCTGCGATTTTCGACAATTTACTAACCTCCTTTCAAAATTTCATTAAGAATACATTTAAGTCTCCTAATAGTTTTCTTAAGGAATCCAACAATTATTCTTATGACTTTTTACAAATAATTTCCATCCCCACCTCTGCATCAAGTTCCAGCCCTGTTTTCCGTTCATCTGCTTTAATAACAATATTTAAATGATTAGGCATATGTGTTTCATCAAATCCTGCAATCTGGCCAACTAATTTACCATCCAGGTAAATTTCATCACCATTTACCATTACACTTCCCTGTTGGACCTCAAAAAAACCCAGATAAGAAATACTGTCTACCTTTTTTCCTGGACCTGCTTCCTTTTCATCAGTAAGGATTAACTCGTGAATTTCATTTTTATTTAAAACTCGAGAAATTGGAGTAATAAGCTTTAAATTTCGGCCTTCTAACTTGCCATCCAAGACAACAACAAGTCTGCCTTTTATGTCCTGTTTCTTTGCATAAGGATTGCTTTTAAAAAATCCCGCTTGATAAGGATCTATAACAGTCAAAAATTACACCTCCAATGCTTTTGGGTTAATCTAATGGAAAACTATCACACTCACACACTTTAAACACTGACATTAGTGTTATTATCTACTTTAAGAAGGTTTTTATGTAAAAACTCTTGTCTTAATAAGGTAATATTATTTATTGGACACCGGCACTGTTCACAACACTTTTTAAAAAGGTTTAATAAAAACAAAAAAAGCCGAGCTTAGCTCGACTTTTAATGCTTAAACATTTATATAATTTACTTTACCATTTCCGAAGGTTGCTATCTTTGTATATCCCGCCTTTTTAGCTATAGCTAAAGCCTTATCCACATCTCTTCCCACCTGCTCTGCGTGATGGGCATCAGATGATAATGTAATAGGCAAGTTGGCTTGAAAGCAGAGTTCCAATAGTTCTGGGGCAGGGTATAACTCATTAATGGGCTTGTACCAGCCATTAGTATTTAATTCTATAACTACCCCTGTTTTCTCTAAATCTCTAAGATAAGGGTTGAAGGTTTCTGCAATACTTTTTTTAGGTCTGTTGCCAAATATTTTTAAAAGATCAAGGTGGCCAATCAAAGGAAATAAACCTGTATTTGCTGCTTCAATTACTAAAGAAAGATATCTGGTGTAGAGCTCGTCTATATCCCACTCCTCAAACCTTTGTTTTTCTTTATCAGCATCAAACATCCATTCATCTATATAGTGAACTGAACCTATTACATAATCAAAAGGATGGCTGGTACGAATTTTCTTTATTTCCTCTAGCTTCCCTGGATAATAATCTATTTCCAATCCTACCCGAATATTTATTTTAGGATACAATTCTTGTAGTTCCTTATATAAATTAAAATTCAAACTATCTAGATAGCGATCGTGGTCAGCAAAACCAATTTCCTGTAGGTTTCTTTTTAATGCTACATCTAAAAATGGTATTAACTCTTCTAAAGAATGTTCACGATGAGCATGGCCTAAAGCATGTACATGATAATCAACTAACATATTCACCACTTCCTTCTACTGTAATTGTTATTGCAAATATTATTATATCCACTAAAAGCAAAGTTTCTATGTTCTATGTTTTTACTTTTTCACTGTTTTACAGTCTCATATTTTTTTCTATACATCATCCTTCTTTAAAATCATCTCACAAAATTGTTCTAAAATTATAGGGTCATAATGAGTTCCCGAGTATTTAGCTAATTCCTCAACTGCCTGCTCTTTGGACATTGCTTCTTTATATGGTCGCTTTGTAGTTATCGCATCATAGCTGTCAACAATCCTTAGTATTCTTGCACCTATAGGAATATCTTTACCTTTTAAACCTTTCGGATAGCCTGTACCATCATAGTTCTCATGATGGTATAAAATTATTTCTAAAGAATCCTGGAGAGTTTTTATAGGCCTAATAATATCTGCTCCCCATTGAGGATGCTGTTTAAACATTTCCCATTCAGACTGATTTAGTTTTTTAGGTTTATTCAAAACCTCTCTGGATATTTCTATCTTACCAATATCATGCAAGAGTGAACCATAGATAAGATTCTTTGTAAGGAAATCATCAAATTTTAAAAGTCGGGAATAATTTCTGCATAATTCCATAGTTCTTTCCGAATGTCCGTAAGTATAGCGGTCTTTAGCATTAATAACCGTAGTTAGAGTTCGAATGGAATTTAAAAGCTCTTGTTCCTCATCCTTTAAAATAAGGCTTAACTCGTCAAAGACAGAATAATAGACTTCAACTTTATTTTTACTGACAAATTTAGCTTTATATAAAGCTTCATCAGCTTTTTGAATAAGTTTTTCTTTAGTATCTGCCATTAAAGGCAATTGTGCTATCCCAATCGAAACAGTTACTTTGCCCTTAGGAAGGACCTGCATGCCGATAAATTCAGTCTTTTCTATCTGTTCCCGAATCGTGTCCGCTAATTTCCTAGCCTCATGGATACTTGTCTCAGGTAAGATTATCACAAACTCTTCCCCACCATACCTAGCACAGTAGCCTTTTCCTTCAGTAGCATTCTTCATGATATCTGCAACTGTTTTTAATACAATGTCACCCTTCTGATGACCTAGGGAATCATTATAAACCTTAAAATAATCTATATCTAATAAAAGCAAAGAAAGTGAAGATTTTTTTCTTTTAGCTTCAGTTATTTTCTCATCTAATATGCTTTGAAAGCTCCTATGGTTTAATAAATCAGTCAACCCGTCATGGGTTGCTAGCCTTTCAAGTTCCTCTCTTATTTTTGCCTCCGTTTCAGTCATGTTACCTAAAAGCCAGGCTAATAAAAATAAGACACCACTAAGCATAATGTCTGCATCAAATGAAATATTACTATTAACAAGACTAATAGTGATTAAGGCCAAAGAAGATACAAAAGCAGCTAAAAACGATGGTCTTAACCCATATTTAATTGATATCACTACAACAGGCATTAATAATATTATTTTAAAAATACTTTCTTTTTCAATTGTAATAAAATAGCAAACAATAATGAGGTATAAGAAAATAACAATCGTGTCTATATATATAGGTTTGAATTTAGAATTATAATTTAATATCTTAATAAATGGAATGAGAGATAATAAAATTATGAATATAAATACTTGTAAACTATCGGTATAAAAAGTTTCATATGAAAAGTTATATACTCTCAATATAAGAATGCCTAATAGTAAAAAAAATACCACTTGCGAGATAAAAATATAATTGTCTATAATTTTTTTCCTTTTATATTTATAGTTCATTTTTTACTCCACCAATTGTAATTGAGGTGGATTGACCACCTCAATTCTTATTTTTGCAAACTTTTAGGTGTCTTGGGTTGGTAACCCCAAAAAGCACAAGCAAATACAGAACTTACACTTGCTAAAGTCATTAAGATTGAAGCTAATGTAATCATGATTGCCTTTTTCATAATTCCACCTCCTTCTTGTTAAACATAGGAAGCAATGTTAAAACTTGATATACAATACCTAGAGTAATACTAGTTTTAACCGCTATTGAATTAATGTTATAAACAAGAAAAATTGTAATAAAAATAAAAATTATAGATATGTATTTTAGCTTTTTCTTGAATTCTTTTGAATGAATTGGCTTTGCCAGACTATCGACAGGTGCTAATTTAAAAACTATGATAATACAAATAAATAATAAAATTATGATCGTTTTATCATTCAAAAAAGCATAGTTGTATATCCTTTCAGATACTACGCCTATAAAAGTATATATTACCGCACCAAAAAATAGGCACTTCGTTCTAGAATCAAAATGGGCTCCTCCGGAAAATTTTCTTAAAATAGCTCCAAATATTGCCGCACTTACAGTAGTTGTTACTGCATTAAAAACAAAACCAAAAATCAAAATAACAATAAACCCTAATAATTGTAGAAACATAAATTCTATTGAATAAGTTATGACTTCTTTCTTATCATCGTCATAATCCAATTCCTTGGTAATATAGTTGGATAGATATTTACTGATTTTTAAATAATCCATTATTGACCCAGCCCTTTATTCTTAATATATAGGATAATATAAACATAATAATTACATGTGGATAAAAAACCAGCATATTCAATAAGATGTTTTTTTCTATTTCTACTGGCGATATTTTAAATAGATTCATAATTCCTAAAGATGTTACTACTTCTAAAATAATCAAAGTCAACATTGTAATAATGCTATTTAGTGTTGAGCTCATAATATCTACATTTCCCGAACGGTTTAACATAAAAAACAGTACTCCCATATAAACAATAGTGTGTACGCCAAAAGTAATAGGAAGTAATCTTAATAGATAAGCTGTGAAAGGCAAAACCACACCTATTAAAATAATTTTCTTCCACTCTAATTCTGCTTTTGATAATACAAAAGCAAAAAGAGCTACACTGATACCTTCAGGAATTCCAAAAAAAATCATTTGCTTAAAAGACATTACCATAGAAGACATTTCCTCCCTGACATATTGTTTTTCAACAAAAAATAACTTTTTCCTTTAAAAAAAGAGAAATTTCAATAATTTTATAAACAATCGCAAAAATAATATTCACTGCTTGTTACCTCCATCGCTGTTAATAACTTTCACAATTATTACTATTCGCCAAACATTTACAAATTCCTACTATTTTTATCCACTTTTCATTAAAATTTTTATGCATAGAAAAAACCGGGCCAACGAACGCCCGGTTTTCCTCCCCTCCTCACACCTTTAACAATATCAATTTGTTATAACTCCTTAATACTCAGGTGGTAGATCCTTCAACTGCTCCATGGTGAAAACAGGCCCATCAAGGCAGACATAACATGAACCGATATTACAACGGCCACATTTACCAATACCGCATTTCATCCGCATTTCTAAGGTAGTAATGATATCTTGATCACTAAAGTTCATCTTTTGCAGACTTGGGAGTGTGAATTTAATCATAATAGGTGGTCCGCATAGCACTGTGACCTGAGGCTTAGGAGCCAGTTCTTCAACATAGGCAGGTACAAAACCTACATGGCCGTCCCAGCCTTCTTCTTCTCGGTCAATAGTAACAAAGACATCCATATTCGGGACCTTAGTCCAGTTTTCAAATAAATCTTCCTGGAAACAAAGGTCTGACTTAGACCTAGCACCATAAACTACCGTTAGTTTTCCAAAGTCATCTCTATTTTTTATACAATGCATAATCAAACTGCGGACTGGGGCTAAGCCTATACCCCCACCAATAATGAGCAGATCTTTACCTTTACAGTAATCAATAGGGAAACCATTGCCGTAAGGACCCCTAATCCCGACTTCCTGCCCTACTTCAATTTCATGCAGGGCTTTTGTCAGCTGACCTACTTCTTTAAGAGCCATTTCAATATGGTTTTCCCCTTTATTAGTAATGGAAAACATACCCTCACCAACTAGAGGCAGAGACAGCATACCCAATTGACCAGGCATGGGGTCAAAGGGCTTTTGATCATCCATAGTGCTTATATGAAAGGTTTTAACATCCGGAGTTTCCTGGACAATTCTAGTTACCTTGGCCTTTATGGGAACTAATGGATTGATTTTTTTTACGTCTTCAACATTTACCGCCACCTTATTCCCTCCTTCACTTTTAATTAGTTACTGGTGACTAGTCAATTTTGGGTAATACAGCATGTTGGCATCAAATGAAAGCTATTATCTTGGGACGCATCTACTTATTTGCTATACTGAATGATGCATCCGATGAAAGTCACTTTAACTTGATGCATCTTATAAAATAAACCTAAGAGCTGATGCCTCAATTAGTATACACATGCATAGGATGCATCCCAATAAATTCACCCTTAAGGAGATGCCTCATGCAGTACTTGCTAAATATCTAGTTAGGCTTCTTTTATCTTCTTAATAACATTCGTTATGTCAAGATTCACAGGGCATTTCACTACACAGCGGCCACAGCCGGTACAAAGAAGCATATTGTACCTTTCGGGGAAGTAGCGCAGCTTGTGTAAGAAACGGTTTCTGACCCGTTCCTTTTTGCCGGGTCTAGGCTGATGACCACCAGCCATAACAGTGTATTCATCAAACATACAGCAATCCCAGCAGCGGATTTTGACGCCATCTTCTCCCCTGACCTCACTGGCGATATCAAAGCAGTGACAGGTCGGGCAGACATAGGCACAAGCGCTGCAATTTAAGCATTTCCGGGAGATATCATCCCAAATAGAGTGGTCAAACATATTCTTTAATTTTTCCGGTACACCTTCAACATTAGCGGTAAGATTAAACTCACCCATAGGCGGAATAGCTGCATCTTCTTCTGCGAACATACCGGAAACCTTATTTAGTACCTCTTGGCCTCTTTCAGTAATCCCTTCAAAAGCGAGTTTTTCCCCTAAATCATAGGCTTGAATATCTGCACCCTGACCTTTTTGGGGGTCGATACCCATAGAAGTACAGAAACAGGATTCCATAGGTTTTACACAGCTTAAAGCAATCAAAATACTCCTATCCCGCTTGTCTTGATAAAAGGGATCACTAAAGCCCTTGGTTAGAAAAACCTGATCTAAGCAGTCAATACTTTTCATATCACAGGAACGAACACCAAAAATAACCTGCAATTTTTCGTCCTGAGGTATTTCTTCAATTTCCAAAGATTGATCTTTTGCTGCAAATTTATACATTTCCTCAGTCTGAGGAAAGAAAATATCTTTGGGAGGCATAGTCACATTTTCATCTAGAGCTAATTCCAAATTCTCTCGGTAGGCAGCAAATCTTGAAACCCCTTCTAATTTTGCCGGGACTAATACTTTATACTCTTTTGCAAGTTGTTCCAACATCTCAGGCAGTTTAGCTTTTAGAATAGTCTTCATCATTGCACCCCCCTACATGAACTCTTCTGGGTCATTTTTATCAAAATGGCCTAGAGGTAGTTTTCCTTCTATATCAATACCGGCATCATATTCACCGAATAATTCGTTGATATCCTTAACCAGTTTTTTGTTTAAAAGCATGATGGGGATATCCATGGGACAAGCCCGCTCACATTCGCCACATTCGATACAGCGGCCAGCCACATGCATAGCTCTAGTTAGGGCAAAAAACTGATTTTCTGAGGAGTTGTTAGCTTTACCGATCCAACCTACCCGGGTCTGGTCAAAAACACATTCCCGACAGCTGCATGCCGGGCAGACATTACGGCAGGCATAGCAACGAATACAGCGGTCATACTGCTTAGTCCAAAAATCATATCTTTCATCAGGACTCATGGCTTCAATCGCTGCCACATCACTGTAGTCAGCTGCTTCTTTCGTCGCTGCTACTTCATTTAAGGCTTCTTTATCACCTAGGTAATAATCATAAACTAAGGGATTAGGATACTGACAATCCAAGCATTTTTGAGCCTTGGGAAGGTCAGAGTTTTTCCCTAATTCTTTAGCTTTATCCTGGTCTAGAAGACCGGGGCAGGGAATACCGATTAAAACAACCTTTTCTCTAGCTATTTGTTTATCCTGTAAAAGTCTATTAAAGGCCCGAGAATCACAGCCTTTAACAAAAACGGCTGCTTTTCCTTCATGGTTTTTTAAGTCCACTAGATATTTACTGAGGTTGTTGTGGCAGAAATCATCCCAAACTAACCTTTGTACATCTTCTGGCTTATCTATAAAAGCTGGGGGTGACAGGTACCAGAATGTACCCTTTTCCCATCCGATAACAACTTCCGCTTCACCCTTTACCAAAATTTCCCGGGCAATTTCCTGCATTTTTTTAGTCATTTCACTCATTGGGCATCCCTCAACTTCCTGTTAGGCCCCATAGCCCTAATTTCTTCAGTTATCTGGGTAACAACCTGTTGAAATTTCGGACCCTCGGAACCAGATATCCATCTGGCCTGGAATCGTTCAGGGTCAACACCTACATATTGTAGAAGTCTTTGCATCAACAAATACCTTCTACGGGTGAAATAGTTGCCGCTTACATAATGACAGTCACCAGGATGGCAGCCTGCCACTAAAACCCCATCAACTCCCCGCTGGAAAGCCCTTATTACAAATTGGGGATTAACCCGACCAGAACAAGGCACTCTGAGAATTCTTATATTAGGCGGGTACTGCAGGCGGCTTAAACCAGCCAGGTCAGCCCCGGCATAGGTACACCAGTTACAGGCAAAAACCAGGATCTTTGGCTCCCAATTTTGTGGCATCTCCTTTACAGACATAAGGCATCCACCTCCGCCAAGATTTGTTCATTAGTAAAGTGCTTCAAGTTCAAGGCTGCAGAACGGCAGGCTACTGTACATGCACCACAACCTTGACAGAGACCGCTATTTACATTTGCAATCTTCCGACTTACTGTTTTCCCGTGAACTCTTTCCTGAATAACCTTAAGATCAATTGCTGTATACGGGCAAACCGGTACACACATACCACAGCCAGAGCATATTGCCTCATTGACAGCAGAAATAATCGGTTCTGTGGGCATTTCTTCTTTGGACAAAAGACCGCAGACCTTAACGGCAGCCGCACTGGCTTGAGCAACTGATTCAGGAATATCTTTAGGTCCCTGACATGCCCCGGCTAAGAAAACACCGGCAGTATGGGTTTCAACTGGAGCCAGCTTGGGATGGGCTTCGGTATAAAAATTGTTCTGGTCATAGGAGAAACCCACCATTTGAGCAAGCTTTGCCGCATCAGCTTTGGCCACCATAGCAGTAGCTAAGACTACCATATCAGCTTCAATTTCCACGGGTCGCCCTAGAAGGGTATCCTCACCCCAGACAATGAGCTTATCGCCCTTTTCATAAATCTTAGATACCCTGCCTCGAATATACTTGGCCCCGTATTGATCAGTTGTCCGGGTATAAAATTCATCATAACCTTTACCAGGTGTCCGGACATCCATATAAAAGACATAAGCATTAGAATCTTTAATCTTTTCCCGCACCAGCGTCGCATGTTTTGCTGTATACATACAGCAGGTTTTAGAGCAGTATGCCTTACCTTTAGCTTCATCTCTTGAACCTACACATTTAATAAACACTACGTTTTGCGGTATTTTACCATCAGAAGGACGTTTGATTTTACCCATGGTAGGACCGGAGGCATTTAGTAATCTTTCAAAATGCAATCCGGTAATAACATCCTTATATTTACCATAGCCATATTCACCATAAACACTATCATCAAAAAGGTCAAAACCGGTAGCGGCTACAATGGCACCATAGCGTTCTGTGACTAGCTCATCCTCTTGGGTAAAGTCTACAGCATTTGTAGGACACACCTTTTGACAAACCCCGCACTTCCCAGATTTAAAGTATCGACAGCTTTCTCTGTCAATTACCGGTTTATTGGGAATGGCTTGAGGAAAAGGTGTAAAAATAGCCTTTCGATCCATCATTTCCATTTCAAACTCACTGGGCACCTTTGTAGGGCATTTTTGGATACAGGTGCCACAACCAGTACAGGCTTTAAGATCAACTGAACGGGCCTTTTTCCTAATAGTTACATCAAAATTTCCCACATAGCCTTCTACTTTTTCTATTTCCGAATAGGTAATTAAATTAACATTGGGATGATTGGCCACATCTACCATCTTAGGCGTTAAAATACAAGCTGAACAATCCAAAGTGGGGAAGGTCTTATCAACCTGGGCCATCCGACCACCGATAGATGGTTCTTTTTCAACAACATCGACTATATGTCCGGCATTAGCAATATCAAGAGCTGCCTGTATTCCTGCAATCCCACCACCAATAACTAGAGCCCTCTTAGTGATAGGTATGGTCGACCTGACCAAGGCTTCATTTTGCATGACTTTGGCCACAGCCATTTTGACTAGATCTGTTGCTTTAATGGTTGCCCTTTCTTTATCATCAGGGTGAACCCAAGAGCAGTGCTCTCTGATATTGGCCATTTCCAATAAGTAAGCGTTTAAGCCTCCGCTCTCGATACAACGGCGAAAGGTTGGCTCATGCATCCGAGGTGAACAGGATGCCACCACGATTCTGTCTAGCTTTTGTTCCTTTATGGCTTTCTTTATTAATTCCTGTCCCGGTTCTGCACACATATATTTATAATCAGTACTATAGGCTACACCGGGAAAGCTTTTGGCATTTTCCGCTACTTTCTCACAATCCACTGCCGCTGAAATATTAGTACCACAATGGCAGACAAATACACCTACACGCTTCATGCAGTATCCCTCCTGCCTGCAGCTTCATTAAGCTTCTTCACTATACCTAAGGCATCAACAAAATGTTTACTGATACCTAACTCTTCCGGGTTTAGGCCTAGGGCTATTCCCATTAGCTCGGTAAAATAAAAGACCGGCAAGCTGTAGTTTTTACCGTATTTTGCTCCAACTTGTGTCTGGCGCATATCCAAATTGCTCATACACAAAGGACAGGCAGTTGCTATACAATCCGCTCCTGCTTCCTTAGCTGCCGTGAGTATTTTCTCAATCATGGGAAAGCCTACCTCAGATTTGGTTGTAGCATGGGCAGCACCACAGCATTCGGTTTTAAAAGCCCAATCTACAGGGGTTCCCCCAAGAGCCTCTATTAATTTATCCATACTTTGGGGATCTTCTGCATCATCAAAACCCAATCTGGGGGGGCGGACCAATAAGCAGCCGTAATAGCTGACTACTTTTAAATCTTTTAAAGGTTTATTGACTAAGGTACTGATAGATTGAAGCCCTAGATCATTAACAAACACATCTAATAAAGCTCTAGCTTGGGCTTTACCTGTATACTGCCGTTCAATAACTTCACTTATGGTTTTCTGCATCTCCTTGGAATCTTTTACTTCAACCTCAGTTGCTTTACAACGGGCATAGCAGGCTGCACATGGGATAGCCACATCTAAGCCTTTCTCTTCAGCTATAGCTAGGTTTCGAGCTGGTAGGGCTAAAGCTAACAAATGGTCAGTTAAGTGAGCACTAGAAGCTCCACAGCAGTTCCACTCGGGGATTTCCCACAGCTCTATTCCTAAGGACTCTGCTACTTTTTTTGTAGATATATCATACTCTACTCCGGTAGAACTTAACGAACAACCGGGATAATAGGCATACTTCATAATTTACCACCCCGCTTCCGGACATTAGCAAATATTTTTTTGACTTCCCCATTATCTTTAATAGTATGGGGTAATGGTGATAATTTTCCTTTTAATAACATGCTTGGACCAAAATGGGCATCTTTTAAAGGCTGCATTCCATAGATATTAAAGCCCAGAATTAAACCCAACTCATGGACGCGACCGTTTTTCTCTACGGATTTCAAAAATAGATCGTGAAAAAGGTCCATTTTCTTTTCCGCAACAAAGCCCTTTCTCTTGGCAATAATTCGTAAGGTCTCCATCATTCGGGCTATATCCACTTCGCGGGGGCAGCGGGTTGAACAGGTATCACAGCTCGCACACAACCAGATAGTTTGGGACTGTAATGCTTCATCCATTAAACCCAACTGGACTAACCGCATAATTTCCCGGGGAGTCTTATCCATAGCAAAGGCCACAGGGCACCCAGCTGTACATTTACCGCATTGGTAGCATTTTGAAGCTCGAACTCCGCTTTCTTTTGTAACCTCAGCCAAAACCTCTTGACCTTCGGCCCAGGCTGCAGTCAGTTCAATCCTTTCCATACTGTTCCTCCTTCCATTTGCATCAACTTGTGATTTTGTACACAATTTCACTAATGGCACATAAGTTTTGTTATTCTAGATCACCAGACAAAAACCCTTCACTGAAAATTAAATGTATTCTTATGATTTCTATAAACCTTTGTCAATCACCTATCTATTATATCTAAAAATTCTCCCATAGTAAAAGAAAAATTCTGAATAATTTATCTGCTGTTCTTCTAAGAATTGTCAATAAGTAATATACATTAGGGCAGGCAGTGATTGGTAGATAGTGACTATGGTCTATGGTCTATGGTCTATGGTCTATGGTCTATGGTCTATGGTCTATGGTCTAATCTTATTCCTTTTTTATCCACCTGTCCCCAAGGTGTCCGGTTTTCTAAATTCTACATTCTACATTCTACATTCGTGTCCATCGACTGTCGTCTTCTTACCAATCATATCACGGACGTGCAATGCACGCCCCTAGTAGAGGTGTTGAAATTATCATGCCAAGTGCACTATTTTTTCTTCTAGGTTTAGCTCTTTTTTTACTTGGACTATTTATCTTAAAGGCGGGGTTAGAAAGAATAGCAAGCTTTAATCTAAAAAGAATAATACAACGCTTTACTGCTACTCCTAGCCTAGGATGTTTAACAGGAACATTTTTAACTATGATATTACAATCTAGCAGTGCTGTTACAGTAATCTCCATTGGTCTAGCAGATACCGGATTAATGTCATTTGCTCAGGCGCTGGGTATTGTCTTAGGAACAAATATTGGTACTACTATTACCGGCCAATTATTGGCCTTTCCTTTGGAATCACTGGGCATACCTTTAGTTTTCTTGGGTCTTATCCTAATGATCTCCGGTAATACTCTTCGAGCCATCGGCTTAAATATCTGCGGCTTAGGTTTTATTTTTTGGGGGATGGATTTTATGGGAAATGCTTTTTCCAATATTATGCATAATCCTTTAATCAAGCATTTGCTGCTTTTAACAACCCGGAGCCACCTGCTTGCAGTACTCTTTGGTATAATCTTCACTGCCATTATTCAATCAAGTAGTGCTATGACAGGGATAGTCCTGGTATTAGCTAAAAGTGGCCATTTAGACCTTGTCACCTCAACTGCTATCATATTAGGCAGCAATGTAGGCACTTGTATAACTGCTGTTTTAGCCAGTATTGGGTCAACTATTTCAGGAAAAAGAGTGGCTGCAGCCCATGTTGTCTTAAATTTTCTAGGTATTGTTATTCTCTATCCTTTTCTTGAGAAATTTACAGCACTAATGGCTCTCAGCAGCTCAGACCTGCCAAGGCAAATTGCCCACACCCATACTTTTTTTAACATTATTAGTTCATTAGCTGTACTTCTCTTCGCCGGAGTTTTTACTAAATTTATCTATTGGCTCGTTCCAGATACTTTGGGGTAAGTTTGTTGCGTCTGACATCTACTTTGGGGTAAGTTTGTTGTGTCTGATATACTTTGGGGGCAAATTTTGCGTCTGACATCTACTTTGGGGTAAGTTTGTTGCGTCTGATATACTTTGGGGTAGGTTTGTTGCGTCTGACACTACTTTGGGGTAAGTTTATTGCGTCTGACATCTACTTTGGGGTAAGTTTGTTGTGTCTGATATACTTTGGGGGCAA
>LADT01000031.1 GCA_000961765.1 Clostridiaceae bacterium BRH_c20a | reverse complement strand
ACTATAATTGTTAAAATGACCATAAATGATGATTTTATATATTTTACAAGAAAAAGTGATTGTATAAAGATTTTCATGTCAAATTGTACAGTGGATACTGATTGCGATTTAGAAGTAAATGAATATTATAGGAGCATAATTCCAGACAAGGGTGAACCTTATTTAGGTGAATCTATACTAAATTATGCAAAGCTGGATAATGTCATAGGGACGGAGCATTTGACATTGGAACGAGGTGATAAAGATACCAAGAGTAGCTAGAGTTAATAGTGAAACGCAGTATTATCATCTAATGGTACAAGGAATAGCCAGGGAAGAAATATTTGTGAGTGATAGTTTTAAAAAGTTCTATTTGATAAAGCTAAGGGATATTTTCAAGGATATAGGAATAGATATCTTAGCTTATTGTATAATGTCTAATCACGCCCATCTTTTGATTAGATGCCAAGAAATTGAAAACCTAACTTCAGCAATGCGTAGGCTAAATACAACATATGCACTATTTTATAATGGGCTGCAAAAAAGAGTAGGATATGTTTTCCGGGACCGCTATCGGAGTGAAATTATTAAAGAAGAAAGTCATTTATTAAGTTGTATTGTCTATATTCATAATAATCCTGTAAAGGCGGGAATCTGCAAAAAACCAAATGAATATCAGTGGTCGAGTTATAAAGAGTATATAGATAGTGGAGACATGATAAATGATATCGAACTCATATTAAGGGGAATTTCTTTTGATATAATACAAGCTAGAATAATTTTTCGCGGATTACATAATAGAGTTTACAATGAAAATTGGATAGAAAACAAAGAGGACAACCCTGAATATATTGAAGAAGCAATAAATGACTTTGTAGCATCCACCGGGGAGGATATCGAAACTATCAAAAACGATAATACAAGGCTATATATTTTAATAAATTACTTACAAAGAAAAACCAATATATCTTTACGGCAGATAGCAAGAATATTAAGAATAAATAGGGAAAAGTTGCGAAAGATGATGTCAAGAACTCCGTCCCTTTGACATTCTAGAGGAGAAAGACAACTGCAGCAGCTCTCTTTTGTTAGCAACATCTAGTTTGGAATATATTTTTCTTGTATGGGTTTTAATAGTATTTTCGGAAATATGAAGCAGATCGGCAATCTGCTTATTAGTAAAACCTTGAATAAGAAGCTCTGCTATCTCTCTTTCCCTAGGAGTAAGAATTTCTCTTTGCGGCAGGGGAATAGAAAGTGGGCTGATTTCTTCTATTGGCTTATTTTGTAAATTAGTTTTAAAAAGCTTATTGCGCAAATCCTTTTCAATAGCTTCGCTTAACCAAGGTACGATTAAAAAAGAAATAAAAATGATACCAATAGCAAAAGCAGCTGAAATTATAAAATAATTATCTAGTTTATTTAGAATGCGAACTGCCAGAAGTCCCCCGGCAAACACAGCTAAAAGATTAGCCAAAAAGGCATACCCGCAAATTTTTAACGGTCTCCCATAAATTGAAGCAATAAGGCCAAAGAGAGTCCATAAAACAAGATCTAATAAAGCCCAGCCCATTTGTAAAAAGGTTTCAGTGATAAAGTAGCTGTACCAGTTTTTGCCCATTAATCCGAAGGAAAGGTAGGCCAAGCCAAGTACAGAGGTTCCTAAAAAAACAGGAAACATTATGGAAAGCTTGGTACCAAAGAAAAAGATAATAACAAGGGTAATAATATAGGGCATAATACCGTAGAAGGTAAAATACTCCACAAATAACTGGTCAAAAGAGGGATATATTGCGTGAAAGGTTAAACCATCAGTTATATTAACGGCAAATAAGAAAGAACAGATTACAAAGATGAGTTTCACAGGTAATGGTTCGTGCTCCAGTTCAACAGCAATTTTATTATTAACGGCAATATTTGAGGTAGCCCGAAAAGCCCCTATTAATGGCACTATAATAACAGCTAAAAGAAAGCCTATCGATATTTGGTCGTGCAAAATGTTTATTACATAGTAGATTGAATTCCCGATAATAATGACTAGAGCCATTATCCGCATTTTTTCGTCAATTGGAATTTCCATTGTGTAGTAATAGCTCCAACCTATAATATACATAACACTGCCAATACCCATAACGGCAAGAACCGGATACCAATAATAGGTAGGCAAGGTGAATAGGATGACTGTACCTACAATGCACGCAGTAATACTCCAATTCATAATGTTTTTCGCATATTCTTCTTTGATCTGAAAAAACAACAAGTAAATAATCAAAAAAACCGCCGGTACAACAGTATATACTAAACTAAAAGAAGCAATTGGAACTTGATGAATCAAAACTAAGTGTTTCAACACAGGTCCGTTATATGGAAAGGACAGCAACCAGCCCAAAAAAAGGCCATAGGCTAATACAATATACATATAGTTCCTTTTCATGGAATCTTGCCTCCCCAAAGGATAATTAAGTCTGAAAAAGATATTTCCCTATGAAAAGACAAAAATCCTCCTAATATCAGAGGGACGGAGCATTTGACATAAAAATGGTATTGTCTTAGTCTAGTTGCCACATTGTAAAGTAAAATAGATGTATCTATAAAGAAGAAAGGAGGAATATTAAGAATAGATCGAAGAGATTGCTAAATTAATGTCAAAAACTCCGTCCCTTTGACACAGGTTTAAAGTTCCCAGCAGACCTAATAGGAGTTTCCTTCTCAAAGAACCTTTAAGAAAGAACAAATATCCTCAAAACAGAAAATGGGTAATGTAGAATTATATTAGTTTAGCTTTATGACATTTGTCTGATGTCCCTTTGACATTTAGTATTTTAACAGATTATTGAATAATAAAAATATTTTTAGGGGAGGTTTGCAAGAATAACCTCTCCTTTTCTATTCTTTATATTGTTAACCAAATATTTTGGTATTTCTGACTTCTCAGTAGGACAGGTATGGACCTTAAAAGTTAAGTGTTTAACTCGTAATGTAGAGCAATAGAGATTTTCTTTGTGTGTTGCAATATATTATTGGTTTTTATAAAATGAAACATTTGTCTAATTCTAAGAGGGGATTTCTAGGGGGATATGCTTTGGCATAATAATTGCAACTATAACACGATAGATAGTGCATATAAATACAAACGTTGTTTACAAGGAGGAAAGAGACATGTCGGAAGGTGCATTAGCAGGAGTTCGGGTTCTAGATTTAACCAGGGTCTTAGCTGGTCCATTTTGTACTATGATGCTTGCAGATATGGGTGCAGATGTAATTAAAATAGAAATGCCTGGGACTGGTGATGATAGCAGACAGTTTGGCCATTTTGGGCCATATAAGGATAGGGCCGGTTATGATATTATTGGTCAGGCTATGGGAGGACTGATGAGTACTACCGGCTGGCCTGAAGGTGAACCCACACGAACAGGCACTGCTATGGGTGATGTATTGGCTGGGCTTTCTGTTGCGATAGCTATTCTGGCAGCTTTAAATACCAGAGAAAATACCGGAAGAGGTCAAAAAGTTGATGTTGCTTTAGTTGACTCAGTTGTTGCTAGTTTGGAGATAATTAACCAGATTTATCTTGTAACTGGTCAAATACCTAAAAGAATAGGTAATCGCTATGAATCTGTGTATCCCTATGATTCATTTAGGTGTAGTGACGGAAGTATGGTCATTGGATGCGGTAATGATAAGCTGTTCAATTTATTATCAGCGATTATGGGCAAACCCGAGTTGGCTATTGACGAACGTTTTGATAGAAACCCTAAACGAGTAAAAAACCATGCGGAATTAAAACCCATTATCGAAGAATGGTCAATGACCAAGACAATTGATGAGGCGGTAGAAACCTTATTAAATACTGGTGTACCAGCGGCTCCCATCAATACTATAGACAGGCTGATTATAGACCCCCATATTGCAGGAGCCAGAGAAATGTTTGTAGATATTGAACACCCAAAAGCAGGAAAAATGAAAATTCAGGGTACTCATCTCAAATTTAGTGATACAAAAGCCTCAATAAGGACTCCTGCTCCCCTTCTTGGCCAGCACAACTTAGAAATATTTTCTGAATTATTTGGTTTAGATGAAGTAAAGCTAATGAGGCTAAAAGAAAATAATATAATCTAGAGACTAACTATATGAAGTCAAGTATCTAACTCAAAAAAATTTATTAATATTAGACCTAACGATGGGAGAGTCAACGATATAACAGTCGTGTTTTCCCTTGGCAACATCGATACCGACAAAAATCATAATAATCACTCCTTGTAATTTTGACGACTCTGATCCACCAATTCTATGTCATGTATCCTTGCTTGATATAAAACGTCAAAGCGTTATCTAACTAATTAATAATAGGACATAGAGCTGTGATTAGATCCCCAACGGAATAGTCTAACTGTAGGGTAGCTAGCTATAGGTGAAATAATTAATCCACAGCGTCTAAAAACGATTTTTTAGAAAATAATCAGAAAGGAAAATGTATAATGTGAAATCTCTGTTTGCATTATACAAGGTGATTTTATGATGAAGTTACCTGAAGAAGTGAAGATAGTGGAGGTAGGGCCAAGAGATGGTTTTCAGAGTATTAAGGAGTGGATCCCAACAAAGGACAAAATGGAAATTATCGAATGTCTAATTAATTCAAATATAAAAAAAATTGAAGTTACATCCTTTGTACATCCCAAGGCTATACCTCAAATGCAGGACGCCCAAGAAATTGTAACTAAAGTTCTAGCTTTGGGAAAGGATATAGAATTAAATGCACTTGTACCAAATCTCACTGGGGCCAAGGCTGCATGGGAAGCTGGAATCAAAGAAGTTACCTTTGTTATATCGGCCAGTGAAAAGCATAATCTTGAAAATGTTAGGAGAACTAAAGAAGAATCATTTGCGGAGCTCATGGCGATCAAAGAGCAGTTGCCTGATTTAAAAGTTGGTGTCAGGGGGACGGAGCATTTGACATAAAATTAAGGATGAATAGAAGTACTATGGGTTTAATTTAATTTGTTTAAGTTCCGACAAGACATAATATGACATCTTTCGTCAAAGGAAAAAGTTCTCATTTGGCGAAATAGGTGAAAAATGAGTGAAAGGAGGTGAGAATATGAGTGAGGAGCTAATAAGAAGACTTGAGGAGAAGTATGGCGAAAAAGTAACAAAAGGAAAAGTTTTAGATAAAGCTGAAGTTATAATAATTAATTATTATAATGAACTAAGTGCTAAACTTTATGATGTAATTGACTATTCTGAAGAAGAAGTGGATATTATTTTTTGGGATGATACTATAATTGTTAAAATGACCATAAATGATGATTTTATATATTTTACAAGAAAAAGTGATTGTATAAAGATTTTCATGTCAAATTGTACAGTGGATACTGATTGCGATTTAGAAGTAAATGAATATTATAGGAGCATAATTCCAGACAAGGGTGAACCTTATTTAGGTGAATCTATACTAAATTATGCAAAGCTGGATGAATTAACTAAATAATGTCATAGGGACGGAGCATTTGACATTGGAACGAGGTGATAAAGATACCAAGAGTAGCTAGAGTTAATAGTGAAACGCAGTATTATCATCTAATGGTACAAGGAATAGCCAGGGAAGAAATATTTGTGAGTGATAGTTTTAAAAAGTTCTATTTGATAAAGCTAAGGGATATTTTCAAGGATATAGGAATA
>LADT01000020.1 GCA_000961765.1 Clostridiaceae bacterium BRH_c20a | reverse complement strand
TTTGCTCACTATTTCAGCTATCTTTGCAAATCTCGTTTCCACTTGTTTTCCACCTCTAGTGTGGCAATTGTTTCCTTTGCCAAGTTGTTGTTATGTTACAGCCTTCCCTCTGCGGACATTACTCCGTTTCCTCGGTACTATGCCGTAATCCGACTCCCTAGCTTTAACCCTTTTGTCTCGCTTGTTGTTTAGACTTGCATCGACATACTCTCGCCGAGAGGGGCGCTAGGGTCTCCCACGTTCACACTAATTGACACTATCTAGCTCGCCACGGTCTCCGACCCCGGAGAAGCCTGATTACACTTGCCTTTAACGCATAATCAGATTTTGTCTGCTGCTGGTTCCAACACATCGACCTTCTCATCGGGCTTACGGGGCTCAATCCCTTCAGCTTTCGCTTACGGCTCGCTATCTCCCTTGCCTACGCTTAAACCTAAGATTACTCTTTTGGCTCCAAGGCTAGGTAATGGCGGTTGGCTATTCCTTACCATGTAACATTCGCAGTTACTTCAATTAGTGCGCCTCGTGGCGCACGGGACCGTCCCCTCGGTTCCAAAAAAGTCAACAAAGTTTCATTGGAAACTTTGTTGACCACTACATAGCTAGCTTTCTGCTTATCCCAGTAGTCTTATCATTTTCCCGGCAAACTCCCTCATATCATTTAGATGAGACTGAATAATCCTTTCCACAATTTCGATCTTGAGATTCTGGTAATCGTGAACAGCAATATTTCTAAAACCAACCATGGCTTTTAAGCGGCTACTGATATGGTCATCAATTATCCCATGATCCTTTAGAATATCAAATACTTCTCGGCTTATTTGGGGAACGCCCAGTTTCTTTTCCGAGACTACATGCATAGCCAGATCTATACAGGCCTCACAAGCCCGCTGAATATTTAGAATAATTGAGTCCTGTTTTGTATAGTTTTTCAAATTATTAATGTCATTATCATACTCCTCAAGGATTCTATGTATACACCTTTCAATCACCTCAGACTTATTAATGATAATATCCTTATCCATACACAGTACCCCTCTCCCGTATCCCCTTTAATATTTCCTTCCGTTCCTCATTTAATCGGGCATACTTCTTATAGACTGTCATTTCAAAAAGTGCCCTTCGCTTTTCATCAGTACAAAAAATTACCTTTCCCTTACTGACTACCTTACTCTGAAACACAGTCGATGCTTGATTTAAATCCACTAAATCTACATCCCTACCTAAAAGAGATGCCAACTCCTGAGCATAAAAAAACAAATCATAACTGTTAAAGGTCCCTTCACTCAAGAATGCGATATCAATATCACTCTCTCTATTTATCTCACCTCTGGCAAAGGAGCCAAAAATATATATGACATATGGAGAAACTTTTCCTTTTAAATAATTAGTTATAATATTTATTTTCTTTTCCATCTCAAAAACCCCACTACCAATTTATGGTTTTATTATAACATAAAACAAAGGTAAAGCAATTCAATTGCTTTACCTTATCTATACTTGCCTACATCGGTTATATTTAAGGTATACCAATAGACATAACTCGCTTATTTGGCAAACTTAGTTGACCTCTGCTTTTTAATCTAGCGTAACGGAATCTTAATCTAACGAAGTGAAATCTTATTTAAATATTTCCTCAACCTAAACCTTAACCTGCCCCGTAGGGGCATCATGCAGAATGCACTTTCTTTAAAGTCGATAGCACTGTAGAACTATGGCCCATCATGGTATCTTCACACTCATCCTCGCACTTTGTTTTATCATCCCGCCTAAAATGCGGAATAAATAATCTTAATAATTCTTCCGTTTCGCACATATTCCGAGGAAAATGACTATTGTTAATATTATTAATTAACTCTTCAATTAAAGTCCCATTTAATCCATTAGGCTTTGCTACAAAAATACGCTTATGTATTGTAGAATTAACCCCTTCTTCGGCAGTCAATAGCTCTTCAAATAACTTTTCTCCAGGACGAATGCCTGTAAATATAATTTCAATATCTTTTCCAGGTTCAAATCCCGATAGCTTAATTAATGTTTTTGCTAGGTCAAGGATTTTAACAGGCTCTCCCATATCTAATACAAATATTTCCCCACCTTTAGCTAATACACCAGCCTGAATAACTAATTCAACAGATTCCGGTATGGTCATAAAATAACGCACCATATCCGGATGGGTGACCGTAACTGGTCCGCCTTCAGCTATTTGTTTTTTAAATAAAGGAATGACACTTCCTCTACTTGCAAGTACATTACCGAATCGAACAGCTACAAAATTAGTTTTACTAGCTTTATCTATATATTGAATAATAATTTCCGCTAATCTCTTCGAAGCACCCATTACACTTGTAGGGTTTACCGCCTTATCAGTGGAAATTAGCACAAACTTTTTTACCCCAAATTTATCAGCAGCCTGTGCTAAATTATATGTACCTATTACATTATTCTTAATTGCCTCTTCAGGATTTACTTCCATTAAGGGTACATGTTTATGGGCTGCTGCATGATAGACAACATATGGTTTATATTTTGCAAATATTTGTTCAATAGTTTTTTTATCTCTTATATCTTTAACCAGGGCAACAATTTCAGCATGAGGATAGTTGCCTCGTAACTCCATCTCTATATCATACATATTATTTTCACAGTTATCTAAGAGCAGCAGCTTACTTGGAGTATACTTTAATATCTGTCTGCACAGTTCCGATCCGATAGATCCCCCGGCTCCAGTTACTAGGATGACTTGTCCATTCAAGTAATTTGAAATACCTTCAAGATCAACTTTTACCGGTTCTCTTCCAAGCAAGTCCTCAACTTGCACTTCCCGTATCTGATTAACTGTTACATTTTGTTCTATAAGATCATATATACCAGGTAATATTTTGATTTTTACATTAGATTTTTCACACATACTGACAATCTCTCTAATTACATTACCGGAAGCAGAAGGTATAGCAATGATAATTTCCTCTAAATTATACTTAGTAATTAGGTGAGGAATTATATCCCTTCCCCCAAATACTTGTACTCCCAATACCTTAGAATTCTTTTTTGAGGAATCATCATCTACAAACCCTATAAAATTAATTTCACCATTATAGTGCCTCTTAAGCTCCTTTGCCAAAAGAACTCCAGTATCTCCAGCACCTACAATTAATATAGGCTTACCTCCTGTTTGCTGTAATGGCCTAAAACCATAATCTCTTAAAAGGCGCCATAACAGGCGGGAACCACCTATTAAGAAAATATTTAATAACCAGCTTATCGGGAAAAAGCTCCTTGGCAAAGGTAATTTACCACCCTGCATAATAAAATAAACCAGAGCTGTGTTTATAATAGTACCTAAGGTAACAGCCGTTATTACTGAAAATAATTCCCCAATACTAGCATATTGCCACAACCTGTTATATAAACCTAAAATGAAAAAACTACCTAATAAAATTATAGTAAACAATACTGCTAGCCTATTATAGCTTGCTAAGTAGTTCGCAGGAATTCTTCCATCAAACCGTAAATATAATGATCCATATAAAGCTATATTAACTAGAATAATATCAATTAGACCTAAGGAAATTAGCCGTATGTATTTATTCATGAACACACCTCTAAAATAACAGATATAATGCAATTAAACTGTTCAATTAATTATGTATCTATCTAATATTCTTTAATTAAGTTACGGGTCAATTCTCAATTGTCCATTATCACTTCTCAATTAAATCAATTGTACCATAACTACAAATTTTATTAAACGCCAAGTCTTTCCTGCCTACATTTAAGCAACACTATAAGAGATCATTCTCCATTTGGATCTTCAGACTCTTTATCAGTAGAACGTCTACTTCTTAAGCTTTTAAAACTATAACCCTACTTATACCCGTCAATCTTGCTATTTGACGTGTAGACAATCCTTCTTTCTTAAGTAACCTCAAATATTTACTCTTTGTTTCTTTTTCTATTGTTTGCAGATCAATACAGTGGGGTACATTACACACTTTTTTAATAATTTCTATTGCCTCATTATCCGCTAATTTTTTCCTTTCTTCTATATCCAGACAGCCTTCATTAGAGAAAATTTCATTAAAAGATTTAAAGTTATCAATTGCTTTTGTTCTTTCTTTTCCGAAAAGTCCCAATATAAAGTCAACATCTATGATTTCACCTTTATTTATAAACTCACAATAACTACTCCATTTATAATCCCCAATATCTTTTACTAATCCTGCCTTCAAGGGATTTTGATGTATATATCTTAATACTGCTAATAGATAGTTTTCACCTTCAACCGGTTCACTTTTATATCTATCCTGAAACAGATGCCCGCAGCGGTTATATTTTAGATTATACCAATAAACATAGCTCGCACCTATCCGCCTCATAATTATTCCTAATTCTTCGTCCTCTTCTTTAAGAAGCAAATGTATATGATTTCCCATCAAACAATAGGCATACAGCTTGTAACCACTTTTTTCTTTATACTCCCCTAAAGTTTCCACAAATTTTATAGCGTCTTCATCTTCCTCAAATATTGTTTGTCTATTAATTCCCCGTAATATAATATGATATATTCCACTTTCGCTTTTAATTCTTCCTGTTCTTGGCATATTTTAAGCACCCTCTATTTACCATACCACTTCTTTAGCTTTATTGCAACCAGAGTCGAGTAAACGGAGTGCATCACTGCACCCGCTTCTCACAGAACCGGACGTGCCCTATTAAGGCATCCGGCTCTTCATAACAACTTTCGCCTCCGTCTTCATGTCTAATAAATACTTACACGAATTCTCGGTGTAGCCAATGGGTATTTACTTATTAGTTTCTCGAATTTCAAGAAATCACATGGCTTTCCTTGTCGCCTTCGATTGATGTGTCGAAATAGGGCTCTTCTAACTATATACGCATACTTCTTTATTCCTGGAGTGTTATCTGTGATGCCATAGTAGTTATAGTGCCCTTGTAGTTTTACATTTAGTTCTTTTATGAGTTGTACTATTGGCTTTGTTAAACTTTTTCTCAGCCATTGCTTTATCTTTACAACTTTCGACCTCATCTTTTTCTTGCTAGTGATTCTTTTAACTCTAAACTTACCCGCTTTGCTCTTTCCACAATAGTGAGTGAATCCTAAGAAGTCGAACGTATCTGCTTTTTGTCCACTCTTTG
>LADT01000086.1 GCA_000961765.1 Clostridiaceae bacterium BRH_c20a | reverse complement strand
ATCCCCAATACACTACTTTCTATCAAAGGGATTGGCCCTGTTTATGCTGCCGGTATTGTAGCAGAAATCGGTGATATTCATCGTTTCAAGGATCACGCTGCTTTAGCTAAGTTTGCGGGTATTGCCTGGACTAAGCACCAGTCAGGCAATTTTACGGCTGCACACACTCATTTGATTAAGTTTGGTAACAGGTATTTGCGTTACTACATCATGGAAGCCACTAACAAAGTGAGAATGCACGATCACGAGTTTAAACGCTTCTATGATCTAAAGTACAGCCAAACCCCAAAAACGCCACATAAACGAGCACTTGCACTAACTGCCAGAAAATTTGTCCGTCTTGTCTATGCCCTGCTGCATAGCAACCGGCTTTATACGCCGCCAAAAGGAGAGTAATTTCCAATCGGCATACCATTTACTACCATTTTTTCCAATTAATTTTGGTAGGTTTATTAGGGTGTTCCTTTTTTGTCTCTTTTTAGCCAAAAAAACCGCAATTATTCAATATTTTTTTCCAATTCATTGTTGACATTTAACCGCTGGACTTATTCATAGTTATGCAGAACTAATCTGAAAACATTAGAGAACAACCTTTCAGAATGGGAGGCTCTTTTCTCAGAGATTCTAAAACCACAAAGGCTGTTTTTTTCATGTGCGGGACCGCCCATCCGGTCATTCTATGTAGCCTTCCAAAGCAGGTTTTGGCATGCCCTCTTTCTTCTTCTCCTGCAGCACCTTATTCACTTTTTAATGATCAGTTCATTTTTATTCCTACAAACTGGATAGTGTGCATTTTGGTATCTAATTCCATAATTCTATCAAAAAAATTGAGTTTAGCAGCTTCCTAATTATACATTCGATTTTTACCTTTTGTGATATAATTTTAAGCACAAGCTTTATTTCCCATAATTGATTTGCTTTGAGCGGCATTTCATTTTAGCTGGGGGGATAAAGCTTTTTTGTCTGGCGCTCTTATTGTACTCATAAGTGGCCTCCTTTCCGAAAATCTATGTTAATCTTGTGACTTGCCTAGGTAGGTTAGGTTAAAAAATCCCCGTCAAAACATAACCGTAGGTTTATCTATTGACAGGGATTTTTCATTTGCTTTAAATTCTATTTCAGTAGATTAGGTTTTTCTGGTTCATAGAAATACCCCAAACAGTTAGGGGTTACCCCGCCTAGTGAACTAACTAATACTAGACCAAAAGTTAACATTGACAACATAAGGGTTCTAAGTTTGTTCATGACCAGTATTCACCTCTTAAAGATATCTTGTTTTTATTATAATGGACAAACCTCAATAATAATTAAATTGGGAACGAAAGTGTCATATATGGAACGAAAATGCACTATATTCCGATTTTTATCATCCAAGTGTCAATGCTTTTTACTATATTGCTGCCGGTTTCAGTCCCCATTAAAGATTGCAGTAAAATTCCCAGGTTAACAATAAATATATAATCTGCTGCAATGCCTAAAAGCCAAAAGCTAATTAATATAACACCATCTATAAATAGTATTTTTATAAAGAGGGGGGGTGTTTTTTTAAACAGGTAAATTGTAATTATTAAAAATAATAAAGACAAGCTGTATAATAAATTAAGGGACAAAAATATAGAGAGATATTTAGCTAAATATGAAAAAAATATATAAAAGAATATGGTAAAGGAGAGGCACCTGCCATAACTGGAACAGTGGGCACCACCGGCAAAGACTCTGACAATCAGTGAAAAAGTCATTAATAAAAAGGCCTCTCGGAATAAGCCTAAAATTCCGGCGATTAATAAACAAAAAGACAGTTCAATAAAAATACCCAATAATAAAGAAAGACCGTATTCGGCCTTAGCTTTAGTTAATTCATCTATACCTGAATTATTAAATAAAACATTTATTATTTTATGGGACATTTTTTCTAAATTAAACATTTTAACTATCATCCTTTTCGCTATACCTAAGACACAAATAATCATGAAAGATTTTAATTTTTAACTATTAATTCTCAATTCTTCATTCTCAATTCTTTGACGGTTAATCCTCCAATTCATGTTTTGGTATTTGTAATTCTACAGAAAAATTGTTGTTTTTCACGTAAGCGTTTCTATTCCCGACATGCCAGGCATTGAAAGATTTATCCAGACCGCGAAAATTTGATGACCCTGATTTTGTAGCAATAAGGGATTATGTTACAGAATCTATCCGTTGGTGGTAACTTAAGAAAACACAAAAAACTGAGCTAGTCTCAGTTTTTTGTGTTTTGTGCTTCTCGTATGAGCTATATTTTGGCGGTAAAATTATAGTAGGTTTAGTGGTAGGAAGCATTAGCGAAAGTCAATGAAGGAGGAGCATTCAAAACAGAATTTAGTTTTTTGCATACATTTCGAAGGATATTTATCCGATGCGTTATTCGACTTGAGAGAACGGAAAGGTTAATTAATTTTTCCTACTACTCGATCTCAAATTTGATTAATCTTGTGAAAAGGGCTGGTTTTGTTCCATTAATACTAAGCCGCCGGAAATAACCTTAGTAGTAAGTTCGTAAGATTCACCACGAAAGCTGAGTAGAGTATATTCTAATGGTTTCTGTTCATCAGAATATGTTAAACGTCTTAATTCCAGTATAGGGCTTCTTTTTGGTACTTGTAACCAATCAGCAATTTTTTTGGTAGCTAAGGCTGCCCGTACTTTTACTTGTGAACTTCCTAGTTTAATACCAACGTTTTTTTGAAGTAACCAAAATAGTGTCTTAATGGATGCTTCTTCTTGAGACCAGTGTTTGGCAATTTCATTAGGTATATACATTTCAGCAATAGCTAATACAGTTTTATTAGCTGAAAATCTGCGGGTAAATTTCAAAACTAATTCGTCTTTGGAAATTTGTAAATTGGTTTGTGCTTCCTTATTTGGATAAATTAATTGGTACTCTAGAATTGCTAGCTTAGGACTAACCCCCTTGGTTAATAGAGAGGGAAAAATACAAGTTAAATCATCAATACTTTGGGAAATAACCGGTTTATTAACAAAAGTACCCATCCCTTGTTTTCTAACAATTAAGCCTTTAGTTGTTAGGTATTGTGTTGCTTTTCTAACGGTTACCCGGCTTACTTTATATACTTCCATTAAATCCTGTTCGGAGGGAATTTTTGATCCCGGAGGATAAATTCCTGTATTAATATTATATTCGATAGTATCAGACAATTGGATATATAAAGGTTCCGAGCTGTCCTTATTCAACTTTGTATTCAAAATAGTATACTCCTTTCATTTACTAATAAATAATATGCATATAACAATATAATACGTTTCAAATCATTAAATAATCAAGTGTTTTATTTTCAAAATTTAATAAAAATTGCGGAAATACATATTGACTTAATACGTATTATAACGTATCATACAAACAGAGGATAAATTAATTTTATGCATAAATTAATTCTATTAAAGAAGGGGGAACAATGAATAAAGATAGTTTTAATATGTCTGAAATAAAAATAGTTGATGTAAAAACATATTTGATAGGTACTGAGCGTAAAGACCTACTTTGGGTAAAAGTAGAAACGGATGCAGGAATATCGGGATTAGGTGAGGGTACTGTTGAAGGGAAATCCTACATAGTAGCTGAAGCGATTTCTCTGCTTAAAAATCGTCATATAATTGGAAAAGACCCTTTTAATATTGAAGAAATTTTCTTGTCTCTCTACCGTAATGAGTATTGGCAGGGAGGACCTATTATGATGACGGTTCTAAGTGCTATAGAAATAGCTTTGTGGGATATTATAGGAAAGACTTTAAATCAACCAATATGGCGTTTACTAGGTGGAAAAGTAAGAGATAGTGTTAAAGCTTATGCTAATGGCTGGTCCTTTGGTGCAAAAGGTCCCCAAAGTTATTATGAACAAGCTAAAAAAGTTGTAGACAAAGGATATACTGCATTAAAATTTGATCCTTTTAAACCTTTTGGCCGTGAATTATCAAGAAAAGAAAAAATGCAAGCTATGGAAGAGGTAGAGGCAGTAAGAGATGCAGTAGGAAAAGAAGTTGAGATTATGATTGAGGGACACGGTCGTTTTGGTACGGAAACTGCTATTGAAATAGCTAAAATGCTAGAGAAATATGACCCATTTTGGTTTGAAGAGCCAGTTAGTTATGACAATATTGATGCGATGGAAAGGGTTTACCGAAAGACTAATATTAGGTTAGCTGCAGGAGAAAGATTATATACTAAATATGGTTTTCGGGATCTTATTAAACGGGGATGTGTCGGTGTAATTCAACCAGATCTAACTCATACAGGGGGAATTTTGGAAGCTAAAAAAATTGCGGCGATGGCTGATGCAGAATATATTCCCGTGGCCTTACATAACCCATCCGGACCTATTTCTACCTCGGCCTGCTTACAGTTAGCCGGCTGTACACCCAATTATCTAATTCAAGAGGCTTTTCAAGATTTTGAAGCTCAATATTTAAAAGACTTAGTTACTTGGCGACCGGAAGTGGTTAATGGACATTTTGTAATTCCTAACAAATCCGGATTAGGAATGGAATTAATTGAGGAAGCGATTCTTGAATATCCGTATCAAAATAAAGAATTTAACCTGTGGCAAGGAAACACCTTGTAGGTTCAGTCATAACTTTTTGAATATTTCTAAAAGTAGTTCTATTAAAAAATGGAAATATAAAATTATACGAAGGAGGAAAATTAAATGGTTACAAGAAAAGCAAAAAAAGCCATTCTTATTGGCCTTGATGGAGCAGACCCTTTGATGGTCAAAAAATTTATGGCTGAAGGAAAAATGCCTAATTTAGAAAAAGTAAAAAATATGGGTGTGACAAACGAGGAATTATCCATGTTTGGTGTTCATCCTACAATTACTCCACCAAACTGGGCAAGTTTAGCAACCGGAGCACTCCCTGGCACTCATGGAATAACCTGTTTTTGGAATCATAAATCAGGGGACCCTTTGGATAAACTTTCCTATGGATTTAATTCCGAACTATGTAATGCTGAATTTATTTGGGATGCTGCCGCTCGTGCAGGTAGAAAAAGTATAGTTTTTAATTATCCAACAGCTTGGCCTCCCACCGAAAAAAACAATACAATTTATGTTGATGGTACTGGAATTGCTGTTAATAGTAGGGCTCTAATAGATAGTGAAAGATTTTACTATTGCGAAGAAGGGGATTTTGCTATTCAGGAAATTCCTCATTCGGCGGACCAAAGCGGTACAAATTGTATGGTTGAAGGAGAAGTAGATGAGAAAACCTTCGATGTTGCAGGAGAAGAGACTGCGGCTACTTCCTTCCCGGGTGGTAAGATGGCTAAAATCCTGGCAGAAAAAAGGATAGAGCCAAATGAGGCAAAAATAGATATCGCAATTACTCCTATAAAACCTAATAGTGGTTGGAAAAAAGCAGATTCTTCAGCTAAAGAAGTAGTTTTGCCTTTAAATGACGGGGAACAAAGGAGATACGGTTTAATTATTTCTGAAGATGGCCAAAAGTATAATAAACTCGAAATATATATAAGTAAAGATGATGAGAAACCTATTGGAGAAGTTCGTGCAGGTGAGTGGAGTAATTGGATTTATGATAACTTTAAGATCAATGGGAAAAATATACCAGTGGCTTATAAAGTTAAAATTGTGGACATGAAGGATGATGGTAGCAAATTAGACTTATATTATGCCAGACCTTTAGACCTATCTAATAAAAAATGGTTTTATCCGAAGGAAGTCGGTCAAGAACTTTATGATAATATTGGACCTATGTTACATTATTCCGATTGTGGTAATGATGATATCCAATTAGAGGCTCAGGTCCAAATGTATGAATGGTACGCTAAAGCATTACAATACTTGACTTCTAATCATGAGTGGGATTTATTGTATTTCCATGTTCATGCCTTGGATACTGCTAACCATTTATACCAAAATAAAATTCTTGAAGAACATTCTACAGATCATGAAAAGTATATGGATATTTTACGAAAGTATTATGAAATATCTGATAAATTTGTTGGAGATATTTTGACTATAGCAGATGAAGATACTCTGATATTCGTTGTTTCAGACCATGCAGGTATGAGTAATGAAGCAGGTTGTCAAATACCTGCACTTGGTGACCCTTGGAGTGTTGGTGGTAAAGTATTAGAGGACCTGGGATATACAGTTGTTAAACGAGAGGACGGTAAAGCAGAAATAGATTGGGAAAAAACTAAAGCAATAAGTCAACGTTCCGGTTATATTTATATAAATCTCAAAGGCAGAGAACCTCATGGAAGTGTTGACCCAGAAGAATATGATACTTTGGTTGAAAAAATTATTGATGATTTATACGCTTATAGAGATAGTGGAAATGGACGACGACCAATTAAATTAGCTTTAAGTAAAAAAGATGCATCTATCTTAGGATTGTTCGGTGATCATATCGGAGATATTTATTTCTTGTTTAATCCAAGCTGGGCTAGGGTACATGGTACATCTTTAACAACTGATAGTTACAAGGATACTTCAGTAGGATGTTTATTCATGGTTACGGGTGCAGGCATTAAAAAAGGTGAGTTGATTAACAGAAATGTATCAGCTATTGATATAGTTCCGACTATATGCCATTTGACTGAATTGCCTATTCCTAGAAATGTTGAAGGTGGTATAATTTACCAAGCATTAGAGGATTAATTAATTTAAAGACTTCAGATGGAGTCAAGACTCCACCTGGAGTAAGTTTTACTTTATAAAGTTTAAATTTAGCCCTTCTTCCTGAATAAGTTCGGGAAGAAGGCAGTTATAAAAGTAATAAGGAAATCTTCTATAATAGTAGGCTGTATTTTTACATGGAGGAGAGAATTGTGTCGATATATGATTTAGCAATTATTGGTGGCGGTCCTGGCGGATTGACGGCAGGTATATATGGTTCTAGGGCTAAGTTGAATACTGTTATTTTTGAAAAAGCAATACCTGGGGGTCAGGCCTATACTACTAGGGAACTGGTAAATTATCCAGCCTTTCCTGGTGGTACTACAGGACCAGATTTAACTCAAAAAATGCAAGAACATGCTCGAGAATTTGGTACAGAAATTATTAAGGAAGAAATTGTAGATTTGCAAATTGATGATGAAATTAAAATCTTAGTAACAGGTAAAGGAAATGAATACAAGGTAAAGACCATAATTTTAGCACCTGGTGCAGAACCGAGATTATTAAATATCCAAGGAGAACAAGAATTTAAAGGTAATGGTGTATCCTATTGTGCTACTTGTGATGCAGAATTTTATGAGGATCAAACTGTAGTAGTCGTGGGTAATGGAGATGCAGCTATTGAAGAAGCCATTTATTTGGCTAAATTTGCACAAAAAGTTATTGTTATTGTAATTCACGACCAGGGTATAGTAGATTGCAATAAATTTAGTGCTGAAAGGGCTTTTAATAATTCAAAAATCGAGTTTGTCTGGAATTCAGTCCTTTCTAAAATTAATGGAAAAGATGAGGTTAGTGGAGCAGTAATCAAAAACTTGAAAACCGGAGAATTATCAGTACTTAGCTGTGAAGGTGTATTTATTTATATAGGCATAGTACCTAGAACAGATTTTCTGAAAGGTAAGATAAAGTTAGATGAAAAAGGATATATTATTACTAACGAAAAAATGGAGACTTCGGCAGCTGGAGTTTATGCAATAGGTGATGCCCGGGCGAAATATCTTAGGCAGGTTGTGACTGCTGCTAATGATGGTGCTATTGCTGCAGTTTCCGCTGAGAGATACATTTTAGAAGAGGAAGCATTTAAAGAACAGATACAAAATGCCAATCAGACTGTAGTACTCGCTTTTTGGAGTCCTTTAAGTGAGGTAAGTATTAATAAACTGGTTTTGCTGGATAAACTAATTTTAGAAAGAAAATGCAATATGAAATTAGTCAAAGTCGATATTTCGAGAAATCAAAGGATTGCTTCTAAATATAATGTGGAGAAAATTCCAGCTATATTTTTATTAGATAATAAGGGACAGATAACACAAGATTGGTCCGAGGAATTAATTGAAAATTTAAAATTGCCTAAATAGATAGTAAGAAAAATAGTTTGGAAAGGAGGGCAGTATGAATAATATACTTGTTGATTTGGATGATAAGAATTTCGATGAGAAAGTATTTGAAAGAAAGGCTTTAGCTTTGGTTTTTTTTAAAGCTGAACGATGTGGAGTGTGTTCCGAACTTTTACCTTTAATTGAAGAAATGGCAGAGGATTATTCAACAAAAGTTAAAATGTATAAAGTAGATGTGGATGAGTACAAATCATTAGCTAAAAGAATGCGAATAAAGGGAATTCCTACTGTAGTAATTTTTAAAAATGGAGAAGTGGAAAAACGTCTAGGTGGCTTAATTTCCAAGGATGAATTAATAGGCCATATTGAAACACATATCAGTTGATACTAAGGGGGTAGTTGTTTGAATAATGAAAAAGAACTACGGTTAATAAAAAATACTAATTTTGTGACAGGTTTGGTTTTTTTATTTATTGCAGTAATTTTTTACACGCAGACATTTATGCTTCCATCCCAAGTTGCATTATTTCCTAGAATTACCTTATTGATTATTGGTTTAATGGGGATTTTATTAGTTTTTGACACAGCCAGAGGCAAATTAGGTTCGAAAAAAAGTAAGATTATGAATAAAGATGTGATCATAGCCGGCGTTGGTTTAGTGGTAACCTATAGCTTATTAAAATTTTTAGGTTTTTATTCTGCGGTAACAATATTACTTCTATTTATGTATTTACATATCAATAAAACGTGGAAATTAGATACTTTTCTAAAAGGAATAGTATTTAGTTTGGTATCAATTTTAATTTTGTATTTAGCTTTTCATCTACTAATGAGCTTGATAACTCCCACAGGTTTACTTATTTGATGATAAAATATAAAGGAGAGAGAATTTATGTTAAATAAAAAGAATTTAAAATTCAGAATGTTTATTTTGTTGGTGATTACTCTATTAATAACATCATTTATGATGGTAGGGTGTTCGGAAGAGAAAAACGAACAAGCTCAATCTCCCGAGAACAAAAAACCTGTAATAGATTATCCAAAAGGAAATATTCAGGCTATAGTTTCCTATTCTGCAGGTGGTGGTACTGATACTACTGCTCGTGTTGTAGGCGGATTTTTGGAAAAAGAACTTGGCAAATCGGTAATTATAGTAAATAAGCCAGGAGCGAAAGGCGAATTAGGTATGACTGAATTTCAAAATGGTAAAGCTGATGGCTATAATTTAGCATTTATAAGTTATCCGGATAATATAGTTATGTCCTCTTATAAAGATACTTCGTATAACAATGATAAATTTAAATATATAGCAGCCTTTACTAAATCGCCAACGGTGTTAGTGGTTAAAAAAGATAGCCCCTTTAATACTATTGAAGAGTTTGTAAAATATGCTAAGGAGAACCCTGGGAAAATATCTGTGGCGGTAGGTGGAGATGGACATATTTACAGTGTCGCTCAACTTGAACAAGCAGCAGGAATAAAAACACAAATTGTAAATTTTACAAGTGGCTCTAAAGCTATGAATGCTGCCGTGGGAGGCCATACTGATGCCGCATTTGTTGCCATTCAATTTGGTTTGGCAGCAATAGATCAAGGTTGCACTGTCATTGGCATTGCAAGTGATGAAAGGTCAGAAAAAATACCAGATGTACCTACCTTTGTCGAAAAAGGGTTAGATGTTCAGGTAATGATGTCTAGAATATTAACTACCCCTATAGGTACTCCCGAAGATGTAGTTAATATAATAAAAACTGCTGCTGATAAAGTTGGTAAGAATAAGGAATTAATTGAAAAGTTAAGTAATACTGGCGAGGTTGTTAAATATATGAGTGGGGCCGAATTGGATGAATTTATAAAGAAATCGGATTCAAAGGTGAAAGAAATAGTAACTGCGAACAAAGACTATTTCTTAGAATAAAAACGATAATAAACCTATCGTAGAGGATAAGAAATTATCCTACAAGGAGGCAGTAAAATGGAATATGTTATCCAATCAATAGCTTCCATATTTGACCCGATTACTTTACTTTTAACTATTATTGGGACAGCTGTCGGTGTTATTTTAGGGGCAATGCCAGGCCTTAACGGACCCATTGGGGTTGCCCTGCTGCTTCCCTTTACTTTTAATTTGGATCCCGCAGCAGGGTTATTGATGTTAGGTGGAATTTATATGGGATCTAACTATGGAGGGTCAATTTCGGCAATTCTTTTAAACACACCTGGGACAGAAGTTGCCGCGTGTACAGCTTTAGAAGGATTTCCTCTAGCTCAACAAGGAAGAGCTAAGGAAGCTTTATATTATTCTATATCGGCATGTATTATTGGTGGTTTTATTGGGGTAATAGTCCTAATATTTTTTACTCCCATACTCGCTAAAGTTGCCCTAAAATTTGGTCCGCCTGAAATGTTTTTAATGGCCATGGCTGGGATGGCAGTTGTTGGTAGCTTAACTGGGAAGAATATCTATAAAGGCTTATTTGCAGCGGCATTTGGTATATTATTAAGTACTATCGGACCTGATATTATGAGTGGGACTGAAAGATTATCCTTTGGGATTAATCAATTAAAAGGTGGAATACCTTTAATTCCTGCCATGATTGGGCTTTTCGCGATAAATGAAATGCTTTGTCAACTGGGTAGTAGAGATGGTAGCCTTATAAATGTACCCTTTAAAGAAATAACATTTAAAGAAGTTTTTCTAAATCTCGTAAAAAAACCCTTATTGGTAATAAAGTCATCACTTTTAGGCACTTTTATTGGGATTTTACCTGGAACTGGAGGAGCAATAGCAACATTTATAGTTTATGGGGAAGCTAAAAGGTCTTCAAAAAATCCGGAACTCTTCGGCAAAGGATGTATTGATGGGATCATCGCCCCTGAAAGTGCTAATAATGCTGCTGTCGGAGGTTCTTTAGTTCCTCTGCTAGCCCTTGGTATTCCTGGTTCTGCTACTGCTGCCATATTATATGGGGCATTAACTATTCATGGTTTAATACCAGGGCCAAGATTATTCCAACTTAATCCTCAGATTGTATATACTTTCATGATTGGTATGTTGGTTACCGTATTCATAATGGGGCTAATTGGTATTTATGGTGTTCCGTATTTCTCTAAAATATTAAAGATTAAACTTAAATACATAATCCCTATTGTTTTGTCGTTGTGTATATTTGGTGCTTATAGCATAAGAAACAATCTGTTTGATGTTCTTTTGGCAATAGTTTTTGGGTTAATCGGTTATGTTTTAAGGCAAGTTGATATTCCTATTGCACCTATAGTATTGGGAATAATTCTTGGGCCTTTGGCTGAAGAAAATTTTCGTCAATCATTAAGTATTGCTAAGTCCGAATCCGGCAGTTTATTACAGTATTTTATTATGAGACCTATTTCAATCATAATTTTTATACTGCTTCTTTTATTAATATATACTAATGTCAAAGCAGTAATGCGTTCAGAAAATCAGGAAGTTGAACTTTAAAGCTACCCTATTGGGACATATTAATAACATATACCCCCTTTAATATATTTCCTTCTTGTCACAAGCCCAAGGGCTTGTGTTTTTTTAAATTTAAAAACATGAAGTTTATTAAAATTTTTTTCAGCAATTACTGCTTTAAGCATAATTATCACCTAATTATTAAAATTTTCTTAATTATTAAATTTCTCTTGGGGGATAATTTACCCTTCTGGAAAAATACCTTAAAATTCGACAGATATTTTGAAAAATGGACAAAAAATACCCTTTTTAATAAAAGATGGGTCAAATAGCTAAGACTTTTGTTATTTAACTTTGGATCACAGTAATCCTGATTTATTTCATTAATTCATACCAGAGTATTTTGTTTACTTCACTTTACTTTTAACTTTATTTACCAGTTACTCTTCTGTAATATTTACAAACAAGATATTGTTTTTATGTGGCTTAGCAATTTCATCAATAATTTCTATATCACCCTGAACTGGATTTAATAAACTACAAGGGATATCATTGGAATAAGTTTTTAGGAAAAACATACCTTTCATATTTTTTGAGAAATACTTGACATTTTGTTCTACATATTTAATATTCTTAACTTCCCCGCCCAATTGTTTTACCTTTACAACATCCCCAGGGTTGATATTTCCTTTAATAACTTTTTCAACCACAATTTCAGATACAGTATAAACATGGTATAGTGGGTTATCTTTTTCTAAACTAACATTAATTTCCTGTGCAGAGTTAACTTTTTTAACTTTTCCGGTAATAATAATATCTGAATTATTAACTAACTTTTCAATATCACCATACATTTCATAATCCGCATGAACAACGGTCTCACCGGATTCTTTGATAGCTTCTTTTTTAGAACTACATCCTACCAATTGTGTTAATATCAATCCCATAACCAGTAGAGTTAATAATATATATCTACCTTTTTTCATAATTAAACAGCTCCTTTATACGTTTAAATCACAAAAAATTTAATAATTTGCATTAACTCCATTAATATCATCAGGTTGTGGTGTAAATATTATATTTCTGTTTCTGTTTTGGTCCATTAGGGAAGCTGGAAATGCATTATAAAGGTCTGATAAACCAAAAACGTGCCCAAATTCATGAGCGGCAACACTTCTTTTGAATGTAGATGTCTGACTATCTAGTCTATTTCTATTTAAATTAATCTCAAATTTAGAACAACGATGTTGCGGATCACTTGAACCAAGTGTTGCATTATATAAACCATAATAAGTATCAGCTACGCCAATGGAGGTCAACTTATTATTTGCGAGAGAAGTTATTGAAATACTATAAAACTATAGGGATAACTCTAAATTTACCTTTCATTTAAATACCTCCTCTTTATCATATCTTAAATTCCCTTTTGTGATATAATTTTCTTAATAAGCTTTATTTGCCCAAAATTGATATACTTTGCGCGGCATTTCATTTTAGCTGGGGGATAAACTTTTTTGTCGGGAGCCCTTATTCTACTCATAATCAGTCCTCCTTTCCAAAATCTCATTATTTTAACTGCATGACTTTCCTAGGTAGGTTAGGTTAAAAAATCCCTGTCAAAACATAACCGTAGGTTTATCTATTGACAGGGATTTTTCATTTGCTTTAAATTCTATTTCAGTAGATCAGACTTTTTAAGGTTCATAGAAATACCCTAAACAATTAGGGGTTACTTGTGTTTTAATTATAATGGACAAACCTTAACAATAATTAAATTGGAACGAAAGAAAAACTATATAACACTTGGTAAGAAGTACCGATTGAGGTTTGCAATTAAATTTACCGGATTTTTGTTTTCTAAGGTTTATTTAATTGAAATTTTGTTTATGATATAATTATCAAAAGTAAGTTTTTAATTGACATACTATCAATTGATAGCATACAATGTTATTGCAGGAGGTGAAGAAGTGAGTTTAAAGATAATTTCGCCTGAAACTGATGTAATAGCATTTCTTAAGGAACTTAAAGAAGTATTTACTGACCCGAATTTTGATGCATCAAGGGATTTAGATATATTGCTAAAGAAAAGTAGTGAACTGCCAACCGATCCCTATACAACTGCCAATACTTTGCTAGTTCTTGATTTTGATAAGAACGATGTTGTAAACCAGATGTTAGCTTTAGATATTTCAGAGTATTTGGAGACTTTTATTGATGACAAGGATAATAACTTACCACCTTTTTTTGCCTTTGGTAAAAGAATAAAAAACAGGGAGGTATACATAAAGGCGAAAATTAGAGACCGGAAAAATTGCAAAGTGTTTTGCGTTTCTTTTCATTTCGCTAGGTATCCTTTACCGACCAAAGGACATCACACCTAATTTTGGTATAAAAGGGAGTGTAAAAATATGAACAAAGATTATTTAATTAGTACGATTCAGATGGATTGCCCAATTTGCAATAAGGTTCATTCATTAAAGCTAAGGAAAAGATTAACTCAATCGATCTTTAAAGATGAGACAGTCGATTACGAAGAAGTATATTATTTATGCCCATTAGGCGATGAAGAGGAAAATGAGTTTGTCCCGGCGGGTCTAATGGATGAGAACTTATTAAGGGTAAGAGACGCTTATCGCCAAAAAAAGGATTTGCTGACTTCTAATGAAATTGCAGATATTAGAGGCTATTATGGATTAACACAAAGTGACTTTTCAGCATTGCTTGGATGGGGAGATGTGACTGTTACAAGGTATGAAACCAAAACAATACAGGATGAAACATACGATAATATAATGCGTATGGTATATGAAAATCCAATGTTTGCATTGGAATGCATTAATAAGCATAAAGACAGATTTACTTTAGAAAAGTATACTAAAATCCGCAAAAATGTTGCAAATAAGGTTGAAGAGGTGGGAAATCTTTATTTAAAGAAGCAAGAGATAAATAGCCTTTATGTAAACTTTCCGGAAGAGAGTGAGCTTAACGGCTATAAAAAGTTGGATATCGAAAAGATAGCGAGTGTTATAGGTTATTTTTCGCAGTTTGTAGATAATCTTTATAAAGTCAAGCTAATGAAACTATTATGGTATGCCGATGCTATTTTCTACGGAAGACATGGTAAATCAATGACAGGTTTGGTTTATAGGCACATGCCGTTAGGAGCTTTACCTATTGCTTATGATGAGATAATATATTTGCCAACTGTAAAAGTAGTAGAAGAAATTATCTATGATGACATAAGTTATAGAATTTGCCCTAACAAAGAGGTTAATATTTCGGGTTTCTCGTTGGAAGAATTAAGTGTTCTTGAAACGGTTGCTACTACTTTTAAAAACCATAAGTCAAAAGAGATTATTGACTATATGCATAAGGAAAAAGCTTATACCGATACTTTACCAAATCAAATAATCCCATATAATTTAGCAAAGCAATTAAATGAATTGAAATAATGCAGATAGCGCGCCAGATCAAAAATCCTGACGCGCTATGTTTTTCTTTGAAGTCGATGTAGACACTCAATTTCCATTATATGGACAAACCTTAAAAGACCTCTCTTATAAAAGAGCGGTCTAATAGGTGGAGTGGTGGTTTATTGTTGTTATGTAAGAGTAATTATCTCCTGTTGAATTTCAGTAATACTGATTGTTACCTGCTGCAGAGCTTGGGCCTGTTCTTGGGTTGTAGATGCATTTTGTTTAATCCCGTTGGTAATGTCGGAAATAATGCTTTTAATTTTATCTAGCACTTGGTTTATTTCTTTTAAGGAATTTGCTGAATGGGCAGAAAGTTTACGTACCTCATCGGCAACCACTGCAAAGCCCCGACCATGTTCGCCGGCTCGGGCGGCTTCTATGGCGGCATTTAAGCCTAAGAGATTTGTTTGTCCGGCAACGTTCTTGATTAACTCTAAGACTTTGTTAATATCATTAATTTGAATTTCTAAAGTTTTTGAAACATTTTCCATAGAGCTAGAGGTGCTGGCAATTTCTTCAGCTCCTGCAGATACTTCCTGAACAGCTGCCGATATTTCTTGAATTCTGAAAGCAACTTTTTCAATTATCTCTTGCTTTTGTTTATTTGCTAAATCTTTCTGAATTTCCTCGGTGACGATAATGGCAGCCATTTTTTGTAAAGGGGCAACCATCTTGGGATCACCGGTAATGCCTACGCAAGCTATTCTCTTGTTGTTCAGTTCAACTGGTCCAGTATATCCAGCCAAAACCCCTTCCATAGTCGCTGCCTCTTCTTCCGTAATTGCTACAAAATCCTTTTTGCCTGCCATAATATCTCGAGCTGCAGGATGTTTAAATCCTAAACGGTGGGTCTGGGTAGTTGCAATTATTTCACCTTCTTCACCTTGAACGTGGACATTATTGCCTGTCACATCGTGCAGCATTTTAACAACCTTCTCAGCTAGCTCTTTTGGAACCTGATGAACCCAATTCATTATTGCACCTCCTATATTCTTACTATTCTTAATTTTTTATAAGCAAAATATTTGTAAAATTATTTTACCATAATTCTGCAGGAAAAGAAAAAATAATAAGGAAATAAGTCGAGACTTATTTCCTTATTAAATCAACTGTACTGGCGTCCAACTTCTTAGTCAATTCAATTAGAAGCCTAAATAGATTCTCATAGTCCTCTCGGTGGAAAGTACTGGTATGGCTGTGAATATAGCGGGTGGGGATACCGAAGGAAACAGTAGGGACACCTGAACCGTGTTTATGGATAGCTCCACCGTCAGTTCCCCCGCCCATCATAGTTGCAAATTGCAAAGGAATATTATGGGAGTTAGCTGTATCTATTACAAAATCTCTAAGGCTTCGGTTAGGGATCATAGAAGCATCAGCTAACAACAGGATGGGGCCTTTTCCTAATTTTACATCAATATGTAATCCCTCTAAGCCGGGTGTATCTCCGGCAATTCCCACATCCAGCACAAAGGTCAAATCTGGTTTTATCATATCAGTAGAGGTTTGCGCTCCCCGTAATCCTACCTCTTCCTGCACAGTACCTACCCCATAGATAGTATTAGGATGTTTAATCTTAGCTAGTTCCTCAATTACTTCGATAAAAAGGGCTACCCCTAGTCGGTCATCAAGGGCTTTGGCCATAATGTAATTAGGATTATGCATCAAGGAAAAATTACTCTCGGGGGCGACTACATCACCAGGTCGGACACCAAATTTCTCCATAGCCTCTTCTTTACTTTCAGCACCAATATCAATAAACATGGTTTTTTTCTCAACGACTTTTTCTCTTTCCTTAGTATCTAAAAGATGGGGTGGAGTTGAACCAATTATACCCGGAATATTTCCTTTTGATGTCTTAACTATTACTCGATGTGCCAGAAGAACCTGGTCCCACCAGCCCCCTAAAGGGATGAATTTCAAAAAGCCCTCTTTAGTTATGGCATTGATTAAAAAGCCAATTTCGTCTATGTGACCTGGCAGCATAATCTTTGGGTTTTCCTCAGCACCAACTTTTTTGCAAATAATACTCCCTAGATTGTCATAGGTTATTTCTGTAATATTCTCCAGCCGTTCTTTTATGTAATGGCGCACTTCCTCTTCAAAACCAGAAACACCATGTAATTCTGTCAGCTCTTTTATTAGCTGCAATCTGTTATCCATAATTCACCTCCTTATCAGTGCTAGTTGTTAGTTATTAGTAGCTAGTAATAGACTATAGTCTATAGTCCATAGTCCATAGCTCATTCTTTATTTTGTCATTGTTATGAAAGCTATTGATAGTAGCTGTGTCATCCTGAAGGAGGAACGACCGAAGGATCTTAGGATGACGGGAATGCCTTCGTTTACCGTGGTTGCGTGCAACGCGTGATAATTGCGAAGGAGGTACGACTGAAGCAATCTCAGACCCAATAGATTGTCACGCCCAGCACTTAATTGGCTGGATGATAATCTTTGTTCTTAATTAAGTGCAGGGCTCGCAATGACAACTTGAGTAAGCTTAATAAGAGTATTTCCTGGGTAACCCTTAAGACCTTATCACTATTGTATATTATAACCATTATAGCTAATAAATGCAGATAAATTAAATAACATTTTTGTTTAGCAGATTACTATCTTGTTTATGATAATATTATCAGGGGAGGAAGAAGAGTGGATTATAACTTTGGTTTCTTGCAAGAGGCAATATTTGTCAAACGGGATAATCGATTTCGGGCGGAAATAGAATTAAACGGGATGCTAATTAAGGCCCATGTACCTAATTCAGGTAGAATGGCCGAATTATTAACTCTTGGAGCTAGAGTTTGGTTAAGAAAAGCCCAAAATCCCTTAAGGAAAACCCTTTATGATTTACTACTGGTTGAAAAAGATGGATTTTTAGTATGTTTAAACTCCCATTTAGCAAATGAACTATTTGCCATTTGGCTAAAGAAAGATAAACTTATACCTTTTATAAATTACACTAGCTGCTATCGAGAAAAAACTATTGGTAAGAGCCGTATTGACTTTTTAGTGGAGTATCAGAACTATAATTATTTAGTTGAGGTTAAATCTGTTAACCTAGTGGAAAACGGTCTGGCCAAGTTTCCCGATGCACCAACAGAGAGAGGAACCAAACATCTAGAGGAGCTTAGTACCTTTAAAAATAAAGGACAAAGAGCCGCTGTTGTTTTTATTATCATGAGGGAAGATGCTGAGTCATTTACAACCCATGATATGATGGACCCCTTATTTGGCAACACTTTACGGCAAGCTTTGAGTCTAGGCGTTGAGGCCTATGCTTATAAATGCTCTATTACCAAAGAGGGAATTGATTTTAGAGGAGAAGTACCGATAATCTTTAAGGGTTAAATTTTACAGTGGGTAAGCTTCTGAGTAAATTTAATGTCAGTGTGACAGCTAAAGAGTCAATATGAATGACAGTGTTTAAGTGTGAATAATTTTTAGAAGTATTTCCTGAACACTTTCTCACTAAAGCACTTACGCACTTACTATATATATATCAGAACATTAGAAGGATTTTTGTCATATTTGGGCGAAATTTAATTTTAGTAACGTTAATTTGATAACAAAAAGAGCGCAAGTCAAGAACCGTCCCCGAATTGTTAACCTTAACCTAGCGGAATGAAATGTAGCGAAGCCTCAACCTTAAACAAGGGGGTGTTAAGATTGGAAGTATTTGCACTAATAGGTTCTAGTGGAACCGGTAAAAGTCATAAGGCAATGCTGGTCGCATCTGAAAAGGGTATTGATACTATCATAGATGATGGTCTTTTGATAAAAGATGGGAAGAAGTTAGCCGGTTTTTCAGCCAAAAGGGAAATGACTGCTATCCAAGCGGTAAAAAGGGCTATTTTTATGAAGCCTGAGCATGCCAATGTAGTTAAGGAAGAAATAAAAAAGGTTAATCCTGATAAAATTTTAATCATGGGAACTTCTGTTAAAATGATTAACAAAATAACAGAGGCTTTGGATTTACCTGACCCCCAAAATATAATATTTATTGAGGATATATCCTCGGAATTAGAAATAATGAAGGCTCAGCGAATGAGAAAGGATTTTGGGAAACATGTTATCCCTTTACCTACCATAGAAGTAAAAAAGGATTTTCCTAATTATTTGATAGATCCCCTGCAGTTTTTCTTCAAGAAAAAGGATACTCGCAAAGAAGGAGAAAAATCCATCGTCAGGCCGCGGTTTAATATGCTTGGTAAGCTGCTTATTTCCGAAAATGTCATTGAACAGTTAACAAAGACTGCTGCCCAAGATATTTCGGAGATAAAACAGGTTTTAAAGGTTAATGTTTCTATGGGTGAGGAAGGGGTAGCTATAGGGGTCGATATTAAAGTCCAGTATGGTGCTCTTCTACGGCAGGTTGCTCGAAAGTACCAGATCACTACTATCCAATTGGTGGAAAACTTGACTGGACTTAATGTTTTACATGTTGATGTCCGGATAAAGACCCTCCATGTAGAGTAATGAATTGTTTTACAGTCTCGTAATTTAGAGGCTTAATTTTTTTTAAAATAAATCTAATTTAGATGGTATAATTTATTAAGGGTTCTTAAATTTGGGAGTGATTTGATGACTAAACAAAATTTTACCGCATGGTTTTTGGAAAACGGGTTTATTGGTGTTCCCAAAAATTTAATTGCTTTTATGGAACCTTTAGGTCTTAATTTTGATGATCTTGGAAAAATTATCTATCTTTTATACTGTGGCTCAAATCAAGTGAAAAAGAACGATAAATATGCCCAGGATGCCGCTAAATCTCTGGTTAAAAAAGGTCTGATTAGCTGGTATCCCGATCAGGAAAAAGTTGATTTTTCACCGATGTTTGATATTATCAGTCAAAACATGGGGGTTCAGCCAGTTCAAGTTGAAACGGCGGCAACTGCCGAAGAGATTGATTATGGTCAGTTTATTAAAGGATTAGAAAAAAAACTAGGAAGGTTCTTATCAGTTAAAGAAAAAGTTGAACTAGAAAAAGCCGGCAGACGGTATAATTGGTCTTACGAACTACTATATGAAATCTTTGTTTACTACCAAAGCAGTTTTAGAAGGCATTATGCTTTTAGCTTTTTTACTCAAATGGCTTTTGGTGCAAAAGTAGAAGACAAAGAGAGTCTAACTAAATTTCTTGATAATTTAAATTACACCGTATATAAGGTTGTGGAAATTAAAAAAAGGTTAGGACACAAGAGCTATCCGACAGAGATTGAGAAGGAATGCTACCAAAAATGGGTCAATCAATGGAAATTTTCCCATGAGATGGTTTTCTTAGCGGTAGAACAAACTATCCATGCTACTGATCCTTCTTTTAGCTATGTTGATAAAGTACTAGAGAACTGGCAGCAGGGAGATATTAAAACTCCAGAAGCTCTGAAGGTACATTTAGAAACCAGGAAAAACACTAAAAAGACAAAGACACAGACACAAGGAATAGAAAAGAATAAAAGAGATTTAAGTTATTTGGTTGAATAGGAGGAAGTTTATTTCTCATGATACATAGGGAAGTTTTAATTCAAAGGAAAATTGGCGAATGTGAGGAAAAGATCCAAGAGCTTCATAAAAAGTTTCCCCGGTTGAAAGAGATAGCTGATGAGGTCAGTCGCTTGAGCTATGAACTAATTAGTGCAGGGATACTTAAGAAAAATTCCTTTAAGACAGCTAACATCGATAAAGAGGTTAAATTGCTACTCAGAGAAAAAGAACTAATTTTAAAAGCTAATAGTATTCCAATAAATATTTATGAGCCGGAATGGAATTGTCCTAAGTGTGAAGACAGGGGTTTTATTACACCTGGTGTCCTTTGTGAGTGTTATACGAAAGAAAAACTAGACAATATTTTTCGTAAAAGCGGTATTTGTGGTAATATGGAGACAAAAAAATTTGCTAATTTTGAGGTTGCTTTATACCGGGATGCAAAAGCTATGCAGGAAAAGGTACGCCGCTGTAGAGAGTTTGCCAGAAAGGTAGTTGATCAGGAAAAGCAGAACAATCTTTTTTTCACAGGAGCAGTTGGCAGGGGGAAGACCCATTTATCCCTAGCCATAGCCAATGAGGTTTTAAAACAGGGTGGTACAGTTATCTATAAGCGTATAGACGATCTTCTAGATATTATCAGGGAGTATAAGTTTAATCGGGAAGAGAACCCAGAGAAAAAAGGCTCCCAGCTTGAGTATTTGAAAAAAGTGGATTTATTAATTATTGATGACTTAGGTGCAGAAAATATAACTCCCTTTGCCCAAAACCAGTTAAGGATATTGATTGAGGACAGAAATAATTTTGACAAGGCCTGGATAATTAACAGCAATTTAAATTTTAATGAGCTGCAGGATTTTTATGGACAAAGGGTGACAGACCGCATTATAGAAAAAGCTGATATCTTTGCTTTTGAATCAGAGATGAGTATAAGAGAGTTACTGAAAAAACGAGAATTAGAATCAAAGAACAAGTAAGCTGTGTCTGCCTAGGAGGTTAAAGGTGGAAAAGAAAAAACTTATTATTTTCTCAACTGTAATAATTGTATTTAGTGTAATTTCCGTAGCCTTGTTTTATGGATATGGATTACATAATAAGGAAGGGGAGCCTCGGATAGCAGACAATATAGAGGCCAAGGTGATAGTTGAGAGAACTAGGATAAAAGACCATATTCAAAAATTGACTGCTGATGATTTTCAGGGTCGGCGAGCCGGCACCCCAGGCGAAGCTGAAGCAGCTTTATTTTTAGCCCAAGAGCTACAGAATATGGGACTAAAACCCATAGGAACTAGTAATACATTTTTCCAAACCTTTCCGGTACCCAAAACAGGGTTAAAATGGGAGGGGCAAAGACTGGTCTTTTACCTGGAGGATTCTTATTCACCACTGCTCTCTGACAATATTCTAGGCTTAATTGAGAGCAGTTCTAAACCCCAGGAATATATTATTCTTTCCGCTCATTTTGATCACCTTGGGATTTGGGAAAAGCAATTGTTTCCCGGGGCTAATGATAATGGGTCCGGGGTTAGTGCCGTATTGGAAATTGCTAGAGTCTTAAAACAAAACACGGAGCTGCCCTTTTCTGTTATTGTAGCCTTCTTTAGTGCTGAGGAAATGGGTCTAATAGGGTCTAATTTTTTTGCTGATAATCCAACAATAGATATTAAAAAAGTGAGATTAGCTATTAATTTAGATAGCATCGGCGCAGGGTCGCGAAATGATTTTATTCAATGGAGTGATGGACCGCAAGCTATTACTGATAATTTATTTTTTAAGTGGAGCCTATGGCAGGATATGGACCTTATTCGTCATAGCAGCGCTGTTAATACCAGTGACCACAAATCTTTGGGAAGACTAGGAATACCTTCCGTAACTATTTTGTCCGCTGACTGGTTAAAGGGAAATCATACTAAAGAAGACAAGGCCAAAGTATTAAATTATGACAAAATTACATTCTTAGCCCAAAATATAGCTGATTTTTTGAGTTCTCAGGAAATCGAGGGACTTATACAATAGTAATAGGGGTTAAATTATAAGATAGGCTATGGTTAAAATTGATTATTAAAAGTGGCAAATTATTAGTGGCTGGTGACTGGTAGTGGAAGGGCCATTAATTGGTTTGCGTTTTTGTAGGAGGTAAAATGTTCTCGTTAAATTTTCAGGAAATACAGATAATGCTCTTATCCGCAGTGCCTTTTACAGAATTAAGGTTAACTATTCCTCTGGCAGTAGCCTTAGGAATAAGTCCCATGAAAAGCTTTGTATTAGCCTGTTTGGGTAACTTTTTACCAATTATTCCACTTTTATTACTTCTAGAACCTTTAAGTAGATTAGTAACTAAAATCCCTATAGTTAATGGCATTTTTCTGAGGCTTTTAGAAAAAACCAGAGGCAAAGGGGAAAAGGTAGAAAAATATGGATTATTTGGGCTTTTACTCTTTGTAGCAGTTCCTTTTCCTGGAACTGGTATATATTCAGGTGCCATCCTAGCCTTTCTATTTGGAATAAGATTCAGGTATGCTTTTTTTGCTCTTACAGTGGGCATGCTTTTAGCTGGAGTGGCGGTAACTCTCGCAAGTGCCGGAGCTAAAGAAATGGCTGAATATATTTATAGTCTTGAGTACTTTTTGGCTGGTTTAATAGTGGCGGGAATTATCTATTTCTTTTTAAAAAGGCGGAATTGGAAAAAACCGTAAGTTCAATGATGCCAAGATTAAATAGTTTATCTACTAAGTTTATGTACTAAGTTTATCTGGTAAAATATCTTGACAGAACAAGTTATTACCACTTATAATACAGTAAAATAATAAACAAAGTAAAAGCGATGCGTGGGATTAGTAGCATACTGCAGGCACTTCAGAGAGCCGGAGATGGTGAAATTTCGGTGTGTACCGAGTAGAGTGAATGGACCCACAAGCTGTAGGACGAAATTACCTATTATGGTAAAAGTAGCAACCTACCGGAGACCTTTACCGTTAAAAGAAGGCGGGTATCGGACGTATTGTCCCGTACTTATAGTGAGTGGGCTTTTATTAGCCAATGAAGGTGGTACCACGAAAGTTAACCTTTCGTCCTTAGCGGACGAAAGGTTTTTGTATTTTTATGGTACTGTAGCCACTATAGGTATTTGCCAAGGCATTTAAAATGTCCGAACAATACTGTTCCCGTACCCGTTAGGAGCGGCCCGTCAGGGCAAGTAGAGTGGTACCGCGAAAAGCTTGAGCTTTTCGTCTCTAATTTTATTAGAGATGAAAAGCTTTTTTTATTGCAGATTATGAATAAGGAGGAAAGTATTCATGGCTTTACCCAAGAAAGAAGAATTTTTAGAACATGCCAAAACAGCAAATTTAATTCCGATATATGAGGAGTACTCTGCATCTTTGGAGACGCCTTTAGGGGCATTTTTGAAATTAAAGCAAGGCTGTTATGCTTTCTTTTTGGAAAGTGTAGAACGGGGAGTGCAGATGGGCAGATATTCCTTTATAGGAGTGGAACCTTCCTTAATATTCCAAGCAAAAAATGGTCAGATAATCATTACTGAAAATGGTCAGAAAACTGAACTGACATCTTCAGACCCTTTAAAAGAGCTGGAAAAGATTTTTCGTAGTTTTAAACCGATGAAAGTGCCGGGATTACCAGGCTTCAGCGGGGGTGCAGTAGGTTATTTGGGGTATGAGATGATCCGTTACTGGGAAGATCTCCCTAAAAAAGCTAAGCTGGATACCGATTATCCTGACTGTCTGTTTATGTTTACCGACACTTTAGTTATCTTTGACCATGTTAGACAATCTATGAAGATTGTAGTCAATGTCTCTGTAGGGGGGGAGCCTGAAAAAGATTATTTACAAGCCAAGGTTAAAATTAAAAAGATTTATGCACGACTAAATAATAGGCACCCGGAAATTTCAACGATAAAGCAAAACCTGATTAAAAAAGATACTTTTTATCGTTCTAACTGTACTTCTAATCAATTTGAGGAGATGGTTGAGAAAGCTCAAAGTTATATTAGGGCCGGGGATATTTTTCAAGTAGTACTATCCCGTAAAATACAATTTGAGCTGAGAACAGACCCTGTAAACATTTACCGAAGCCTGCGTTTTTTGAATCCTTCACCATATATGTTTTATCTCGCTTTTGATGATATTCATCTCATTGGCTCTTCACCGGAAGTAATGGTAAAGGTGGAAGAAGGTGTTGCCCAACTTTGTCCTATAGCAGGAACCAGACCTCGGGGTAAAACGGAAAAAGAAGATAAGAGATTGGCTGAGGAGTTATTAAATGATGAAAAAGAAAGGGCAGAGCATTTAATGCTAGTGGATCTGGGGCGTAATGATTTGGGGCGGGTTTGTCGGTATGGAAGCGTTCAGGTACAAGACTTCATGTCTTTGGAAAATTATTCCCATGTTATGCATATTGTTTCTAGGGTATCGGGAGAGCTGCAAGCAGGTTATAGCTGTTTTGACCTAATAAGGGCATCTTTCCCCGCAGGTACGGTATCCGGTGCGCCCAAGATAAGGGCTATGGAGATTATAGACCGGCTGGAACCGGATGGCAGGGGTCCTTATGGGGGGGCAGTTGGCTGGATTAGTTATACAGGTAATATGGATACCTGCATTACTATTCGCACTCTAATTATTAAAGGAAACCGGGCGTTTATCCAGGCTGGAGCCGGTATTGTGGCTGATTCTCAGCCTGAACGGGAATACCAGGAAGTCTCTCATAAAGCAGAGGCTATTTTGAAAGCAGTAGAAATGGCGGAAAGGGGAGGAAAATTTGCTGTTGGTAATTGATAATTACGATTCCTTTGTTTATAACTTGGTCCAGTGTTTAGGAAGACTAGGGGCAGAAATGGAGATTGTTCGTAATGATAAACTCTCTATTGAAGATGTAGACAGGATGAAACCCGAGAAAATAGTAATTTCACCCGGACCAGGTATTCCCGAAAATGCAGGTATATGTGTGGAGCTGATTAAGCATTTTGCGGGTAAAATTCCTATTTTAGGAGTCTGTCTAGGACACCAGTGTATTGCTAAAGCATTTGGTGCCAAAGTGGTACGGGCGGAAGTACCTATGCATGGTAAAACATCAGTAATCAGCCATATCGGAACAGGAATTTTAGCAAGCATACCCCAGGATATTATAGTTGCCCGCTATCATTCCCTGGTTATTGAAAAAGAAAGCATACCCGAATACTTGGTAGTTACAGCTTTAAGTGAAGACGGTAGCGTCATGGCTATCCAACATTCAATATATCCAATCTTCGGAGTGCAGTTTCACCCCGAATCTATAGCTAGCAGTTATGGGCTGGAAGTTTTAGAAAACTTCTTACAATATTAAAGTCAGTTTGAGACATTTGACATTCAGGAGGCAGGAGGCAAGAAACAAGAAAATTAGTTGAGAGGAGATGAGTTTAGCAATGATTAGAGAGGCAATTAGTAAAGTGACTAAGGGAGAAAATCTTACTCAAGAAGAGGCCAATGGGGTAATGAATGAGATTATGGGGGGTAATGCAACCGATGCCCAGATTGGCAGCTTTTTAACGGCATTAAAGATGAAGGGAGAAACATCTGAGGAAATTACCGGGTGTGCCCAGGTAATGAGAGAAAAAGCATTACCTCTAAAGAGCAGGCATTCTGTTCTAGTCGATACCTGTGGCACCGGTGGGGATGGAACTGGTACCTTTAACATTTCCACAACGTCGGCCTTTGTGGCAGCGGGAGCTGGTCTTGCTGTAGCTAAACACGGTAATCGCTCAGTATCCAGCCAAAGCGGCAGTGCAGATGTTTTGGAGGCTTTAGGGGTAAAAATAGATTTAGCTCCTAATGAGGTGGAGCAGGTGCTGAATCAGATTGGGATTGGGTTTTTATATGCTCCCAATTTCCATAAAGCCATGAAGTATGCCATAGGTCCCCGAAAGGAAATAGGTATCAGGAGCATCTTTAATATCCTAGGACCACTGACAAATCCTGCCCGTGCTCAGTATCAGGTAGTAGGAGTATATGCTGCCAAGCTTACGGAAGTTGTAGCACAAGGGCTGGAAAGATTGGGTGTAAAGGCTGCTTATGTGGTTTACGGTGCTGGAGGATTGGATGAACTTTCTACTCTGGGTCCCAGTAAAATTACCCAATTAAATAACGGAAGCATAAAAACATTTGAGATTTCCCCTGAGGATTTTGGCTTATCAAGAAGCCAGCTTAATTGTCTTAAGGGTGGTAATGCTCAACATAATGCAGAGATTACCAGAAGAGTACTCTTAGGAGAGAAGGGTCCTCACCGGGATATAGTAGTTTTAAATGCAGCAGCAGTGTTTTCTGCCACTGGGCTTACCGGAAGGCTAGAAGAAGGGGTTAAATTAGCCCAAGATATTATTGATACGGGTCAGGCCCTGGAAAAACTGGAAGAATTGAAAGAAGTGAGCAACTACTATAACTAAGAAAGGGGAGCTATTCTTAGAATTGAAAATTGAAAATTGAAAATTGAAAATGGAGAATTAGAATCTTCATATTTATGTCATAGGTGTAAGCGAAAGGAATGATTGAGAGTATGATTCTAGAAGAAATTATTGCCCATAAGAAAAGAGAAGTAGCCGACAATAAAATAAAGATACCCTTTAAATATTTGGAGAGAGAAATAGTTTCCCAGGTGGAAAAAAAGTTTAGCAAAGCCCTGCTTGAGCCAGGTATGAGCTTAATAGCCGAGGTCAAAAAAGCTTCTCCTTCCAAAGGAATATTAAAAGAAGATTATGACCCTGTTAAATTGGCTGTTAGTTATGAAAGAGCAGGGGCTAGAGCCATATCTGTACTTACTGATAATAGGTTTTTCCAAGGCAGCTTAGAAGACCTCGAAAAAGTTAAAGAAGGGGTAAAGCTCCCCGTGTTACGTAAGGATTTTATTATTGATCCCTATCAGATATATGAAGCATATAAGGCGCAGGCAGACGCTGTTCTTTTAATAGCAAGAATTCTTGCGGAAAATGAATTAAAATATTTTCTTGAAATAGCAGAAAGATTAAAACTTGATGCCTTGGTGGAGATTCATACCCGGGAAGAATTAGAAAAAGCATTAAGTTGTGGTGCACAAATTATTGGTATTAATAACCGGGACTTGGCCACCTTTCAAACCGACATTGCCACAACTCTGAAGCTGGCCAGGTTTGTACCTCAGGATACTCTATTGGTGAGTGAAAGCGGGATTTCTTCCTTCAAGGATGTTCAAGAGCTGGCCCAAGTGGGAGTTGATGCTATTTTAGTAGGAGAGGCGCTGGTTACCAGTACTGAGCCGGGGGCAAAAATAAGGGAGCTTTTAAGGGGTGAGCCTTCTAGTGTGGATTAAGATTTGCGGTCTGACAAACATAGAGGATGCCAAACTAGTAGTTTCCTTAGGTGCCGATGCTTTAGGATTTATCTTTGCAGCTAGTAAGAGAAAGGTTAGTCCGGAAAAGGTGAGAGAAATAATCTCTGCCCTTCCCCCGGGAGGAGAAAGGATAGGCGTATTTGTCGATGAAAAAAAAGACAAAATCCGGCAAATAGCAGAATTCTGCGGCTTGACAGGGTTACAATTTCACGGTAGTGAGACATCTGAATATTGTCGGGATTTTATAAATGATAATTATCAGGTTACTAAAGCTTTTAGGGTAGATGAAAGAAGGGGTTGGGATGAGGTCATTCCCCATGTACGGCAAAAAGCTGTCAATAGGATTTTATTAGATACTTTTGTTTCAGATATATATGGTGGTACCGGTAAAGTTTTTCCTTGGAATTTAATCCCCAAAGCCAGGAGAAGCTGGAGTGGAATTCCTTTTATCATAGCCGGCGGCCTAAACCCAGATAATGTGGCTGAAGCCATCAAGGAAGGGGACCCCTCAGGGATAGATGTAGGCAGCGGAGTCGAAAAAGAACCGGGTAAAAAGGATGAGGAGAAACTGAGGATATTAATCTCAAGGGTCAGGAAAATAGACGATAGATGATAGACCATAGACCATAGACCATAGAAATAAATGAATTAAATAAATCCGGGGCTGTGCCCTAGTAATTGGCCAGCCCCGGTAAGATACATTAAAAGTACTTGGAAGCTAAAAATAATTCAAAGTTGCTGAAACAATTCCGATTAAGTATTCAGATTCCCTGCGAATATGATTAATTACTACTATTGCAGTATCATTACTTCTTACCGCTTCACTTTGGGCGGTAAGTTGATTTAAAAATGCAACAAAGCTGCAGCTTTGGTTGACTGCAAATAAAGTAAACTGTTTAATATTCTGTAGTAAAATGGGGTCAATTACCCCCATGGACCTGATAACTGCTTCAATATAACGGACTGCGACTCCTTCGGCCTGAGCAAAGGCCTGCTCCCAATTTATAAGCTGTTCAACAAAGTTTTCCTCCAAGTCGCTCACTAATTGACGGATTACTACGGTATGTTCACTTTCCTGATGCTTCCAAAACTCTATTTCATCTAATACCCGCAGTGTAGTTTGATCACCATAATAGTATTGCACAAAGTCACCTCCCCGTTATTTATCAAATATTTGTTGTATAATATATTATATTTGTAAACGGTATCAAGGTGCCGACAGTTTGGATTAATAATTGATTTTATTGATTTGCCCCATCGGTAAAAATTAAATATCCGGGAGAATTTGCATCTCTTGCAAAGCCAAAAATATAAATAGTATAAAATCTGTTTTCTAAAAGCTGAACATTTTTTAATGTTAAAAATATATTGTTGGTTCCTGATATCCTTGCAGCAATATCATAAGTATCCGCATATAAGGTGTGATAATCGGTAGCTTGTTTATAGCTGACATTCCTAAATGTTACTGAGGTACCGTCATATACAATAAAGTCCAAAGTTTTATCCGGTGCTAGGTTAACAAATCTAATAAAGGCTTTATTGAAAGTAAGCGGGATATATGCATCAGGAACAACAAATAAGCTTAAGTCACCATTTAAGCCGGTGACAACCGCAGTTTGATAAGAATTTTCGGCAACATAGGTATAAGCATCTAAAATCGAATAATGCTTCTTTGGCGGACATATTTTAAAGACTATTTTTCCATGTTCAACATCGTAGTAATGGGAATATCCTAGATATGAAAGGTCAGGGCACAGTATGCAATCTTTCAGATATATATCGAACTTATCTAATTTCGAGCAGCTATGCAAGAATCTTATTTTAGTACTCATTTTATCATAATCACCCTTCAACTAATTATTTTTTATTTATTTTATGCCAGTAGTAGGAGTCTGGTGAGAATTTAGGCTATTAAAATCCTTACTCTTTAACCACTTTCTAAAAAAGTAGGAATAGGAAAATTTCTTAGGCTAAAACTACCTCTAGGAGGTGGTTTAAATGACCAAAAAACAAAAAAATTCAAATTCAAAGGATAGAGAGAAAATGTCCACTGTTAGTCTAGGCAGAGAAGAACATGAATTTAGTGAAGCCCTTAGCACAGACCTTAGAAAACTAAATAAAAATAAATTTTTCTTTAATATGGAAGGAAAAAAAGAGGGAGGCAGCCAAGATTAATAGGGCTGTCTTTTTAGTGGGTAGATTAGCTTAGTTGATATATTAATCACTACGTAAGATCCTCCGCTATCGCTTAGAATGACAGGGTAAAATAATTTCCAGGCAGGTTTTTTACAGTTTGTAGTCTAAGCAACTGGATTCAAATGGAATTTCATATATAATAGTGATAGAGAAGAGATAATTATTTTAGTGCTACAGAAAAAGATTGCACTCCACTTCGTTTCGTTAGATTAAGATTTCGCTTTGCTAGATTAATGACTATAGAACCAACAGAATATGAAAATAATTGAATTTTTTGTCATTGCGAAGGAGGCAACGACTGAAGCAATCTCAGACCAAATAGATTGCCACGCCCTAAAGGGCTCGCAATGACATTATAAAAAATAGAGAATAGCCAACGACCATAGACTTATACCAGTCACCAGTCACTAGCCACTAACTAAAGGAGGAGATAAAATTGACTAAGAGAATTACTATTTTAGGCGGGGGGCCGGGTGGTTATATAGCAGCCATTCGGGGAGCTCAACATGGAGCCATGGTTACTATTATTGAACATACCTCTTTCGGAGGTACTTGTTTAAACTGGGGATGTATCCCTACGAAAGCTTATGTAGAGAGTGTTCACCACGGTGAGAAGAATCTTAAATTAATGAAAGAAAGAAAAGATGGCATTGTTGAACAGCTGGTTAAGGGAGTTATGACCCTATTAGAAAAAAATAAAGTAGAAATAATCCAGGGGCGGGGCAGAGTAATTTCCCCAAGAGAAGTAGAAGTAGAATTGGCTGATGGCTCTAAAAAAATAGTAGAAAATGATGTATTAATTCTTGCTACCGGTTCGAAAACCTTTCAACTGCCTCTTCCGGGGATAGAATCCAGTCGGGTTTTAGATAGTAAAAATATTTTAAATTTAGAAGAAATTCCTCAAACCATAGCAGTCATTGGCGGTGGTGTTATCGGTATGGAATTTGCTCAGATCTTTGCTGCTTTAGGCACTAAAGTTACGGTAATTGAAATGCTGCCTAAAATTCTGACAAACCTTGATGAAGAACTAGTAAGAAGATTGCAGCCTGTTTTAAAGAAAGAGGGCATTGAGATATTAGCAGGAACTAAGGTAACCGGTATTACTGAAAAGGAAGATGGTATCGAGATGTCTATCTCGGGTAAAAAAGATGATATAATAAGTGCCCAGTATGTGCTTAGTGCTGCGGGTAGAATACCCAATCACGATGGAATAGATTATGAAAAGTTGGGACTAGCTTTAGATGGGAGATTCGTCAAGGTGGATGCACTTATGAGAACTAATCTGGCTGATGTCTATGCAATCGGTGATTTAACAAGAAGCCCCATGCTTGCCCATGTGGCCTCTTATGAAGGGGAGATTGCTATCCAGGCTGTGTTTGGTGGAGAAAAAGGCGCTGATTACCAGGCAGTACCTGCTTGTGTTTATACCCATCCTGAATTAGCCGGTGTAGGTTTAACGGAAAATGAGGCCAAAGAAAAAGGGCTTGCATTTAAAGTTGGCAAATTCCCTTTTAGTGCCAATGGTAGAGCCTTAACCCAAAATGCAGCCTATGGTATGGTAAAAATTATCGGGGAAGAAGGAACAGGCAAAATTATAGGTGCCCATATTCTAGGACCAAATGCTTCTGAACTAATTCATGAACTGACCTTAGCAGTTCGCTGGGGTCTGACGGTTGAACAGGTAGCAGAAACTATTCATGCCCATCCAACCTTAGCAGAGGCTGTACTTGAAGCAGCCCACGGTGTATTTGGCAAGCCAGTGCATGCACTGTAAAAAGAGTTTATTTATTAGGGTCTTTTCTGAGTCTAGAAAAAAGGTTAAGTTTTTTGCTTCTTGTCCAGACTCTAATTACATAAATAGTAGAAAGACCTAAAAACAGAGCTGCAATGTACCATAAAATATTATTCATTTTTATCACCACATTTTTTAAAATTTGAGGCTAAGTTTTTCACTAAAACTTCAGCCTCTTTTTTATTGCATTTTGTTTGATCTAAAACAAGAGCTTGAACTATTAGGCAATTGTAATAAATCTGTTTGCATTTTTCGGTAGCACTGTAGCACTGTAGAACTGTAGCTACAATCGGCGAAGCCGATTCGCTGTCACCTATCAACAAAACGTCCTTGGTCCGGAACAGCAATTTCTTCAAAATTTTCTATTAGCATTTCCAACTGCTCAGTTAACTCAGCACCCCTCATTGGCTGACCGTGACTTGGGATTACTAATGCGGGCCTTAACTCTCTAAGATGTTTTATTGATTCCTCTGCTGTTTTCCAGTCGGTGGTAAGGTATGCGGGAGGTCCGCTAATTTGTTCTTTTTGAGTTATTACCGACATCAATGACTCTTGTTTTACAGTTGTAAAAGCATCACCGGCAAAAAGTACGCGGTCTTCTTCTCTAAACAAGCAAATATGTCCTTCGGTATGACCAGGTGTGTGAATCCATTTCCAGTTAGGCATACCGGGAATACTGCCATCTGATGGAAGCTCTACAGCACGGTAGCCTATGTCTATACTTGTATGGGGGAAAGTTTGTGACATCTGGGCTACCATACCACCACCTACTGAAGGGTCAGCTAAAGGATAATCCTTTTTACCGGTAAGATACGGAATCTCCAATTTATGGGCATAAACAGGAACATCCCATTTATTAGAAAGTGTAATAACTGACCCTACGTGGTCAAAATGGCCATGGGTAAGGATAATTGCTTGTGGTCGGCTATTTTTGCCAAAACGGTCTTTGGCAGATTGAAGAATGTAATCAGCGGAATTTTCAAGACCTGTATCGACAAGCACCCATTCACCTGATTGGGCATTTTTTTTGCCAATAATACTGGCATTGACTACTGTAAATTGAAGGATGAGGATATCTGGATCAATTTCTTGAAAAGAAGTTGTCATTGCCGATAATCCTTCAACTATTTTATTTCCCATTATTACTTCCTCCTAGCAGATATGATTTAAGTGTTTCTATTTTTTTATTGTTATTATGTACGAATTCTTTATCTGCAATACAAAAGAACTTGTTTGGAGCCTCCAAAAAGGTGTGCAAATAGAAAAGAGATCGCTATGAAGCGATTTTTTCCTTTTTTCGACATTCTTTTTTGAAAAAAATTTATTTTCTTTGCAGGGAAAATTATTAAAAGAGCGAATTAAGTGGGTACAAGTGGTATACAATGGAGTAAAGTGGAATGAAGTGGTGGGAAAGTGGGTGAGATGACATGTTTATGGGCGAATATCAGCACACTATAGATGATAAAGGTCGTCTCATTATGCCTGCTAAATTCAGAGATGGTTTAGGAGAAAAATTTGTTGTCACTAAAGGTTTGGATGGCTGCCTGTTTGTCTATGAAATGGATGAATGGCAAGTGCTAGAGACGAAATTAAGAAATCTCCCTTTTACCAAAGCAGATGCTAGGGCCTTTGCCCGCTTTTTTTTCTCAGGTGCAACAGAGTGTGAATTAGATAAACAGGGTAGAATACTACTCCCCACCAATTTGCGAGATCATGCCCAATTACAAAAGGATGTATTTATTATCGGGGTTTCTTCCCGATTAGAAATATGGAGTAAGGAAGTTTGGGAAGACTATAGTAGTCAAGCAGAAGCTTCTTATGAAGAGCTGGCAGAAAAGATGGTTGATTTCGATATAGGGTTTTAATTTCAGAGACAATTACTACTGGGTGAATATTACGCGTCTGATAAAAACGTGTTCAGTGCCCAGTTATCAGTGTCCAGAAAAATAAGACTAAATGTTCGTGTCAGACGCCCAAGCTAGACCTCAAAGTAGGTGTCAGACGCAATAGCTAGACCAAAAAGTAATTGTCAGACGCAATAAATTGACTTCTTGGTATGTCAGACCCGCAAAAATGACCGAATAGTAAGTGTCAGACGCGTTAGCCTGACCCCAAAGTAGATGTCAGACGCGTTAGCTAGACCCAAGAGTAAAAGCAGACGCAATAGCTAGACCCCGAAGTATGATAACGGAGTGATAACGACATGGATTTTGAACACGTTCCCGTATTATTAGATGAAATCATGGAAATACTAAATCCCCGGCCGGGGGAAGTCTTTGTTGACTGTACCCTAGGTGGTGGAGGTCATAGTAAAGCAATTATTAAAAGGATTTTACCTGGTGGGACACTAATTGGCATTGATCAGGATGTTAATGCTTTAAATGCTGCTCAAAGAAATCTTAAGGAATATAGTAAAAATATTGTTTATGTCCAGAGTAATTATGAAAAATTGGACGAAATAATTGCAAAACATAGCCCTAGTGGTATTGATGGTATTTTATTTGATATTGGCGTATCATCCCATCAGCTTGATGAAAAGGAGCGGGGTTTTAGCTATATGCAGGATTCCCCCTTAGATATGCGAATGGATCGGGCTAGTGACTTTTCCGCCTGGGATTTGATAAATAATTATTCTGAAGAAGAAATAACTAAAATTATCAGAGACTATGGTGAAGAAAATTGGGCAAAACGGATTGCAAAATTTATTGCAGAGGCCAGGGAAGAAAAAAGAATCGACACTACCGGGGAACTGGTTGATATTATTAAAAAAGCCATACCAGCAGGTGCACGTAGGGATGGCCCCCATCCTGCTAAAAGAACCTTCCAGGCTATCCGTATTTTTGTAAATAGAGAATTAGAAGTGTTGGAAAACACGTTAGATACAGCGTTAAAGTGGTTAAAAAAAGGAGGGAGAATAGGTGTTATTTCTTTTCACTCTTTGGAAGATCGTATCGTAAAAGAAAAGTTTAAGTATTGGGCCCTAGATTGCATCTGTCCACCGGAATTCCCTATGTGTCAGTGTGATAAAGAGACTTTAGTAAAAATTATTACCCGTAAACCCGTTACCGCTAGTAAACGCGAATTGGAAATTAATCCTCGAGCACGGAGCGCAAAGTTTAGGGCAGCACAAAAGCTTTAGCTTTTTGGGGAAAATCTAAAGTTCGGGACCCAGTGCCCCGTGCTCGGTGACCAGGAAAAACCTTAGAGGCAGTTGACGAATAAACGAATTGACGAGCGGCGAACCGACGAATTTGTTCTAAATCGGGAGGAGGGAGAATACCTTGGTAATGGCTTACAAAAAAGCAGTTGGTACAGATTACATGCCGGAAAACTACCCAAAAGTTTCTGAAAGGAAAAAGGTAAAAACCTCCCGTAGAACTTGGATATTAAGGGCTACTCCGGGTATAGCCGTAATTGTCATAATGTTCATGCTTGGCATGACCTTTGTGGCTAAACATGTCTGGATTAATTTTTTGGGCTTTCAAATAAGTGAATTAAGAAAAGAAATTGTTAATATACAAACTGATAATGAGAAGATAAAATTAAAAATAGCTAGTATTGGTTCCTTGGAAAAAGTCGAAGAAATTGCAGTCAACGAGTTAGGTATGGTTTATCCAGGAAATAAATCAGTCCACTATATATTCTCTCCGGGATCCCAGGAGGATAACGAGGATGCTTCGCGGCATATTTCTAAGCTGGTTTCTTCTTCCATGGCAACCGATAACTTAGAATTCCCCATTCAACACGATTTTCCACGCAAGGCCTGGTTAGGAATGGCCCAGGATTTCTTTTACCAGTGGCTTTTGGGGGATAGTAAAAGCTAGGAGTGGAGCAACTTGGTTAGTATTAATATGAAAAAACGTATCAGTTTTATCTTTATGATATCTGCCTTGCTGTTAAGCCTTTTGGTGGTTAGGACTGCTTGGATTCAATTCGTTATGGGTAAAGAATTGCAGGCTAAAGCCATCGATAGTCGATTGCGAAATATCGATGTGAAGGCGAAGCGAGGCATTATTTATGATAGGAATGGTAGTCCATTGGCAATAAGCGTCAGTGCTGATTCTGTATATGCTGTGCCATCGCAAGTTCGCAGGTCAAAACAACTTGAAGAGACTGCAGGGGCTTTAGCAGAAATTCTTGAACTTAATAAAGAAGATGTTATTGAGAAACTTAATAAGAAGATTGCTTTTGAATGGATTAAAAGAAGGGTACCCGATGAAAAAATCAAACTACTCAAAGAATTGGATTTGCCAGGTATAAACTTCGTGGAGGAGAACCAGCGCTATTATCCAAAAGGAAAATTAGGAGCACATATTCTTGGTTTTGCAGGAATTGACAATCAAGGCTTAAATGGTGTTGAACTAACCTATGACAAGGAGTTAAGAGGTGTTTCCGGGAAAATAATGATTGAATATGATGCCGGAGGACGAGAAATCCCCAATGCTATGCATCAGTATATTCCTCCCGTTGATGGCAATAGTATATATCTCACTATAGATGAGACAATTCAATATGTTGTGGAACGGGAAATTGATCAGATGATGAAAATAAAGCAGGCCAAAAAGGCTGCTGTAATAGTAATGGATATAAAAACCGGCGATATTCTAGGGATGGCAAGTCGTCCAGTTTTTGACCCCAATAATTATGGTGAATATGATCAAGGAACCTGGCGGAATTTTGCCTTAACTGATGCTTATGAACCCGGATCAACCTTTAAACCTGTTGTTGCAGCAGGTGCAATGGAAGAAAACGTTGTTAAGCCTACCGACAGATTTTATGACCCAGGTTATATAAAAATAGGTAAGGAAACAATTAAGTGCTGGTCGAGAACTCCCCACGGCAGCCAATCCTTTATAGAAGGTGTCCAGCATTCCTGCAATCCGGTCTTTGTTACCGTTGGTCTTCGTATGGGTAAAGATAACTTCTATAAGTATTTAACTGGTTTTGGTTTTGGGGAGAAAACAGGAATTGAATTACCCGGTGAAGCAACAGGTATTTTAGTTCCTAGATCTAGAGCAAAGGATATTGATCTGGGAACAATGTCTATCGGGCAAGCTAATGCAGTAACACCAATCCAGCTAGTTAGAGCTGTATCGGCCATAGCCAATGACGGATGGTTGATGAAGCCTCAATTGGTGAAAGAAATACGGGACTTTGAAGGTAAATTGGTAAGGGAAATTGAACCAGAACCTATTCGTCAGGTAATATCCCAAAAAACATCAAAAGAACTTAGGGACATTTTAGAATCAGTAGTTACTGAAGGTACCGGTAGAAACGCTTATCTCGAAGGTTATCAAATAGCTGGGAAAACTGGCACAGCTCAAAAAATACTGCCCGGGGGGGGATATTCCACTAGTGAATATATTGCCTCATTTATCGGCTTTGCTCCTGCTGATGAACCCCGTATTGCAGTTTTGGTTGTTGTTGATGCTCCTCAAGGTGTATACTATGGCGGTCAGGTAGCAGCCCCTGTTTTTAAAAATATAGTTTTAGATACCCTTCGTTATTTGGAAGTGCCTCCTGAATTAAAAAATGAAGCAACAATAGAGGAAAAAAAGATAACAGTACCAGATGTTAAGGCAAAGAAGATTGGGCAGGCAACTAAGGATTTAAAAGCTTTAGGTTTCAAAGTCCAAGTTGAGGGACAGGGTGAGGAAATCATAACTCAGCTTCCCCCGGCAGGTACTGAAACCTTAAAGGGCAGTAATGTAGTTTTATATACTCAGGATTCTGAATCTAATCAGATTGTAGTGCCCGATTTAACTGGCAGAACAATTAAAGAGGCCAGCAAGATATTAGCGGATCTAGGACTGGGAATGGCTCCCCAGGGAAGCGGTTTAGCGGCTTTGCAAGAGCCATATCCGGGGATCAAAGTGGAAAAGGGTACTGTAATTAAAATTCAGTTTTTCTCACCTAATGCTGAACCCCATGAGGAAACAATAGGTCCATAAGGACCGGTTTCCTCTTTTCTATAGAGTAAGGTGTGTTTCACAGGGATCAGTGACCAGGGTCCAGGGACCAGTATTCTGAAAGGGATAATGGTCTATCGTCTATCGTCTATCGACTTAATCTAGCGAATGTGTTAAGCAGTCTCTAGTTGGGCTATAATAATAAGTATAGGTAAAATCAGGGAGGAGGAAAGTGGTGTGAAATTAGAATCATTAGTTCAAAAAATACCCAAGACTTCGGTGGCTAGAATTATGGATGTAGAAATTAAGGGAGTTAAATATGATTCCCGTCAGGTAAAAGAAGGGGACTTATTTGTAGCTATCAAAGGCTTCAAAACTGATGGACATCACTATATTAAAAATGCTTTAGCTCAAGGAGCAAATGCAGTTGTGATTGAAGATAAAAACTGTTGTTCTTCCGATTATCCTTGGGTTTTAGTTGAAAATAGCAGGAATGCTTTGGCTGATTTAAGTGCTGCTTTTTATGACCACCCTTCAAGAAGGTTTCTTTTAATTGGAGTAACAGGTACAAATGGTAAAACAACCACGTCTAACTTAATAGCTACAATATTTGAGGATCGGGGTCATAAGGTTGGACTTATAGGAACTATTCATAACCGTATTGGTGATAAGATTATTCCGGTAGAAAGAACAACTCCGGAGTCATCAGATTTGCAAGAGTTATTTTCCCAAATGGTGGCAGAAAATGTTACCTGTGTAGTAATGGAGGTTAGCTCCCATGCTCTTGATTTAGCCCGGGTCAGAGGCTGTGAATTTGATATTGCTGTTTTTACAAATTTAACACAGGATCATTTAGATTATCATCAATCTATGGAGGAATATTACCAAGCTAAGTCAAAATTATTTAAAGACCTTAATAATGATACTAATAAGATCTACCCCAAAGCAGCTGTCATAAATTGTGATGACCCTTGGGGTCAAAAGCTTTTGGGAGAAATTAATGTTGAAAAAATAAGCTATGGTATTGATAATAAAGCAAATTTAAAGGCAGAAGCTTTAAAAATCACTTCAACAGGTGTCAGCTATAGAATAGATGAAGAAGAAATTAAGCTTCAGTTAACAGGAAAATTTAATGTCTATAATTCTTTAGCCGCATTAGCTGCAGCCCAAACTCAGGGTGTTTCCCGAGAGGACGCAAAGCAAAGCCTTGAAAGGATTACTGGTATTGCCGGGCGTTTTCAGCTAGTGGAAGGAACAGATGATTTTGCAGTTATTGTGGACTATGCACATACCCCAGATAGTCTGGTTAATATTTTAACTACTGCTCGAGAGTTTGCTAAAGGGCGAATTATTACAGTATTTGGCTGTGGGGGAGATCGGGATAGGACAAAAAGACCTATCATGGGTAAGGCGGCTGCAGAGTTTAGTGATTTTTCGATAGTAACTTCAGATAACCCCCGTACTGAGGACCTACAAACAATTATTAATGATATACTGCCTGGAATCAAAGAGATAGTGGGTCCTGATAAGTATCACGTTGTTATTGATAGGAGACAGGCCATTAAAGAAGCTCTTGAAATGGCAAAAAAGGATGATATAGTAATCATAGCTGGAAAAGGGCACGAAACCTACCAAGAGGTCAACGGCAAAAAATATCCCTTCGATGATAAAGCTGTTGCGGAAGAAATACTAAAGCGTGGGCGCGTTAATTCGTGAGTCCGTGGGCGCGAAAAAAATAGTGAAAGAGTGTTTAATTGGAAGTCTATAGTCGATAGTCCATGGTCCATAGCATTTTGTATCATTCATGCATGTATTACTATTAGCTATAGTTTATCGACTTTATCTAGTAGAAGAAGGTGAATACAATGTTGAACCTAACTATGCAAAACTTAGCTAAGTTTTTAGGTGGTCGCTATCGTGGTGCCCCAAATGTTATTCCCCAGGGCGTGGTCATCGATAGCCGTAAGGCGAAAGATGGCGACCTGTTTTTTGCCATTAAAGGGGAGAATACAGACGGTCATCATTATGTCGATGCTGCACTAGCTAATGGTGCAGTGGGGGCAGTAATTTCCCAGCCGAAAGCAGTCGAAGAACAGCTGGATAAAAACCTATTAATTTGTGAAAATACCATAAGGTTTTTGCAGGACTTAGCTAAATTAATTAGACAGAACATAACACTTCCTGTAATAGCAGTAACCGGTAGTACTGGAAAAACTACAACAAAGGATATGGTATTTAGTATATTAAAGGAGAAATTCAACACAGTAAAAACAGAGGGCAATTATAATAATGAGCTTGGGCTCCCCTTGACCTTATGCGGGATAACTAAGGAACACGAAGCCTTGGTGTTAGAAATGGGTATGCGGGGTCTAGGGCAAATCTCTTTTCTATGTCAAATGGCTCAGCCAACCCATGGTATTATTACTAATATTGGTCAGGTTCATGCTGAACTTTTAGGTTCACAGGAGAAGATTGCACAAGCGAAAGCAGAACTTTTAGAATTTATCCCTCCTAAAGGGTCTATCTTTTTAAACAGTAAGGACCGCCAGCTATTAAAACCTTGGCTTGAGAGATGTCCAGGTGCTGTTATCTGGTTTGGTTTAGATTCATATGCTGATATTTGGGCAGCAGATATACGTTATCTAGGTGAAGAAGGCAGTCAATTTACAGTTCATTTTGCTGGTGATACTCAGGATGTAGAGCTTAATATTCCGGGTGAACATAATATCTTAAATGCTTTAGCCGCTATTGGTATAGCCAGAGGGTTAGATATAAGTTGGAAAGAAATTAAAAGAGGTTTAGCTGGTATAGAGTTGACTGCTATGCGCCTGCAAATCGAAAATACTCGACAAGGTGTCAAAATTATAAATGATACATACAATGCTAACCCTACATCCATGGAGGCGGCTATAAAGGTGCTCAACGAGATATCAGGCGAAAGAAAAATAGCTGTTTTGGGTGATATGTATGAGCTTGGAATTTATGAAGAAACAGAGCATTATCATATGGGACAAATAGCTTACCAAGAGAATGTTGATTTACTAGTGGCAGTAGGTAAGCTAGGGGAACTAATTGGGAAAGGTGCTATCCAAGCAGGAATGAAGGAGGAAAAGATTAAATTTTATGATAACAACATTACCGCATTAGAATTTCTTAAGGAAATAATAATTTCCGGTGATTTAATCCTAGTTAAGGGCAGCAGAGGAATGAAGATGGAAACAATTGTGCAGGGATTGATGGGGTGAAAACAGAGTGAAAGATATACTAATAGCATTAATAATCAGTACGGCAGCATGTTTTATTATTGGCCCTTTACTTATTCCCGCCCTAAAACGGTTTAAATTTGGACAAAGTGTGCGTGATGATGGACCTAAACGGCATTTGGTTAAACAGGGGACACCCACCATGGGTGGAGTAATGTTCCTTTTCAGTTTAACCTTGGGTACAGTTTTTATCGCTAAAGATAGTTTAGTTACATATGTACTATTGTTGTTTACTTTAGGTTATGGACTTATTGGATTTATAGATGATTATATTAAAATTGTAAAAAAAAGGTCTTTGGGTTTAAAAGCTAGGGATAAGATAATAGGTCAGTTTATTTTGTCAAGCATTCTAGCCTGGGTTGCCGTCAACTATTTGGGTCGGGGAACAGATTTAGTAATTCCTTTCTTAGGGAGTAGCATAAATTTAGGCTGGGCATATCTGCCTTTTGTTGTCTTTCTAGCTATAGGTACTACAAATGCTGTGAATTTGACTGATGGCTTAGATGGGTTAGCGGCAGGGATAACTCTTTTTGTTGCCTTAGGCTATGTTCTTATAGGTTTTACTGAACAACTATATAGCATTACTATTTTTAGTGCTGCCCTAGTTGGGAGCTGTTTTGGTTTTTTGTTTTTTAATATTTATCCCGCCCGAGTATTTATGGGAGATACGGGTTCCCTTGCCCTAGGTGGTGCTATTGCAGGTTTGGCTGTTTTAACTAAAACCGAACTTTTACTGCCTATATTAGGGGCGGTTTACGTTTTAGAGACTTTATCGGTTATTATTCAGGTTATTTCTTTTAAGCTAACAGGTCAAAGGGTTTTTTTAATGAGTCCCCTGCATCATCATTATGAATTAAAAGGCTGGTCAGAGCAGAAGGTTGTTTTTACCTTTTGGACTGTCGCCGCGATTTTTGTTGTTTTGGGTTTAATGGTACATGATTATACTTTGGGGTGATTGTTGGGCTTCGTGCCCAGTGATCAGTGCTCAGTGTCCGGTGTTCAGTGACCATTGTCGGGATTCTATTGGGTTAAGATATTGCGTCTGACAATTGCTACGGAGTAAAGGTTACGCGTCTGACAGTACTTTGGGGTCATCATTTTGCGTCTGACACAAACAAGTTTGTTTCGCTCCGTTACCTCGAAATTGAAAAAGTGTCCTTTTTATCCTTAATCTAGCGAAGCGAAATCTTAATCTAACGCAACGAAGTGGAGTGCAATCTTTTACTGTAGAACTGTAGGTTCGGAAAAGTTCCCGCTCAGATATATCCCCGGTTAGAACTTTTCCTATAAAGGGGGGTTAACATATGGAAGTAAGCGGTAAAAAAATACTAATTATGGGGGCTGCCAGAAGTGGGGTCGCTGCCAGCAAATTTTTAAGTGGTCATGGGGCCCAGGTGATATTAACTGATGTAAAACCAGTCGATGCCATGCAAAATGTCCAAAAAGAGGTAGAGGTTCTAGGGATAGAAACAATTTGGGGTGAGCAACCCAATATAAAAAAAATTAATCCTGATTTTATTGTGGTTAGTCCCGGAATACCGCTAACAATTCCACCCCTAGTTGAAGCGGCCCAAAATCAGATTCCCGTTCTTAGTGAACTAGAATTAGCCTATAGATTTTCCCGAGCACCTGTTATTGCAGTAACGGGAACAAACGGAAAAACCACTACTACTGCTTTAGTTGGACAGCTTTTTCAAGATAGCGGCAGAAATGTTATCATAGGCGGCAATATTGGCAAACCCCTTATTTCCGATGTTGAAGGACTGACAGCTCAAGATTTAATTGTAGCGGAGGTAAGCAGCTTTCAATTAGAGGGTACTATTGATTTTAAACCAAGGGTTGCCATAATTTTAAATATTACGCCTGACCATTTAGACCGTCATGGAACTATGGATGCCTATCGGTCGATTAAAGCGCAAATTTATAAGAATCAGGCAGAAGAGGATATTCTTATCCTCAATTATGATGATCCCTTAGTTAAAAAGTTATCTAGAGGGGCTAAAAGTCATGTGATATTTTTTAGCAGGAGGAATAAGTTAGAAGAAGGAATATATCTACTTGATGGTAACCTGGTAATCAATATTGGTGAAGGACCTGTCCCCATTTGCAGCCCTGCTGAGATAAATATTAAAGGCAGTCATAATTTAGAAAATGCCATGGCTGCTATTGGGGCAGCATATATTTTAGGACTCCAACCTGAGGGGATTAAAAAAACACTTGTTAACTTTCCGGGCGTCCCCCATAGGCTAGAATTAGTGACTGAACTAAAGGGTATAAAATTTATTAATGATTCTAAAGGGACCAATCCAGACGCGAGTATAAAAGCGTTAGAGGCTTTTAATGAGCCATTGGTCTTAATAGCCGGCGGTAGAAATAAAGGCAGTGATTTTTTGGAGTTTGCGGTAAGAATAAAAGAAAAGGTTAAGGAATTAGTCTTAGTAGGTGAAGCTGCACCAGAGATAAAAAAAGCTGTATTAGAAAAAGGATTTAGATTAACTAATATCCATGAGGCAGCGGATTATCATGAGGCAGTAAAAAAAGCTTACAATCTTGCGGTTTTAGGGGATATAGTTTTACTTTCACCTGCCTGTGCCAGTTTTGATATGTTTGATAATTTTGAGGAACGGGGCAATGTCTTTAAAGAACTTGTACTACAATTAAGGGGGTGACAGGGTGAGCTTCAAAAAAAAGCAGCCCGATCTCGTACTTTTTTTGACAACCTTCCTGTTATTGAGTATTGGTGTGATCATGGTCTTAAGTGCCAGTTCCTACCACGCTATGCTTTTTTATGATGATCCTTATTATTTCTTAAAAAGGCAGATTAGGTGGTCGGGTTTGGGTATTATTGCCATGTTTTTCTTTATGAACTTAGATTATTATAAGACTAAAAAGCTAATTATAACCGGATTCATCATTAACTTGGTTTTATTAGCATTAGTTTTAATCCCTGGTGTCGGAGTTGAGGTAAAAGGGTCTAGTCGATGGTTGGGAGTAGGCACTATGGTCTTTGCCCCCTCGGAAATAATAAAACTAGCCATAGTTTTTTTCTTTGCTCGGCTGATGAGTACAAATGCGGAGCAAATAAAAACTGCAAAAGGATTTTTATCATATTTGCTTATTTTAGCAGTGGTAGCCGGTCTATTATTGAAACAGCCTGATTTGGGGACTACTGTCGCTGTTGCCGGTACAGCATTTTGTATGTTTATTGCTGCCGGGGCTCGATTGTCCCATTTAACAGGTTTAGCTATTACGGGGTTGGTGGGTGTAGCTGGCTTAATTTACCAAGAGCCCTATCGGTTGAAAAGAATAATTGGATATCTAAAGCCCTTTGAAACAGCGAGTAATGAGGGCTATCAAACGGTCCAATCTCTTTACGCGTTAGGGTCGGGATGGCTTTTTGGCATAGGATTAGGCAATAGTCGTCAGAAATTTTTATATCTGCCGGAGCGGCATACGGATTTTATTTTTGCCATTATTGGTGAAGAGTTAGGTTTTATTGGGATATTTTTGGTAATTCTACTTTTTTTCCTATTTATTTGGCGAGGCTATCGAATTGCCCTCTATGCACCTGACCGTTTTGGATCGATGCTGGCGGTAGGACTCACTAGTATTATTGCAGTACAATCAGTAATTAATATGGGAGTAGTGACAGGGGCTCTTCCGGTTACGGGAATTACTCTTCCTTTTGTCAGTTACGGCGGTTCTTCCCTGACCATTTCCTTAATAGGTGTGGGGATACTTTTGAATATATCAAGGTATGCGCAAAAGTGATTTAGTGGCTAGTGGCTAGTTTTGAGTCATTCTTTTGGGGGCGTGCTCAGTGTCCGGTGACCAGTGCCCGGAAAAATAAACGGGCCCACGGAGAAACGAAATCGCCTGTGGCGATTTAAGAGGTGAAAGATAATGCGAGTTCTTTTTGCGGGCGGAGGGACAGGGGGGCATGTTTATCCTGCCCTAGCTTTAGCTAAAAACATTGTAAATAATGGCGGAGAGGTGCTTTATGTAGGGACTAGTAGAGGCTTAGAAGCTAAAATCGTTCCGGAAGCTGGCATACCTTTTCGAACCATAGAAGTTGAAGGCTGGCAGCGTAAATTCTCCTGGCAGGCCTTGCGGGTTGGACTAAAAGCCTTGCAGGGCGGTACTCAGGCTTTAAATATTATCAGGAAATATAATCCTCAGCTAATAGTTGGTACCGGGGGTTATGTATGTGGCCCTGTAGTTTTTGCAGGGTCTCTTTTGAATATCCCAACTGTTATTCACGAGCAAAATGCTTTGCCGGGGTTGACTAATAAAACACTAGCTAGGCTTGCTAATAAAATTATGATTACTTTTCCTGAATCGGAAAAATATTTTACTGATACTAAAAAAGTAGTTTTAACCGGTTTGCCAGTTAGAGAAGAAATTTTCCGGGTAAGTAGGGAGGAAGCTTTAAAGCATTTTAAACTAGAGCCCGAAAAAATTACTTTATTGGTAAGTGGAGGGAGCAGAGGGGCAAAAAGCATAAATAATGCTTTTTTAGCTATTTATCCTCAGCTATTAAAGATACCAAATCTGCAGATTATTCATGTTACCGGAGAACAGGGCTATAATGAAATGGTTAAGCAATTGGCTCTAAAAGGTATAAACTTGGAAGAATATGGAAATGTTATTCTCGAGCCTTATATTTATAATATGGAGTATGGGCTTAACGCTGCTGACTTATGTGTCGGTCGGGCTGGTGCAACATTTATTGCAGAGATAACAGCAATAGGCTTACCAGCTATTTTGATTCCTTATCCATTTGCAGCAGAAAATCACCAAGAATATAATGCCCGTTCCTTAGTAGAGAGGGAGGGTGCACAAATGCTGTTAGATAAAAATTTAACCGGAGATAACCTTTTAGAGGCAATAAACAATTTGATAAATAACAGTCAATTTTTAAAGAGAATGTCGATAAACATAAAAAAAGCAGGAAATCCTGATTCAATGTCGAAAATAATGAAAGTTCTAGAAGAGGTAGCAACTAATAAAAAGTAAGATATGAAATAAAACCAGTGCCTACTTGGTAAAAATGTTAATGGGTGGTCCTTGAAAGGTGCAATAAATATTATATAGTTTTACTTCTTCTAGCATATTATCCCGGTAAAATTTTGTTTATACTATTAATGATCGGCAGCCAATTTTAGGCTGCTCTTTACTAAAAACTTGGACAAGTTTCCATGTAGTAACATAATTTACTAGTCTTGCATATAAAGTAAAGAACATACCCCGCTTTAGGTTTTTCTTTATTTGCACTAGAATGGCTGGAAGGAGTTGAAGGACTTTGACCTTTAATAAACGGGAATGGATTCATTTTATTGGTATTGGTGGTGCCGGAATGAGTGGTATCGCTAAGGTTCTTTTAGATTTGGGTTACAAAATATCAGGCTCAGATTTAAATATGAGTGATACCACAAAAAGACTTCAAGAAAACGGTGCTTTGGTTTATTCCGGGCATAAAGCAGATAATGTGGTAGAGGGTGTAGATACTGTTGTAGTTTCGACTGCAATTCCTGAAGAAAATGAAGAAGTCAAGAAAGCCGCAAAGTTAAATATCCCCGTAATTCAAAGGGCGGAGATGCTTGCAAGGTTAATGCAAAATCAAAAAGCAATCTGCATCGCTGGAGCCCATGGCAAAACTACAACTACGTCCATGATCGCTTTAGTGCTGGAAAAAAATAATTTTGACCCAACGGTTGTAGTTGGGGGAGAACTTAATGATATCGGCGGAAATGCTAAATTGGGAAGAGGTGATTATCTGGTCGCAGAGGCCGATGAAAGTGATGGTTCTTTCCTCAAGCTTTTGCCATGGTCAACAGTAATTACAAATATTGAAGATGACCATTTAGACCACTACGGTTCACTGGAAAATATTATTCAAGCATTTAATGATTTTGTTGACTTAGGAGGGCCAACCGGTTTTTCTGTGTTATGTGTGGATAATCCATATGTTAAAGAGCTTGCTAAGCATGTTCCCGGTAAGCTAATTACCTATGGATTAAAGGAGAGTGCCGATTATATAGCTCGGGATATTGCTTATGAAGGGCTAGTGACTAAGGCAAAAATTTATTATCAAGAAAATTTTATTGGAGAATTGGAACTTAATGTGCCTGGAAAGCATAATATAAGTAATGCATTAGCAGCCATATGTGTAGGCTGCGAATTTGGCATAGAGAACTCGGAGATACTTAAGGCTTTAAAGAGCTTTCAAGGAGTACAACGACGTTTTCAAATGATTGGAAAGGTCAATAACATTCAGATTGTCGATGATTATGCCCATCACCCAACAGAAATTAAAGCAACTCTGCAGGCAGCAAGAAGCAGCCATAACGGCAGAATAATTGCTATTTTTCAACCCCACAGGTATACCAGGACTAAATTTTTAGCTAAAGAGTTTGGTCAAAGCTTTACCTTGGCGGATAAATTAATTTTGGATGAGGTATATTCAGCAGGTGAAAAACAGATTACAGGGGTAACAACCCAAAATATAGTTGATAATCTTCCCGCAGAGACAGATGTGACATATCTTAAGGAGCACAAAGATATCATAAAATATTTAGCTTCAATTGTTAAGCCCGGAGATTTAGTACTGACTCTCGGTGCAGGAAGTATCTGGCGGGTTGGAGTTGACCTAGTTGATATACTCTTGAAAGAAAAGGAAGCTTTAGCCTCAGTATAGAGGGGAAATTATTATGAACCTACATAACATTGCCCAGTCTTTAAAGAAAGAAGTAAAGGGGAGTATAAATGTCTCGGAATCCATGAGCCAGCATACCACTTGGCGTATTGGGGGTCCGGCCGATTTATTCTATACTCCAATAGATTGGGAAGATTTAGTGAAGGCTTTGAAATTTGCTAATTTTGAAAAGCTTCCGATTACGGTAATCGGCGGAGGCTCCAATCTATTAGTAAAAGATGAAGGTATTCGCGGTCTAGTTATTAATATATGTGGCTTAAAAAAACTAAAAATCAATGGAGAAGAAATCTGTGCACAAGGGGGAGTGAAACTTCCTTACTTAGCTAGTCAGGCTGCTGTCCGCGGATTAACAGGCTTGGAATTTGCAGCCGGTATTCCTGGTACCGTAGGAGGAGCAGTAGTGATGAATGCAGGAGCCCACGGTAGCAGTATGTCAGATGTAATTGCCGGTGTGGTTGTGTTGGATTATCAAGGTAGGCTTAGTCATTATAATACAAGTGACTTGGGCTTTACGTATAGGTCTAGCAAGCTAAAGTCAGATAAAGGGATCGTAATTGAAAGTAATCTAAAATTAGCGATTGGGAATCCTTGGGAGATTAAGAATAAAATACAGAAAAACATTGATTTTCGTAAAGCAAACCAACCCTGGGAATACCCTAATGCCGGGAGTGTTTTTAAAAATCCGCCCGGTGATTCTGCCGGTAGGTTAATAGAAGCAGTAGGCGCAAAGGGCTGGCAAATAGGGGGGGTAGAGGTTTCCCATAAGCATGCTAATTTTTTTATTAACATGAAAGGGGCTTCTTGTAGGGATGTCTTAGATTTAATAGAAAAAGTTCAGACAGAAGTTTACCTAAAATTTAATATATTACTCGAACCAGAAGTACTGATTTTGGGGGGCTGAAAGTGGAGAAATATATAATAATGGGAGGAAATCCTCTTTCTGGTTCTGTGCGAATAAGTGGTGCTAAAAATGCCGTTTTGCCTATATTAGCAGCTTCACTACTTTCTTCAGGTCTAACTGTTATATATGATGTACCCAGACTACGTGACGTACAGGTAATGAAAGAGGTATTAGAGTTTCTAGGTTGCTCTATTGAGTGGTCAGGTTCAACCATGAAAATTGATGGGTCTAAAGTAAATTCAATTGAGATATCTGATTTTCTAATGCGTAAAATGCGGGCTTCTAATCTAGTCATGGGTCCCCTGTTAACTAAGTTTGGTTCTGCTAAAGTAAGTTTCCCTGGTGGCTGTGCTATCGGTTCACGGCCAATGGATTTACATTTAAAAGGTTTAAGTATTATGGGGGCTGTTATTGAGGAGAAATTTGGATTTATTGAGGCAGTAGCATCAGGAGGGCGCTTAAAGGGTTCAGAAATTTGTTTTGATTTTCCTAGTGTAGGTGCAACAGAAAATTTAATGATGGCAGCAGTTTTAGCTGAAGGCAAAACTGTTATTTCTAATGCTGCTAAAGAGCCGGAAATAGTCGATCTGCAAAAGTTTTTAAATAATATGGGAGCTAAGGTAAGTGGTGCAGGTACTGATGTAATTATTATTCATGGTGTTGATGAATTAACTGCAACAGAGCATACCGTTATCCCAGATCGAATTGAAGCTGGTACTTTTATGACGGCAGCGGCCATTACAAGAGGTAATATTAAAATCGAAAACATTCATTTGAGACATATGGAAGCCATAGTTGCAAAACTAAAGGATATGGGAGTTAAATTATTTGAAGAAGATTTTGGGGTACGGGTGATTGGACCCGATGTAATAAAACCGGTAGATATAAAGACAATGCCTTATCCCGGCTTTCCAACAGATATGCAGCCTCAAATGATGGCACTTTTGTCAATAGCCCAAGGAACAAGTATTATCAGTGAAAATATCTTTGAAAACCGCTATAAGCATGTGGATGAGCTGCGACGGATGGGAGCAGACATAAAAGTTGAAGGAAGAATTGCTGTCATCAAAGGTAAGAATAAAGGCAGCTTAAGTGGGACATTTGTCAACACTTCAGATTTGCGGGCAGGTGCAGCCTTGGCGATAGCTGGTTTAGGTGCAGAGGATGCAACTATTGTTGATTCCATATATCACATTGACCGAGGATATGAAAACTTTGAGCAAAAGCTGCGGGGTCTAGGAGCAAAAGTAATTCGAGTAACTGAAACAAATAAGGGAATGGAGAAATAGATGTCCCTTACGGGACAGGTTAAGGTTAAGGCTAAGGTTAAGGCTAAGGCTAAGGCTAAGGTTAAGGTTAAGGCTAAGAAAAAGTATTTCTCAACCTTAACCTAGCGAAGCGAAACCTAAACCTATGCATTTACTATAGCACTGTAGCACAGAAAAACCTGTATCGCAGGTTTTTCTCAAAGGAAAACCTTGGACAAGCAATAGCGCCCTTGCTATAATTAGTTGAGGGGTTTTTATTTTTTGGCAAAATAGGGTGAAACAGGATGAAAGTTGCGGATATAGATAGTTACAGGAAAGTAAAAAAAAGTAAAAATAATTATAAAATTCCAAACCCTGTTATTTATATTTTCTTGGTTGCAGTGGGTTTATATTTTTTTATCCATTCGCCTTTCTTTACTATTGAAAATATAAATGTTACGGGAAATTACCTCCTTGATACTGAAAAAATACTAAACCTAAGTCAGGTAAATAAAGGTCAAAATTTAATAAAGATTGATAAAAAAGAGATAATTAAACGGATATCTGTGCACCCTTTTGTAAAAGAAGTAGAGATCAAGCGGGGGCTGCCAGATACTCTAAAGATTAATGTTATAGAGCGTAAGCCGGTTGGCCTTTTAGTTTGCCCAGACGGCTTTATTCAGGTGAGTAAGGAAGGGGTTTTCTTAGCCTTAATTCATGATATTGGTGAATATAACCTCCCTGTAATAAGTGGGATTGACTTAGAGCAGTTACCGGGTCCAGGTCAGGTAATAAAAAACGATGAACTTAGTTTAGCTTTAGGAATTATTTCCGAAAGCTTCCAGGAACTGCTGAATGACATAGTTGAAATAAACATAGAAAACAAGGGGCATATACTTGCCTATACTCTAGACGGTATTGAAATTCGCTTAGGCTCTTTAGAAAACATTTCAGAAAAGCTTTATGATTTGAATCATATTTTGGAGGATTTTAATACGAAAGGTTTAGATGATAGCAATATTGAATATATTGACCTCCGTTTTTCAGGACCACCAGTGATTAAAAGAAAATAATAGAAAAATATTTAACTACTAAAAAAAAGGAAAAATCTCAAGTAACGTGGAATTTAAGGTTTAGAAAACTTGAAATAATTATTATTTTAATAATATGTGGTTACCTAGGACGAAAGGGGTTGTTAGCTTCATGCTGGAATTTGATGTAGATATCCACCAGTTTGCGCAGATAAAAGTTATTGGTGTAGGTGGTGGTGGTAGTAATGCAATAAATAGGATGATAGCAGCCGGTTTAAAGGGTGTAGAGTTTATTGCTGTAAATACTGATGCTCAAGCACTATACCTTTCTCAAGCGGAGATAAAAATTCAGATAGGTACTAAGCTGACCAGAGGACTAGGAGCAGGAGCTAACCCCGAAATTGGAAAAAATGCTGCTGAAGAAAGCAGAGATGAGTTAGTAAAAGCTCTAAAAGGTGCAGATATGGTTTTTGTGACCGCCGGTATGGGCGGTGGTACTGGTACTGGTGCCGCTCCAGTTGTAGCTGAGATTGCAAAGGAAATAGGAGCGTTGACTGTTGGAGTGGTTACTAAACCCTTTACTTTTGAGGGCAAGAAACGTTCTCAGCAGGCTGTGACAGGTGCCGGTAACCTCAAGGAAAAAGTGGATACATTAATTACTATTCCAAATGACCGTTTACTTCAGGTAGTTGATAAGAATACTTCCATTAATGAAGCCTTCCGGATTGCCGATGATGTTTTGCGTCAAGGAGTCCAGGGTATCTCAGATTTAATTGCTGTCCCCGGACTTATCAATCTGGACTTTGCAGATGTTAAAACTATAATGCATAATACCGGTTCCGCCTTAATGGGAATAGGCACTGCTAAAGGTGAAAACAGGGCTGTTAGTGCTGCCCGTAATGCAATATCTTCTCCCTTATTGGAGACATCTATAGAGGGCGCCAAAGGTGTGCTTTTAAATATTACCGGTGGTGCAGGTTTAAGCCTATTTGAAGTTAATGAAGCAGCAGAGATTATTGCAGATGCAGCCGACCCTGAAGCAAATATTATTTTTGGGGCAGTTATTGATGAAAACTTGCAAGAGGAAATCAGAGTCACTGTTATTGCTACAGGTTTTGATCAACCAAGACCTAAAGCAGAAGATAGGATTCCCATTAAAAACTTTCCCACCGAAGACTGGACTATTCCTGAGTTTTTACGGAGAAGATAATATAAAACCTTGGTATCTTCCAAGGTTTTTTTGTGTTTTGTTTTGAATATGAGAAACTTGCCTAGACTAAAGCTTATCATAGAAAGGGAATTTTTATGACTAGTACATTTGTTTTAACTTTAATAGTATTATGTGCTTCAATTTTGCAAGCTGGAACAGGCTTCGGATTTGCTATGATGGCTATTCCTTTTTTACTTCTAATACTTTCACCTCATGATGCAATTCAGTTAAATATTATTCTTTGTCTATTGATAACTATCATAATGACTTATAAAATCCGTAATGAAGTAAACAAAGAAAATCTGATAAGATTAATTAAGGGGAGTTTAATTGGAGTTTTGCCTGGATTCCTAATTTTCGTTTTTCTTGATGTTCAACCACTAAAGATTTTTGTGAGTATATTGATTCTTACCTCGACAGCGTTATTAATAGCTAAAGTTAAGATTAAAGAGAGCAACGCTAAGGGGCTATTAACAGGGATATTATCTGGGTTGCTGACTACAAGCATAGGTATGCCAGGACCCCCTTTATTAATATACTTTGCCGGAGCGAAAATAGATAAGGCTGTTCTGCGTAGTACAACTATGGCATATTTTGTATTTATTTGTTCGGTTAGTTTATTGCTCCAACTTTCAATGTACAATATTGCAAAAAATATTTGGTTATCAACTCTATGGTCAATTCCATTTATGTTAATAGGCATATATCTGGGTGAGCGGCTTTATACGCGATTAGATCAGCAACTTTTTTATAAGGTTATCTACTGGGTGTTATTATTAACGGGTATATATCTATTAATCACAACTATAGTGGGCTAAGAATAAAACGGTTCCAACGGGGGCCGTTTTTTATTTATGCAAAAAGCTTCAGAAAACATTGTCAAAATAGTGCAACTATAAGTAATAATTATACAAAGGACAAAAATAATTAATGGAGAAAATCTTGTATAGAAAAGTTAATTATTCTATCTAAGCTAGGGGGGTGGATAAAGAATAAATTATTCTCAATCTTAAATGAGGAGGTAAGGATAAATTGAAGACAAGTGTAATTTCAACAGACATTTTAATAATCGGCGGCGGTAGTGCGGGGATAATGGCAGCTCTCCGTTCCAAAGAAGCAAATCCAGACCAAAGGGTAGTGGTCTTTGAAAAAGGGCATATGAAATACAGCGGTTGTATACCCAGAGGTATGGATGCATTAAATATTGTTACAGTTCCTGGAGTGGCAACACCCGAGGATTATGTTGATGACGCAGTATTAGGTTGTGACGGTGTTCTGGATGAAGGACCCAGTTATGAGATGGCTAAAAGAAGCTGGCCTTTAATGCAAAAACTTATTGAATGGGGGGTAAATTTTCCCAAGTATGATGGGGAATACGAGGTAGTAAAAGCCCATGCTAAAAAAGGTTATACTGTGACTATGAAGGAACCAAATTTAAAAACAATATTATATGAAAGACTGCAGAAAACAGATTGTATTGTTCTCAATCGGACTATGGCTTTAGAACTTATTGTGGAAGATGGCAGGATGGCTGGAGCTATAGGAATGAATATTCGTACCGGCGAAATAATCATTTGTAATGCCAAAGCGGTAATTGTTTCCTCCGGGGGTTGTGCCAGATTTGGTTTACCACCTAATGGATATCTTTATGGTGTATATGATTGTCCCGCCAATACCGGTGATGGATATAACCTGGCATATCGTGCTGGTGCAGAGTTAACAGGTCTCGAATATACCCTGCATTATTATATTATTAAAGATATTAGTTCTCCCCTGCTTTACATTACCCTTACTCGAGGTGCTCAATTACTTAATGCCTTTGATGAAAGGCTGGACTTTGGACATCCTTCTATTAAGTCTATTATCAAAGAACACACTGATGGAAAAGGATATTCCCGAATAAGAATGAGTCACCTATCTGAAGAGAAAATTAAGAGTATCGAAGATATTTTATTTACAACGGAAAAACCTGCTTGTGAAAGATTCTTTGAAGGTCGAGGTATTAACTTCCGGGAAAGTGATATCGAGCTTGGCCCAACAGAAACCTATTTATGTGGTGGCCATGGTATTACAGGCATTGTAGTTAATGAAAAAGCGGAAGCGTCTATTCCTGGTCTGTATGCTGCAGGTGATGTTGCAAACGTAGGCAGAGGACATTTATCCGGAGCATTTGTTTTCGGTGAGATTGCAGCTGAAACGGCTACTGAGTATGTAAAAACTGTTAGCAATGAGCTAGCAGATTCTACAGGTTATGTTGACACAATAAAAGAAAAGATAGAAAAATGGCAAAATACAGAAGCTGAAGTATCTATAGAAGAATTTGAGTATAAGACTCGAAGATTAATTGGTGAATTTTTAACAGCTCCCAAAAACGAATATAAGTTAAATCGTGGGATTGAAACAATGCAGGGAATGCAAAAAGAGTTATTCAAAAAAATAAGAGTAAATAGAGTCCATGATCTGGTCAAGGCCTTCGAAGTAGAAAGTATCATTTCCTGTGGAATTCTTTCTGCAACAGCCTCTAAGGAGCGGAAAGAAAGCAGATGGGGTTCTTGGCATTATCGTTCCGATTATCCAAATAAAGATGATAGTAATTTCCAAAAGCTTTTGATCGTTAAGAAAGATGAAAATACCAGATTACCTTCAGTTACTCTCCGGGACCCACAAAAAGTACTAAATATAGGTGAAAATTTTGAAGGGAGGGTATCTGTCCATGAGTAATATTTTAGAAGTATTGGCCCAAAATATCAAAGTTGATAAAGACAAATGCGTCTTTTGCGGAAAATGTGTAGATGTCTGTATTATTGATAATCTGCGGATGAAGCTGGCTCCTTGCCGGAAAGCGTGTCCTTTAGGACTAAACTGTCAAGGCTATGCCAAATTGATAGCCAGGGGTGAAGAGGAACAAGCTCTCGAAATTATCGGAGAACAATTACCCTTCCCAGGGATTTTGGGTAGAATCTGTCACCACCCCTGTGAAACTGAGTGTAATCGCAATGATGTAGATGGCAGCGGGGTCGCTTTAAGAATTTTAAAAAGATATTTGGCAGATAACCATGAATTAGTTTTAAAGGACATAGAGCCTCAAAAGGAGTTGGAAGAAAAGATTGCAGTTATCGGCGGAGGCCCTGCAGGTATAATGTCGGCATATACATTGAGATTAAAAGGGTATCAAGTAACGATTTATGAAGCAAGCAACAGGTTAGGTGGTATGCTTTCTAGCTGTATTCCAGAATTTCGTTTGCCAGAAGAGGTAGTACAAAGGGAAACTGCTCTATTAAGTAAAATGGGTGTGCAGATTATTTTTAATACTAAGGTTGGCAAAGACATTAGTGTTGACGAAATTACCGATAATTATCATGCAGTAATTGTAGCAACTGGAGCACAAGCTGCTAAAAAACTTGGATTAGCTAAAGAGGATTCGAAAAATATTTTTAATGCTTTAGATTATTTAAAACAAGCTAAACAGCATAAAAAGGACTTTAATAAAGGTAATAAAGTTCTGGTTATTGGTGGAGGAAATACTGCCCTCAATGTTGCTCAAACCGCTTATAGATTAGGTGCTGATGAAGTTAGGGTGGTTTGTCTGGAAAATTGTCAAAACATGCCTGCTTATAAATGGGAAGTTGCTGAGGCTTTAGAAGAAGGCATTGTGATTGAATATGGCTGGGGACCGAGGCAATTTATAGTTGAAGACGGTAAGGTAACAGGTGTTGAATTTAAACGATGTTGTTCTGTATTTGACAATGAAGGTAAGTTTGCTCCATTGTTCTCCGAAGGTGAAAGTCAAGTATTTGCTGCTGATACTGTTATAGTTGCCGTTGGTCAGGAAATGGAGTTAGATTCTAATTTTGGTAGTATGGAAATAAAAAAAGGGTTTGTAGTAACAGACCCAGTAACTAAACAAACTTCTATTACTAAGGTATTTGCGGCTGGTGATGTGACATTAGGCCCTAAATCAGTGGCTGACGCTATGGCCCAAGGCCGGGAGGCAGCCATATCTGTCGACCGCTATCTACAAAAAATTCCATTAGAATTTGACCGTGACCCCTTAGCTTCCTGTGATTTGGACTTTGATGTGGACTTATCCAAGGCTGAGGCAATCCCGCGGGTATGTGCAAGCAAAATAGAAGGCAAAGAACGGGCAAGTTTTGCGGAACTTGAAAAGGGTATAACAAAAGAGCAAGCTCTGCTGGAGGCTAAACGCTGCTTATCCTGTGGTGAACCATATGGAAAATTTAGAACATGTTGGTCTTGCCTGCCTTGTGAAGTGGAATGTCCCCAAGAAGCACTTTATGTAAAAATACCATATTTAATGAGATAAGTAAAAAGTAAGGAATATTTTCTTTTGAAAACTCTATGATTTTATTTTTCTAATTTATTTACTTACCGGGATTTATCCCGGTAAGTAAATAATTAGAGAGGAGGGGACAAATTGGCTGGCGTTAAAAAAATCCTAGATTTTTTAGAAAAATTTGCGGTATGGGGAAGTATTGTTTCATTTACTATCATGATCTTTATGGGAATTATGCAAGTTTTGTTTAGATATGTATTTGACAGCTCCTTATACTTTACCGAAGAACTAGCCCGTTTTATGTTTGTTTGGGCTGTCTTCTTGGCGTCTGCTGTCTGTTCTAGAAGGCAAATACATGCTGCTATTGAACTTTTTGTAAGTTGGATGCCTAAAAAATTGAGAAAAGTAGTTATGATTATTTCCTCAGCTTTTACTATTTTCTTTTTTGCTCTAATTTCCGTTAAAGGTATAGAGATAACTATAATTACTTGGAGTCAAGCTTCTCCGGCTTTGGAAGCTCCTATGGGTTTAATATATTTGGCAATACCTGTCGGTGGGTTATTAATGCTGATTTTTACAATCGAGAATCTATATACTGAAATTATGAATTCTTCCCAGCCAGACACTGAAGGGAAGGTGACAGAATGTTAAATTTTGCCCTTTTTGGTTCCATGTTTCTTTTAATGATTATTAAAGTACCTATTGCCATTGCGTTAGGATTAGCAAGTATTGTGGGATTAACTCTTATGGGAGATATCCCGTTAATTATTGTTGTTCAGAGGATGTTTACCAGTAACGATTCCTTCCCCCTTTTAGCCGTACCCTATTTTATGTTGGCCGGAGAATTAATGACCGCCGGAGGTGTTTCCAAAAGGTTAGTCAGATTTGCCGCCTCTCTAGTGGGTCATTTCCGCGGCGGTTTAGGTGGGATATCAATTTTAGCATCAGCTTTTTTTGCTGCACTTTCCGGTTCTAATGCCGCAACAGTAGCGGCTATTGGTGCAGTTATGATTCCTTCCATGAAAGAAAAAGGGTACCCCGAGGGTTATACCGCAGCCACGATAGCAGCTGCCGGTGTAACGGGAATGATTATTCCACCTAGTATCCTAATGATTCTTTACGGTGTTGTTGCCGGTATATCTATTGGAGATTTATTTATTGCAGGTTTTGGACCTGGAATATTAATCTGTATCAGTATGATGTTTGTGAATTGGTTTATCTGCAGAAAACAGAATTTTAATGTTGAAAAATGGCATGGTGGTTCCGAAATTTTGAGCAGTTTTAAAGATGCCATCTGGGCCTTATTAATGCCCGTTATTATCTTGGGTGGTATCTATGGAGGTATATTTACCCCTACTGAGGCTGCGGCCATAGCTGCTCTCTATGGGTTTATCATCGGATTTTTTATCTACAAAGAGTTAACTCTAAAGAAATTGCCAGAAATTATTTTGAAATCTGCATTATCAACTGCCGTAGTAATGCTGGTCATGAATACTGCCGGATTATTTGGCTGGGTAATTACAGCTAATCAATTACCTCAAGCATTAGCGGTCAAAATGTCAGCAGTTTCAGGCAGTCATATAGTTTTTCTATTATTAGTCAACTTAATGTTAATCGTAGTCGGTTGTTTTATGAACGCTGCTGCGGCTATTCCGATTTTTGCTTCAATTTTACTTCCAGCTGCTGCGAATTTCGGAATTGATCCCTTATTATTTGGCATTATTATGGTCGTCAATTTAAGTATTGGCACTATAACCCCGCCATTAGGTGTAGACCTTTTTGTGGCATCAACCATTAGTAAGGTTTCTCTAGAAGAAATAATTGGGAAAATTTGGCCCTATATTATTATTGTAATTATTGATTTAATGCTGATAACTTACTATCCGCCTATAAGTATGTTTCTGGTTAGGTTACTCTCCTAAGAAATATTATTTTATACGGGGGTGAAAAATGAAGAGCAAAGTTGATGGTATATATAAACTTGCCGAGCATGCAGCAAACACTTCTATGAAAGATATACCGGAGGATGTTTTAAAAAAAACTGAAACCCTTCTTCTGGACACCATAGGCTGTATACTTGCTGGAAGTAGTGCAGAAGGTGTATCTGAACTAAAAGAGATAATGGATTATTGGGGTGGAAACAAACAATCTACCGTATTTTGCCATGATGTAAGAACAAGTGCTCCAGAGGCTGCATTATTAAACTCTGTTATGTGTCATGCAAATGATTTTGATGATACCCATGATAGAGCAGTAAATCACGGCTGCGTAACTATTGTTCCGGCTCTTATTGCTACGTGTGAAGCAATATACCCTAAAAAAAATTATGGAGATAATAAGTCCTTTCCATCACGGATAATTAGTGGCAAGGAGTTTATTGCAGCCCTTGCTGTAGGACTTGATGTTTCAAACAGGTTGGGCATGGCTTTTATTCCATTTTTACACACCGGTTGGTTGCCTACAACATTATGGGGACCATTTGGTTGTGCAGCAGCTTGCGGAAGGATTTTAAATCTTGATACTGAAAAAATGCTAAATGCTTTTGGTCTTGCCTATTCCCAGATACATGGAAACAGGCAGGCATTAGTTGATGGAAAGCTAGCAAAACGGATACAGCCAGGCTTCAGTGCTGCTATAGGGGTAAGGTCCGCGTTCTATGCAGCAATGGGTATAACGGGAGCCGAAAACATTATAGATGGTAGTTTTGGTATACCAACACTTTACACTCAAGGGAAAATTGACAGTGATTATCTTTCAAAAGATATTGGAAAGCTCTATGAAACAAGCAATGTAAGTATTAAACCCTATCCCTGCTGTAGATGCAGCCATCCTGTGATAGATGCTGCCTTGAAGGCAAAAGAAAATCATAATGTAAGATGGGAAGATATAGAAGAAGGGTCTATATACCTGCCTCCAACTTCAATGGGGCAAATAGGCAATGAGTTTACTATCCGTGATAACCCTACTGTTGATGCTCAATTTAGTGCTCAGTATACCGCAGCCTTAGTGTTTATAAAAGGGAGACCGAGAATTGAGGACTTTAAAAAGGAAAATATAATTGACAGAAAAGATATTACTGCCTTAGCGGCTAGGTTTAAAATAATAGAATTTGAAAAAGACAAATCAGGAATTACTCCGGTGAGGTTGAATTTAAAGCTGAAAAACGGTAAGAAGTTATCTGTTGTAGTTGAAAGGCCAAAAGGAAGCAGTGACAACCCTCTTACCCACGAAGAGCTCGTTTTTAAATTTAATGACTGCGTGGATAATTCTAAAAAGGAATATATCCTAGAAGAAAGGCAACAGATATTGCAGGCATTAAGTAACATAGTAATTTCAACAGATGTATGTGAAATAATAGAGCTTTTTAAATGAGAGCAAAAAAATATTAATCTAATCGGACGATAAAGTATTTTAAGAGGGGGTGGTTGTAGGTCTTAGACTTTGTCTCGAAATAAACATAATCGAAAAACGGGAGGTTTACTATGAAAAAACGGTTAATTAGCTTCATTCTGATTTTGGGGTTGCTTGTTACTATGTCTTTAGGAATCACCGGATGCAGTACTGAAAAAAAGGAAGAGCCTAAAACAGATACAACAGCTGAGCAAAAACCGACTGAAAAGAAACCTGTGGAAAAGTTAACAATAAAACTGGGTCATCCCTATGATGAAAAACAGCCTTTACACCAAGGGACAGTAAAATTTGCGGAGATAGTTGCTCAAAAAACAAATGGTAATATAGAAGTAAAAATTTTCCCTAATAGTACCCTGGGAAGTTCCAGAGATTTGGTTGAAGGATTGGAATTGGGGACAATAGATATGGGTTTAGTACCTACGACAAATGTGGCATCCTTTTATAAACCAATAGATATTTACTATTTCCCATTTATATTCCGCGATAAGGAGCATGCTTATAAGGTAGCTGATGGTCCTGTTGGGCAACAGCTCAATGCTGGATTATTAAAGGAAAAGGGTATTAGAACCCTAGCTATGTTTGAAAGTGGCTTCAGAACAATTACCAACTCTAAAAAGCCTATTCGTACTCCAGAAGATTTTGCAGGTATTAAGATGAGAATAGTAGATAGCCCTATCAATTTAGCTACTTTTAAAGCATTAGGTGCAAATGGCAGCCCTATGGCAATAAGTGAGGTATTTACAGCATTACAGCAAGGAACAGTGGATGGGCAAGATAACCCAATAGGAAACGTCTACTCGTACCGTTATTATGAAGTACAAAAGTATATTACTCTAACCGGACATCAATGGGCGGGGATTATGTTAATGATTAATGATAAACTTTGGAATAAAGTACCTGCAGATTTCCAGAAAATAATATCTGAAGCAGCAAAAGAGGCTGAGGTATGGCAAAGAAAGGAAATAAATGCTAAAGAAGGTGAATTCCTGGAAACCATGAAGAAAGCAGGGTTGGAAGTAACAGAGCTTACACCTGAAGAAAAAGCTAAATTCCAGGAGAAAATGAAAGCTGTTTGGACTGAATTCCAAAATAGTGTTGGTAAAGACTTAGTTGAAGCTGTAGTAAATACAAAATAATACTAAGCAGGGCCCTGCAGATTAATCTGCAGGGCCTGTTACTAACAATAAAGGATTTCTTTATTGTTTATAGAATAAAATAATATGTGCTTTTTAGCACAGTAGCATTAGGACGGTGTACTATGCAGACAAGAGGAACTGAAATAGAAAGACTTCAAGAAAAAATTGAAAATCTGGAATTTTTATTAGCGCAGACAGAAATTAAAAGCCTAGAAAACCAAATCAAACCCCATTTCCTCTTTAATACCTTAAATTTAGTTGCCCGTCTGATTTACTTAGGTAAAAGCCAGGAATCCTTGGAAGTTGTTTATGCTCTATCAAAACTCTTGCGCTATGCTATGGAAAAGAAGGAATTAGTCAGACTTCGGGATGAAGTACAGTATACCAAAAACTACCTCTTCATCCAACAAAGCCGCTATGGAGAACAGTTAAAATACAAGCTGGACATTTCTCAAAATATATTAAGCTGTCTAGTTCCCACATTAGCCTTGCAGCCTTTAGTTGATAATGCGATAAAACATGGATTAGAACCTAAAGGTGGCGGGGCTATTACTATTTACGGCAGGCTAGAGGATAATAATGTAGTTCTGAAGGTTATTGATGATGGAATAGGAATTGAAGTTGAAAATAATAGCTTAAAACATTATGCTGAAAAATCTGCTTCGATGGGAACAGGAATAAAAAATATAAAAAAGCGACTCCACTTTTATTATGGAGATAACTTTGAGTTGAACATTATATCCCAATTTAAAGTTGGTACAGAGGTTACAATTATTTTACCATTTAAATCTGATGGGGAAGATAAATTTATTCCCTCATTCTGGTTTAATAAATAGGGTGATTAATTATGAAGCTTTTGATTGTTGATGATGAAATAATTGAAAGAGAAGCCCTTAAACATTTTTTTAAAAGTAATGATTTAGGAATAGAAGTAGTGGGGGAAGCTTCCAATGGCCTGCAGGCGGTAGAGTTAAATCAAGCTTTACAGCCTAATATTATCACTATGGATATTCGTATGGGAATATTAGATGGTCTAAAAGCTACAGAATGTATTAAAAGGGATAACCCACAGGTGGAAATAATAATTTTAACCGCTTTTGGGTTATTTGAATATTCACAGCAAGCAATTAAAAATAGAGTTTTTGATTATTTATTAAAACCTGTTGAGGAGAAAGAATTAATAAGTGCAATTGAAAAGGTTAAAAGACATATTAGATTAAAAGTAAAACCGCTGCAGGTTAATCAAAGGGCAAAACTATTTGACTTAAATGAAGACACATTAGAATATAAAAAGAATGATGAGCTATTTAAAGATAATCGTATTTCCAAGATTGTTAACTATATCATGGATAATTTAGAAAAGGACCTTACATTAGAAATATTAGCTTCCCTAGTTCATATAAATACCAGCTATTTAAGTCGCTTATTTAAATCTACTACAGGTGTAGCTTTAAGTAATTTTATTCTTGAAGCTAGAATTGAAAAAGCAAAATTTCTTCTAATAAATCAACAAAAAAAACCATTGAAAATTATTGCAGAGGAAGTTGGCTTTACTAATATTCATCATTTTTCCAATACCTTTAAAAAGCTTGAAGGCATTACACCAACAAATTACCGTTCAATGGGGAAAGGGGCGGTCTAGTTGAAACTACAGCAAGTAATAATTAATACAGATGTATTGATCATCGGAGGCGGTTGTGCCGGTTCGATGGCTGCTATTTGTATTAAAGACGCTGCTCCTAATTTGAATGTCTGTATAATGGAAAAAGGACATATTAAGAGAAGTGGCTCTGTAACCATGGGTATGGATGCGCTCAATGTTGCTGTGATTCCTGGTATTTCAACACCCGAAGAATATCTGGAAACGGTGAAGAAAAAGTGCTGGGGTATAATGGACTATTTTCCAAATTATACTCTAGCGATTAAAAGTTTTGAACTTCTAAAAACGCTGGAAAGCTGGGGTGTATTCTTTCCAAAAAATGAAGACGGTAATTATAATATTATGCAAGTTGATACCAGTGGGAAGTTTTGTGTGGGAATGGATGAACCGGATTTAAAACCAATTATGGAAAAGAAAATTAGAGAAGCCAAGATAGATGTTCTGAACAAAACAATGGGAACCAAGTTAATTGTAAAAAATGGTAAAATTCTAGGTGCGGTTGGCTTAAATATTAATAATGGCCAAGTCGTTTGTTGTAAGGCCAAATGTGTTATTCTCGCTAATGGTTCAGCATCAAGATTTGGATTGCCAAATACCGGTTATTTATATGGCACCTTTGATTTTCCTGGTAATGCAGGGGATGGTTTTGCTCTAGCCTATAGAGCAGGAGCAAAAATCACAGGCATGGAATTTACTCTAAAATATGCCCTTGTTAAGGATTTAAACATACCTTTGATTTATATTGTCCTTACCAGAGGCGGAGAGGTAGTTAATGGTAGTGGTGAGGTAATCGTTGATAAAAATAACTTATCAATTTTTTTAATTGTCGAAGCATTAGAAAATAGAAAAGGGCCTTTGTTTTTAAAAACTGATCATCTATCTAAAGAAAAAATTATGGAAATTGAGAATATTTTATTTAGTACAGAAAGACCTATGCAGCGCAGATACTGGGAATTAAAAGACATTAAATTTGGACGTGATCTCATTGAGCTTAATCTTACTGAAGCCCAACTGTGTGGTGGACACGGTATATCAGGAATAGTAATAAATGAACAATCACATACAAATATTAAAGGTCTTTTTGCAGCAGGTGATGTCAGCTCAGTACCCATGCAGCACTTAACAGGAGCCTTTGTTTATGGGAAAATAGCAGGAGAAAGTGCTATAGAGTACTGTAATAATGGAAATTTCCCCGAAAATCATAAAGACATCCATTGGGAGTTTGATGCTGAGCTTAGCCACCTTGGCAGCCTGCTCAATTTAACTAAAAATAATACTATTCAACCCACGACCTTTGAATATAAGTTGCGAAGAATAATAAACGAATACTTACTTTCACCCAAAAATTCGTCTTCCTTGAAAAAAGGCTTAAGTTTAATTTATGAATTGCGTGAACAGTTGCCTTATCAAGTATTGGCAAAAAATTTTCATGAACTTAGTAAGGTATTAGAAATAGGATATATACTTGATTGTGCTCAGATGTCTGCAATTTCTTCTTTAACAAGAAAAGAGAGCAGATGGGGATGTATTCACAGGCGGAGTGATTACCCGGATACTGATGATGTTAATTGGTTAAAGCATATCGATTTACAAGTTGGTCAAACCTACCCCGAAACTGATATTTATCTAAGGGAAATTCAAAGGGGTGATGGCGAATGAGCTCTTATATAATAGAGGTATCAGATGAGTGTATAGGTTGTGGAATTTGTGTAGATTTATGTCCATTGAATTGCCTGCGGATGGGAGAAGATAATAAACCTTATTTGCAATATGAGGAATGCTGGTATTGTGGTTGTTGTGAAATTGAATGCCCGGTATCCTGTCTGAAAATGCATTTTCCTTTTTTAATATATTAAGATTGGGCAGTCTCAAATTTGGAGGCAGCTTTATACCTTAACTGAGCTTAATAGCTTAGTTTTTTTTTGTACTGTAATTCATGCCTTGAGGAAAATTAATAAGCATGGATTTCTTGATAATTTCTTGACTTTCCCCTGAAATTTCCTTCAAAGTAATTCTCTATAATAAATCTAAGAAAAGAGTGAAGGGTTTTTTGACATATTAATAGAGAATAGGAGTGGAATATTAATGAGCAAAAAAAGATTTAATTTGCCCCGTTTCTTTACCCAACTGTTTTTCTTTGCCTTAATACTTATGATCTCAGTAAACAAAAACTTGGTTGAAATGGGTAAAGGGGGTATCGGATTCCTTTCGTCTGCATCTTTGCATGCCTTATGTCCTTTTGGCGGGATAGTATCTATTTATCAGTTTACCACTGTTGGAACATTCGTTCAGAAAATACATCAATCATCCTTTGTTTTAATGTTTATAGTTTTTGCAATGGCGGTATTGTTTGGGCCGGTTTTTTGCGGTTGGGTCTGTCCTTTAGGCACATTCCAGGAGTGGTTAGGCAAGATTGGCCAAAAGCTATTTGGTAAAAGATTTAATAAGTTTATTCCCGAAATGGCTGATAAATATTTGAGATATTTACGCTACATAATTTTGGTGTGGGTCTTATATGTAATCGGGATTTCCGGAAAGCTGGTTTTCCAGGAGTATGATCCTTACTTTGCCTTATTTAATTTTTGGACCAGTGAAGTTGCGGTTACCTCATTATTTATTCTTGCTTTGACTATTGTGGCTTCTATATTTGTAGAAAGACCTTGGTGTAAATATGCCTGCCCTTATGGTGCTGTTTTAGGTCTTACTAACCTGTTTAGAGTGTTTAAAATTAAAAGGGAGACCTCAACTTGTATTTCTTGTAGTGCCTGTGACCGGGCTTGTCCTATGAATATAAGTGTTTCAGCAAGTGGCGTAGTAAAAAATCACCAGTGTATTAGCTGTATGAGCTGTACCTCAGATCAAGTATGCCCTGTGGCAAATACTGTAGAAATGACTACTACTAAAGGAGGGGTTAGTATATGAAGATAAAACCCTGGACAATGGGAATTATAATTTTAGTTTTCTTTTTTGCTGGAATAGGCTCAACCATAGCCCTTAATCTTTGGAATACTACATCTTCAAAAACTCCTGTTAAGTTTACTAGCGGAGAGTATGCCGGCAGTTACAACCCGGCTGATATTCGTGGCTCATATACCTTAGGTGAGGTAAGCAACCTCTTTAATGTACCTTTAGAGGAATTGGGAATAGGATTTGGCTTGAACGATGTAGAAAATTTAGCACTCTTTAAAAATAAGGACCTGGAAGCCCGTTATGAAAACCTTAAAGAGCAGGGCTTTGAAGTAGGTAATGGGTCCGTCAAGATGTTTGTAGCTCTTTACACCGGAGCGCCTTATATTTTAGAAGATGATACATACTTACTAGCTCCGGCAGTTGATATTTTAAAAGCTCAAGGTAATTTAACAGAAGACCAGCTAAAATTCCTTGAGGAGCACACCATTGAGTTTAATGGAGAAAATATAAACTCAGATTTAACAAAAAATACCGGAACACCTGTAGAACATGCAAAAGAAAATGATGAGAAGGTTGTTAAGGGGAACACCACTTTTCAGGAGGTCTTAGACTGGGGTGTTAGTAAAGACGAAATTGAACAAGCTTTAGGTGGAAAAATGCCGCACCCTCTTACAAATATCAAAGACTTTTGTCTGAAGGAAGGAATTGAATTTTCTGCAATTAAAAATGCTCTTCAGGAAAAGATCACACCATAAGTCGGCCTAAGGCCGGCTTTTTGCGTGGAGCTACAAACACAAACAATCAGTACACTTTATTTTCTGATAACATTATAAATATTAGGGAATGGGGCAGTTATTTCTTAAATGTTAACAATTTATTAATATAATTACATTAATTGCTAAAGTTAATAAAAATTTGTTATTATATAAATAAACAAATATATGTTAAATGGGGGTTTCTCCTTGGTTAGAAGCTTAACGTATAGGTTTATGTGGGCGATTACAGTTGTTATGATATTAATTGTTTCGATAAATTTTATGTGGGATATTAACCAGCAAAAGCGTCAGGCTATGATGGAGATGAGGGAGAAGGCCCAGGTTATAACTAAGGAATTGATTGCCACTAGAGAATTTATAGCCCAAAATCAAAACAAAATCAATTGTGATTCCCAAGGGGGCTTTGAGTTTAAACATCTTAATCCTGCGGCTGTTGGTATGGGTATAAGTAAAATTTTTGCTGAAATGACCAATTATAGTATCAAGCAAACTCGCCTTATATACCGGGATATGCAAAATGCACCGGATGATTTTGAGATTGAAGTATTACAAAAGTTTAAAGCAAATCCCAATCTCCAGGAATATTGGGCTGAAAGTGAGATAGATGATAAGAGGGTTTTTAGATATATAATACCATTAAAAGTTGAAGAATCTTGTCTTCCTTGTCATGGGGGCCCAGTAGGAGAACTAGATGTTGCTGGCTATCCCAAAGAAGGTTATCTGGAAGGTAGCCTTGGAGGTGCAATAAGCTTGATTATGCCCATGGACCTTTTTGTGGCAAATTTATCAGCTAATGTTCTTAGATACTCAGGGTTTTTTCTGCTTTTAATTGGAGCAAGTATTGGCAGCATCTACATATTGGTTAACCGGTTAGTTGTGCAGCCACTAAGCGATCTTGAAAAGGCTATGGGGCAAGTAGGTGCAGGCAATCTTAATGTTGATTTTACTAATATTAGAGCAGAAGGGGAAATTGAGCAGTTAGCCACCCACTTTCAGGTTATGGCTAGCCAGCTGCGGGACTTATATTACAATTTAGAATTAAAAGTTGATAAGCGCACATATGAATTAGAAAAGGCCAATGAAGTATTAAAAAATAAACAGCAGGAATTAGAAAATGTCAACTTCCAATTAAAAGAGGCTAACCGTTATAAATCTGAGTTTCTAGCTATAATGAGTCACGAACTTCGGACCCCCCTAACCTCAATAATGGCTTTTACAGAGCTGCTATTAACAGATATGCCCGAAGAAAGAACAATAGAAATACAAAACTTGGAGGAAATAAGAAAGAATAGTGAAAATTTATTAAGACTAATAAATAATATCTTAGATCTGGCAAAAATTGAGGCTGGAAGAAATGAAATTAAAATAGATACTGTAGATTTGACTGATGTCATTGGTTCGGTCGAAGGAGTTATTTTGCCACTTGCTAAGCAAAAGGGAATTATATTTCATACATGTTTTTTACCGGATGTTCCTCTGATTAAAGCAGATCCGGAAAAAATACGCAGGGTAGTAGAAAATTTAGCGAGTAATGCCGTCAAATTTACTGATAAGGGCGGCAGGATTATAATTTCTGTAGCTTATGAAAAGAATGATAAAGAAGTAATTATTACCATCAGCGATACAGGTATTGGCATTCGGGAGGATGAACAAAAAATAATTTTTGAACGCTTTACCCAATCAGACAGTTCAAATTCGAGAAAATACAGTGGAACTGGATTGGGGCTTGCTTTAGCAAAAGAATTGGTAGAGATGCATGGTGGGTGGATTACGGTAGAAAGCAGGATCGACAGAGGCAGTGTATTTAAAGTGGGTATTCCTGAATTGCCCAAAATAAAAAATGGTGGTGGGAGAAATGGGTAAACCTTTAAAGATTTTGCTAGTGGATGATGAAGAAGGTATTAAGAAAATAGTACAGCAAATTTTGATAAAAGAAGGTTATAATTTTCTTTATGCTGCTAATGGGGAAAGGGCACTTGATGTTTTCAGTAATGAAGATCCTGCCTTAATTATTCTTGACGTTATGCTTCCGGAAATTGATGGTTTTGAAGTGTGTAAAACTATTAGGCAAAGTAGTAATGTTCCAATTATTATGTTATCTGCCAAGAGTGATATAGTCGATAAAAGTGTAGGTTTCAACATGGGAGCCGATGATTACTTAACTAAACCTTTTAGCCCTATTGAATTATCACTAAGGGTTAAAGCCTTAATAAGGCGGGTAGTAAACAGGCCTCTCAACAAATGTGAAAAAAAAGATTGGTACTTATGTATGGGAGGTTTAGAAATAAACTGTGCAAATTACGAGGTAAAGCTGCAGGGGAAAATTATTAATTTTACCCCTAAAGAATTTGATTTACTTTGCTTCCTGGTGAGAAACCCAGGTCAGGTTTTTACTAGGGAGCAATTGTATAATCAACTGTGGGATGAGGACCTTATCGGTGATACTGGAACAATTACCGTGTTTGTGAGGAGAATCAGAGAAAAGATAGAAAAGGATCCGGCTAAGCCGAAATACTTGCAAACTGTATGGGGAGTAGGGTATAAATTTTGTAATATGTGATTTGTAACAAATATTTAATAAATTATTAAATATTTCATAAGTATTGGTTAAGATATGTGCGCTATTATAATAAAAGCAGGATTTTTATTATCAAATGCCCCTTTTTCATACACCTCCTCTTAAATACAGGCAGCAGTGCCTGTATTTTATTGTCAAAAAGCAAAGCTTAAAGTTTTAATTATCAATATTAGCTGGAAAAATTTAATAAATTATTAATAATTGTTTAATAATTTATTTAGTATTAACTAAGTGTGTATTAAGATATAGCCGCTATTATTATAATAGCGGCTATATTATTTTATTGGGATATTTAAATGACAAACGTTAGGAGGAAGTGCATTGATAGGTGTTAGTAAACTAATGGTTGACACAAAAAATTATGGCGACTCCCTAAGATATAGCTCAGATGTTCAAGGAGCTAAGTGTGGTACAACACTAAATAGGGGCCCTGTAGTTGTGTGGAACTGTACCAAGACATGTAATCTAAAGTGTATTCATTGTTATGCAGGGTCAGATGCTCAAAAGTATGAAAATGAATTAACAACAACCGAAGCGGTAAAATTTATTGATGATCTTCACCGTTTTCGAGTTCCTGTAATTCTTTTCTCTGGCGGAGAACCACTGTTGAGGGAAGACATCCTCTACTTAGCTCAATATGCTACTAATAAAGGTATTCGCACCACATTTTCAACCAACGGGACCCTAATAAATCAACATACCGCCCAAAAGCTAAAAGAAATTGGGGTCGGTTATGTTGGGATAAGCCTAGATGGGTTAGGTGAGAACAATGACAAATTCCGTGGAAAAAAAGGTGCTTTTGATTTAGCTTTACGAGGTATAAGGAACTGCCTTGCAGTAGAGCAAAAGGTAGGCCTTCGTTTCACAATTAATAGACATAATCACCGAGAACTGGAGAGTATTTTCAATTTAATTGAAGAAGAAAGAATCCCGCGAGTCTGTTTCTATCATTTGGCTTATTCCGGAAGAGGTAATTCCATGGTTAACCAGGATATTACCCATGGGGAGACTAGGGCAGCCTTAGATCTAATATATGAAAAAGTTAAATACTTTAAAAATAAAAAAATTGAGAAAGAGATTCTTACTGTGGATAACCATGCTGATGGAATTTATATATATTTAAAACTATTAAAGGAAAATAACCCCATGGCGCAGCATGCTTTTAATTTATTAAAAATAAATGGCGGCAACAGAACGGGGATAGCTATTGGTGCTGTTGATTGGTTTGGTAATGTGCATCCAGATCAGTTCACCCAAAATTATACTTTTGGTAATGTACGGGAAAGATCCTTTGGCGATATCTGGACTGACACAAGCCACCCTATATTATCTGGCTTAAAAGACCGCAAAAAGCTATTAAAAGGCCGTTGTGTTCAGTGCAAATGGCTTGATATGTGTAACGGAAATTTCCGATCTCGAGCAGAAGCAGTATCTGGCGATTTCTGGCAGGAAGACCCAGCCTGTTATTTAACTGACGAGGAAATAGGAATAACAGAAAAGGTGGTTTGTAATGGATAGCATAGATACGAAGCTTTTAAAGTTAATCCAAAATAATTTCGACATAAAGGATGTGGATAAAGCTAATGTTTAAGTATTTTTCATCAATGGGTTTGGGATTGGGCTTAATTGGCCTAATTGCCATCTTATCAATTATCGCTACCTTCCAGCCAGGTAGTTTAATCTATTCCTCCTTTAGTTATCGAGGGTTACTGCTCTTACTATGTTTAAATATTTTGTTTTGCACATCAAAGAGGCTGCCTCATCTTGTGCAAAAGTTTTCCAGAAAGGATTTGTTTAGCAGCTTTAATAAGGAAAAGTTAAATAACTATAAAAATATAAAAAAGCCTGAAGAAAGTATTCAACAGATCCGGAAATATTTTAAGGATCATAAATTTAGAGTATTTGAAAAAACCGACCCCCAATATACTTATGTATTAGCCACTAAAAAAAAGTTGGATTTAGCAGCACCCCATATTATTCACATTTCCATTTTAATAATTGTTATTGGTGCGATTATAGGTAACTTTGGGGGAAGCGAGAGCGTGCAGTGTAATCTCGGACAAATTGTTCCCCTCCCAGAAAGAGTATCCGCGGAATATCAAATTAAGTTAAATGACTTTCAAACAATCTTTGATGATAGGGGTGATATAGCCAACTGGCGGTCAGCTTTTACTTTATTTAGAGATGTCGAACCGGTAAAAGAGGGTATTACCCAAGTCAACGATCCATTTAAGTTTAAAGGAATGAAGTTTTATCAAAGTGCTTATGGTTACAATCATGAAGTCAAGATAAAAATGGGGACAGCTGAGGAAATTATGGAATTTCCCTCAAACCGAGGAGTTCAATTGAACGAGAATGTAGTTATCGTTTTTGCCCAAAGTGAAGATGGGTATATTTTGCAAAAGTATGAAAACAATCATTTGAAAGAAATATTTGAATTAAACTCCGAGCAGGATATTCCTTTAATAGATGGATTTACTCTAAATGATCACAAGGTCAAACCTTATTCTGTTCTTAAAGTTAAGACAGACCCCGGTCTACCTGTGGTTATGTCGGGATTTTTGCTAATGTCGGTAGGTTTTTTCCTTTCCTGGTTTGGCAAATATCAGGAAATAAAAATTGAACTAGAACATGATAAAAGTGCAATTGGTTACTCTGTAAATACTAAGGATAAATGGAATAAGGAAAAGCTCCAAAAGGATTTGGAAAAAATTATAGGAGGACTATCATAATGGAAAATTTAGAATTTTATACATTGGTAGCAGCTCTAGTAATTTATTTGATAGCGTCACTATTATATTCCGCCCAACTAATAGTACCTGCAGTGGGAAATAAAATAGATTCTAAATTTATAAGTAAATTAGCTGCAGTTTTTACTGCTTCAGGTTTAATTTTAAACTCAAGCACCTTATTAATTCGTTATATTCACTCTGGGTATCCTCCATTGGGCAATATGTATGAATTCCTTCTCTTCTTTGTCTGGGGAATTGTCTTAATGTATTTAATAGTTGAAACTAAATATAATGTTTCTTATGTTGGGGTATTGGCTCTACCCCTTGTTGCAGGCTTGATGGTATGGGTGATTTTTATGGATAAGACTTTACGTCCGTTAATGCCGGCATTGAGAAGTAACTGGCTGTATTTTCATGTTTTTACCGCAGTAATATCTTATGGGGCCTTTGCTGTATCTTTTGTTATCGGGATATTATATCTTATCAAAGAAGGGTCTATAGGCCTAAAGAAGCAGAGAGGTTTTCTTTTTGAACTTCCTAAATTAGAAATATTGGAGGATTTAACTTATAGGCTTATATTAGTGGGTATGCCCTTTTTAACATTGGTTATTATTACCGGTGCAATCTGGGCTGAAATAGCCTGGAGCTCTTATTGGTCATGGGATCCTAAGGAAACTTGGTCCTTGATTACCTGGTTTATATATGCCGGCTATCTCCATACAAGGTTAATGAAAAATTGGAGAGGCAAAAAATCCATAATCTTAGTAGTTTTAGGCTTCGCTGCAGTAATGTTTACTTTTGCAGGAGTTAATTTATTGCTCCCCGGTTTGCACAGCTATGCCTAATAGCTTGTCATTGTTATGAAAGCTACTGATGATTGATGTGTCTTCCTGAGGGAGGAACGACCGAAGGATCTTAAGGTGACGGGAATGCTCTTGATTATCGTGGTGCGTGCAAGTCACCAACTTTCTTTTAAGGAGCGAATAGGTATGTATATTCTACTACTGGGAGCTAATCACAAAACGGCGCCCGTAGAGATTAGAGAAAAAATAGCGCTAAATAAAGCCCAAATAAAAGCCCTAGTTCCTCAGATAAAAAAACTGCCGGGTGTAGAGGGAACTATAGTTCTGTCTACATGTAATCGAATGGAAATATATATTGCCACCAAAAATTTAGAATTAGGGCGAAAAACCTTAGGCGAGTTTATAACACAAGTTAGTCATTGTTCCCTAGATGTGCTAGAACAGTTTTATTATTTTAAAGATTGTCGAGCTGCGGTACAACATTTGTTCCGGGTTGTGGCAGGTCTTGATTCGATGATTTTGGGAGAAACTCAAATTCTTGGACAGGTACAGGATGCCTATGAAAATGCCTTAGAGTTACAGATTTCAAATAATGTATTAAACACTCTTTTTCAGCATGCTATTTCTATCGGTAAAAGGGTACGAACAGAAACATTGATAGACCGGCAAGCAGTATCTATAAGTTCTGCGGCAGTGGAACTGGCTAAGCAGTTATTTGGTAACCTAACAGACCACACTGTCTTAATATTGGGCGCCGGAGAGACAAGCGAACTAACTGCAAGACATCTTGTTGCAAATGGTGTATCTACTGTTATTGTAGCCAATAGAACCTTTGAACGAGCGCAAAAACTAGCAGAAGAATTTAGTGGAGAAGCAATACGGCTGGATGATTTCCCCAAGTATATAAAAGAAGCCGATATTATAATCAGTTGTACGGCTGCGCCAAAGTATATTGTTGAGGTAGAAGATCTATTGCCTATTTTAGGAGAAAGGGCTAATAAGCCACTATTATTTATTGATATTGCTGTACCCCGTGATATAAACCCCGATGTTCAAAAACTAGGTAATATCTCTCTTTACGATGTTGATGACTTGCAAAATGTAGTTGTAAAGAACATTAATCATAGGAAAAAAGAAGCCGTTAAAGCGGAAGCAATTATTATAGAAGAAATTGATATCTTTTTCAAATGGCTAGACTCCTTATTTGTGATACCTACTATAATGGGTTTAAAACAAAGGGCAGTAGCTATAAAAGATAGGGAATTGGCTAAGGCTATACGAAAACTACCAAATCTTTCCGAGAAAGAAAAACATGTCATAATTTCCCTCACTAATTCAATTGTAAATCAAATATTACACCAACCCATTACCAATCTAAAGAAGTATGCTCATGTTAAAAAAGGTCCAGTTTACGCTGAAGTAATCCATGAGTTATTTGACCTTGAAAAAAAGAAAAATAACTAAAAAAATATTCATAGATTAAACGTTAATAATTTATTAAGTTTTATTTAAGTATTTATTAAGCACGTACTAAGTAGCTATTAAGATATGCCTGTTACTATTTAGAGTAGCAAGGCATATCTTTTTTTTGAAAATTCGGTATCACTACTGAAAAATTATTTTATGGAGGTGATGCATATAGGCATGTGGGAAAAGGTTCTAATTTTCACGAAAGGAGGTTTAAGTATTGGACACAAAGGTGGTTAAAGATGAGCGAAGTTTGAAAATTAAACAGGTAGGCTGGCTTTTACCAATCTGTTTAATAATTGCCGGGTTATTTTTTACCTTGGGTGCAAGTCATTATACTTCCCAAACTGAATACTGCATGAGTTGTCACGAGATGAATACCGCGGTTAGTAGTTGGCAGCAGTCAACCCATGGTATGAATAATTTAGGCATAACAGCTGACTGCCAGTCCTGTCACATTCCCGGGAATACGCTGCAGATGCTGGTTACTAAAGCAGGCAAGCTCTCCGAGTTATATGTGCATTTAGTTGAGAAGCCTACGCCATTCGAATTTAAACGGATGAGTCCTGAACTAGCACGAAGAGCCAGGGCTAAAATACTAAATGAGAATTGTGAAGAATGTCATGTCTTAGATAATTTAGTACCACAAAATCAGACTCAACAAATTGCTCATTCAACAGCAGCAAATCAAACATCATGTGTATCCTGCCACCAAACTGTAGGACATGGGAAAAATACTGAAAGGGAGGGAGAACTTAAGTGAATCTAAAAAATAAGAATGTCTTATGGATAGTAGTTGGAGTTTTTATTATCGGCGGAATAGCCTTATATGCTATGTCTAGCCAACCAACTGTTGTTCCGGCGGGTGCCACCGCTCAACAGGCAATAGAATTCGAAAGTTATTATAAAGATAAAATGCCCCTAAAATATGAAATATGGAAAACCAGTGCCCACGGGGAAAATGGAGTAACATGTATAAATTGTCACGGAACTGAGTTGATAGATGAAAAAGACCTAAAATATGCAAATTTTGCCAAGGTTAGTCCGGAAACCTGTGGAGAATGTCATACTGAAGCATTAGATGGCTTTAATAAAACCAGACACGTGCAAGCCGTCTCCTTCTCACAAAATAATGTTCGGTTTAAGTTGTTAGATGCTTTCCCGGAAATGCAGCAGCAAGGGTGTGATGACTGTCATACTAAAGTTGAAGAAACCTGTACCAGTTGTCATCAAGGACATCCTACTGCTCTACCTAAGCCCGTATTACAAGCTCTTCCTGGTCAAGCAGTAACAGGCAATTTCACCAACGGCTGTGAAAATTGTCATATGGGTCCTGACCATCCCCAGCGTGAAGCTTATGAATCAAGTGTTCACTTCCAAGTAGCTCAAGCTACCGGAGAGCCGACCTGTAACACCTGTCATACTTCGCAGGATAATAACCATTATATTATCCAACTGAAAAATGAAGATGGCGAAGCCGGCAAAAATGAACTGTGGAGTAACTGTCTACAGTGCCACAGTGAAGAATATGTCCAAGATTCCCGAAACAATGTAGAAGCAATTAAGAAAGAAACATTACGTATTGTAGGCGCAGCCCGTACAATTATCAGGGACTTGTATAAAGATGGAGTACTTAAGCCTTCAGAAGGTTCATTGTTAGACAAGGATGGACTTCCTCCATTAACCGCGAAGTTTTTCGGTTACAGTCATGAGAGTGATATCGAAAGCCTGATGTTTGAGTTGCATAAATATGCAGAAGCTACCACCATTAAAGGTGCACAGCACTTCTCACCTGACTATACTCATTGGCATGGGTTTGCAGAATTATGGGCTAAGTACCTTGCCATTAAGGGTGAGGCAGAACGATTATATCTTGAAGCAGGTGTCAAGGATAAATTACAAATAGAAGCTATTGAGTTACCGATGTATACGTACCCAAATGCAACCGGGCATGAATTGGATAGTCTTAGAAAGTAATTTCAAAAAGGAGGGGAGTCTCTTCCCCTCAGCATTTTAATATCTTTGAGGTGAATTATGATTATCTCCAGCCTTATTCTTAAATGCTTAGTTGGGTTTGAGGAACAAATAAGAGGGCCTTTGGCAAATATTAAAGGTCTTTCTATTGAAACGGTTTTAGAAGGACAATTAATTTTAGTTTTAGAAAGTCCCTCAGTAGAAAGTGTGTTACAGATAATGGATGAACAAATCTTAAAGTTACAGGGAGTTATTGGGGTCTATCCAGTCTATATTCATTACGAAACAGCATAAAATGGGGTGTAATTTAATGGATGAACGGGTTGAGCGCAGGGAGGTTTTTTCGCTTATATGGAAAGATCTAAAACATTTGCTGGGATATAGAGTGCCCGCCATTAGTGATGAAATAAAACTGATTAGACCACCAGGTGCGTTAGACCAACTTTCATTTTTGAGTACCTGTCATAGGTGTGGAAAGTGCGCTCAAGCTTGTCCAAAAAAGGCAATAAAAATAGCGGGCCCCGACAAAGGACCGTCTTTGGGTACCCCTTACCTTGAACCGGGGAAAGAGCCTTGTACTTTTTGTCTGGAATGTATAGGCGTTTGCTCTTCGGGTGCTTTAAGAAAAAAAGTGTTAGCACAGGAGTATGTTATTGGTAAGGCTAGAATTGACAATAATTACTGTTTAGCTCGTAATGGACAGCTATGCGGTACCTGCAAAAATGCTTGTCCGGTAGATATATCAGCAATAAAGATGAATTCTTATTTAGACCCTGTAATTGATGTTGCCAAGTGCAACGGCTGTGGCTTATGTGTTGACGTTTGTTTAGCACCTATCCCAGCTATTACCATTGAACCACTTTGAAAAAGAAAAGTGGAATAGTACCTAGTTTTACTTTATAAGGAGGTAAAAAAGAAGTGACTCAGGAGAGAAAGAAAAGTATAATCACTATTCTCATTCTGCTTTTGTTTAGTTCTCTCATCGTTAGTGCATGTAGTAGTGGGCCTCCTGTTCCTCAAGGGGAAATCTCAGAAACTGATTTAAAACTAATTGATATTGATGGCTTTCCTCCAGAAGTTCCCCATGAATTAGAGGGAAGGGGTGACTGTTTAGTCTGCCACCGTGATGGCGAAATAGGTGGAGTACCAAAAACCCCTCACCCTGAATTTACTACCTGTCGTCAATGTCACGTTTTAACAGATGCGTTAAATTAATTTTGGGAGGGTTGCAAATGAAATTTTCAAGGAGAGATTTCATTAAAGCATGTGCTGTTTCGACTGCCCTGGTAAGTGCTGGATGTTCAAGTGGCAGACAGCCTGTGCAGAGTAAACCTATCGACCCAACCAAAACCGAAGCTGATAAATGGGTTAAATCCGTTTGTCGCTATTGTGGAACAGGTTGTGGAGTTATGATAGGTGTAAAAAACGGTAAAGTAGTAGCAGTCAAAGGTGACCCTGATAATCCGGTAAATAAGGGTCTTTTATGTGCAAAAGGCTATTATCTGCCCCAGATAATGACTGCTAAAGACCGTATAACCAAACCTTTAATTAAAAAAGATGGTAAGTTCGTGGAAGCCAGTTGGGATGAAGCAATGGAGCTTATCACTCAAAGGTTTAAAGAATCCCTTGACCAATATGGACCTGCTTCAGTGGGTTTCTATGGTTCAGGGCAGACCTCGGTCGATGAAACCTATGTGGCCAACAAGCTTTGGAAGGGCTGCTTTGGCAGCAATAACGTTGAGGGTAATCCTAGGCTTTGTATGGCAAGTGCAGTAGCCGGTTATATGACTACTTTTGGTGCTGATGAACCTATGGGTACATATGATGATTTTGAACACTGTGACGTTTTTTTCATCATCGGTTCAAATACTGCTGAGGCCCATCCGGTTTTATTCTCAAGAATTGTTGACCACAAAAGGAAAAATCCTGGTACGAAAATCATTATTGCTGACCCCAGACGTCACCGGTCCCATGAAATTGCTGATAGTGCTATTCCTTTTATAGCGGGGACAGACCTAGCAATTTTGGGGGCTATGGCTTATGTCATCATTGAAGAAGGCTTTACAGATGAAGAATTTATTAAAAATCATGTTTGTTTCTCCGATGGCGCTAATCCAATTACTTGGGAGGATTATAAGCAGCATATTAAAGAAAGCTACACACCGGAATTTGCCTCAGCTAAAAGTAGTATTCCCGTGCAGGAAATAAGAAAGTTAGCCAGAGATTTCGCAGAACCGGGCAAAAATACTATGACCTTGTGGTGTATGGGTATTAATCAAAGGGTTGCCGGTGTATTTGCCAACAATATGATTCATAACCTGCACCTGATTACGGGTAAAATCTGTAAGCCGGGCAGTACCACCTTTTCCTTAACCGGACAGCCCAGTGCTTGTGGTAGTGTCCGAGAAGTAGGTGGATTATCCCACTTATTACCTGGCCACAGACTGGTTGCTAATGCTGCACACCGGGAACAAATTGCTAAAATCTGGGGAACAGACCCGGCTAAAATGGCACCGGCACCGGGGTGGCATACTATGGAATTGTTCCGCAGGACTGTTACCGGTGATCTGAAATGCTTATGGGTAATGTGTACAAATCCGGCCCATTCTTTACCTAATGCTACTTTCTATCACCCAGGTCTGGAACAAACCTTTTTGGTAGTTTCGGAGACGTATCATCCGACTCTAACAAGTAAATACGCTGATGTTGTACTTCCTGCTGCTTTATGGTGCGAAAAAGAGGGTGTTTATGGTAACACCGAAAGAAGAACTCAGCATATGGCTAAGGCTATTGAGCCACCCGGTGAAGCTCGGCCTGATGTGGACGCACTAATAGATTTTGCGCACCGTATGGGTTATGGGGAGGTATTCCCCTATAAATCCTTTGAGGATGTCTGGAATGAATACCTGAAATGCACAACAGGTACAGACATGGAGCTGGCCAGCTATGCCGCTTTAAAAGAAGCCCATGGTATCAGATGGCCTGTTAAAGATCATATAGGGACAGAAGGTACAGGAATGCGTTTTGTTGCTCCGGATGATCCATATGTTAAAGAAGGTGTGGATTTTTATGCCAGACCTAACCATCGAGCCCAAGTCTTTGCTAGACCTTATACAGAACCGGCCGAGATGCCGGATAAAGAATATCCATTCTGCCTGACAACCGGACGTGTTTTAGAACATTGGCATACCGATACTATGACCGGAAAGTGTCCGGCAATTATGAAAGCTGTACCTACATCCTTTGCTGAGTTTAATTCCAAGGATGCCACTCAATTGGGCATAAAGGAAGGCGATATAGTGCGCCTAGTATCCAGACGGGGTACAGTAGAACTGCCGGTAAAAATTGAGCGACCCGGTATTCCCAGGCGGGGATTGATATTTGCAACTTGGTTTGAGGCAGAAAGATTGGTTAATGCTGTGACAACTGATGCAGTTGACGCTGCCTCCAAGGAACCCGAGTTTAAGATTTGTGCGGTTCGTGTTGAAAAGGTTTAATTAATATTGTGAGGGTAGCCCCTAGTAAGGGCTATCCTTGCTGAGTTTATTTTCATGTAGGAGATGACGAAGGTGAAGATGAGCTGGAAGGGATATCGCCGATTAACCCAAATCGGTATTATCCTCATCTTTATGGCACCAATTCTTGGCAGTCTGGTAGTAATAGGAACACTGATTTCAAGTGAAGTACTGGGTATTACCTTGACAGATCCGCTAGCTCTGTTAGAAGTAATAGTAGCGTCAAAAACTGTTACCTTTACTTTATTAAGCAGCTCTTTATTAATAACAGCGGCTTATATGGTACTAGGTAAAGCTTTTTGTAGCTGGGCCTGTCCCATTGGTCTTATGGTGGAGTTAATAGATGAATTAAAAAATAAAGTTGTCAAAAGTAAACAAAAGAACCTAAAAGAAAAACAAACTCAATACTATTGGGCATTACCAATTTTTCTAATAGTAAGTTTACTAATTGGGGTTCCTATTTTTCAAACAATATCTCCACTAGGCATTTTTTTTAGAAGTATCCTGTTTGGTTTTGGTATAGAGGTTATTATTTTAGTATTTATCATTATTTATGAATTCATAGGAGTTAAAAGAGGCTGGTGTCGCATCTTCTGTCCTGTGGGAGCCTTATATGCACTAATTAGTCACCTCAGTGTTCTCAAGGTACAGTGTGATGCCGATAAATGTATAAAATGCAATAAATGTGTGAGGAACTGCAGCTATACAAAAGATTCCTTGCAGCAGCTAATTAATGAACCCCTAGAAAGCTGGAGAATGCCGTTATGTACAAAATGTGGTCAGTGTATTGATGTTTGTCCCACTGGGTCACTCAAATTTTCTTGGGGAAAGCCAGTTTTAACTTCCTATAGAGTTAAAGAAGTGGCTGCTACCACCTCAGAATCTATATATTCAAGACGGATGCTCCTTCAAGCAGGTGGAGCCCTAGCTGTAACAGGGTTATTAACAACATCCTTTAATTGGACTAAGAAGGGGGCGCCTGTTGTCCTAAGGCCTCCTGGTGCGGGAATAGAGTTGGAATTCTTATCTAAGTGCATTCGCTGTGGCAAATGCATTGAGGTTTGTGAATATAAGACATTATTAAGTGCCCATGGAGATCAAGGTATGGGAATTGGAACACCTTATTTTAATCCTAGGGAAATGCCTTGTTATCTCTGTATGAAATGTCCTGATGTTTGTCCTACAGGAGCATTAGCCCCCCTTGATATACGAGAAGTAAAAATTGGTGTGGCAGAAATCGATAAGGAACTTTGTTATGCTTACCAAGGTGATGTTTGTCGTTCATGCTGGCTGAATTGTCCTCTAATAGATGAAGCTCTATTTATGGAAGATTTCCAACTTCCGGTTGTAAACCCCGATAAATGTGTGGGCTGCGGAATATGTGAATATGCTTGTGTTTTAGATGAGCCTGCAATAAAAATTATCTTTAGAAATTAAGTAACCTTGTCTTTATTCCTAAGGTTAAGTCTAGGGAATATACCGTTAAATATCTTCTCGACTATGGCTAGCAGGTGTTATAAAATTACACATATAAGATAAAGGGGAGGTACATAATGGAAAACATAACTTTAAACTTAGAAGGGGCTATTGCAGAGGTTACAATTAATCGACCCAAGGCTTTAAATGCTTTAAACAGCCTTACACTAAAAGAATTAGGAAAAGTAATTAATGATCTGGCAGAAAACCAGGATATAAGGTGTGTTATTATAACTGGTTCTGGCGAAAAAGCTTTTGTGGCAGGTGCTGATATTTCAGAAATGCAGGGAAAAAAACCTTTAGAAGGAAGAACTTTTGCCCGTCTAGGTCAAAAGGTTTTTTCTGCTATTGAAAATATGCCCCAGGTTGTTATTGCTGCCGTCAATGGCTTTGCCTTGGGTGGTGGCTGTGAGCTTGCGATGGCTTGTGATATTCGCCTAGCTTCTACTAAAGGCAAATTTGGTCAACCGGAGGTAACCCTCGGTATTGTGCCCGGCTTTGCTGGGACCCAAAGGCTGCCTAGATTGATCGGAAAAGGACTTGCAAAAGAATTGATTTATACCGGCGATATGATTGATGCTGCAGAAGCCTACCGCATCGGTCTGGTTAATAAAGTGTATGACCCTGAGATATTAATGGATAAAGCCCGGGAAATGGCTGCTAAAATTGCTAGCCGTGGTCCCAGTGCCGTTACCTTGGCAAAATCAGCAATAAATAACGGTATGAATATGGATGATGAATCAGCCTACAATTATGAAGCAGAAGTATTTGGCTTGTGTTTTGCAACCGAGGACCAAAAAGAAGGTATGGCAGCTTTCTTGGAAAAAAGAAAGGCTGAATTTAAAGGGAAATAATTCTAACCTAACCTTAAATTATAACTACTGATTTACTTTACTAATACTAGGGTAAATTATCTATGAGGTGATTGTAATGTTAAAGGATATTCGTAATCCGCAGTATTGGAACCAATTGTGGCAGCAAAATCTGGGTAAGCATATGGGAGGCGACCCGGTAGAGCACTGGAATAAAAAGGCTAAGTCTTTCACAAAAATGGTTGAATCCGGGGAAGGCAATAAAAGGATTAATGGTGTAATAAATTTCTTAAAAAAGCAAAACGTGCTTTGGGATAATATGAAAATCTTAGATATAGGCTGTGGACCAGGGAATTTTGCCCTTCCTTTTGCCCAACTGGGAGCTCAGGTAACAGCAATGGACCCTGCGCCCAATATGCTGGAAGCATTAAAAGAACAGATTGCAACAAAAAATATTAAAAACATTGAGGTAGTACAGGGCCTGTGGGAAGAGCTTGACATTAGGGAAATGGGCTGGTATAAGAAATTCGACTTGGTCTTTGCCTCCCAGAGTCCTGGTTTACGAGATATGGAAACTATAGAAAAAATGAATGACTGCTCCTCTCAATATTGCTTTGCCACCGGTTTTGACGGGAAAAGGCAAATGTCCCTCTATGATGCTTTCTTTCAAAAGTATTTTGATCGACCCTATATTAAAAACTCCCATGATATTATCTTTTTAATCAACCTGCTATATTCATCGGGACACAGACCAACAGTAGAATTTCTCAATCTAAGCAGAACAGAAAAGTACCCAGTAGAAGAAATTAAAAAAAGCCTAAAAGAAATCTCAGTATCCGAGGAATTACAGTTAGAGGATTTCGATGAAGAAATTGAAAGGTTTTTAGCTGCCCAGGCACAAAGTGAGGCGGGGAGTTATGGTCAATCTATTCGACAGGTCATCGGGATGGTACTTTGGAAGCCCGAGATTTTCTAACCCATTAAATATTCAAGGTTAAAAAATACTTAAACCCTGCAGTTACTGCAGGGTTTTGTATGTCATAAGTAGAATTGCATATAGGTTGCTAGAAATTATAAAAGGATAAAGGAGACATTTATTTATGATTACATCCGGAAGTGTTCAGCCGGTGTTACCTTTATATGATAAGGAAATGGAATGTTTGTATTGTAATAAGACTTTTATTACTAAAAAGGTACGAAGTAAGTTTATTATCATTAAAAAAAGGGATAGTGACTTTTGTAACCATTATGAAAGTGTTAATCCTTACTCTTATGAAGTTTTTGTGTGTTCCCACTGTAACTTTGCTTTTACAGAAAAATTTCAGCCTATTAAAAACACTCGCAAGGGAATTATTAAAGAGCAATATATTGATAATGCCGCTTTCACTAATCTTAATGGGGAACGCAGTCTTGAACAAGCTATAAAAGCTTTTAAATTAGCTCTTTTGTGTGCTGCTTTGGCGGGAGAAAGCAGCTATGTTTTGGCAGGGCTATGTTTAAAATTAGCCTGGTTATATAGATATGATAGTAATAATGAAGAAACCCGCTTTTTAAAGAACGCCTTAGATAACTACATAAAAACCTATGAACAAGGAGATATAGCTGCCCTTAATAAGGCATCATTATTATATATAATTGGTGAGCTGGAAAATAGATTAGGTGGCTACGAGAGGGCAAGAAGGTGGTTTAGTATTTTATTAAACGATAAAGCTCTGGACCCTAAAATTGTTAAAATTGCAAAAAACAGATGGCAGGAAATCCGTTATGAAAGGACGCAGGAATAAGGAGGATTTAAAAGAATTTTAAAAAATTTCAATAACAAACCAGAGGGGTAATTGTAATTAGAACATCACTTTTTTAGGAAATAGGGTCATGATTTAACGTTTTTATTTATACGATGTAAAGTTTCGCCTAAAACCAATCCATAGATTGTAGCACTAAAAGCATGATTTACTACACTATTTAATGAATGAGTTTCTAAACTGGGTAACCGAAAAGCAATTGCTACAGAATAAATAAAAAACCATGAAGTTAAACCATATATCCAACCTTTTAGTAGATAATTGCTGCTAGTTAGCTTCAACAGGTAATAGGAAAAAATGATTCCAAGAAGACCTGAAAAAAATAATTGAGATATTTGGGCGCTAATAACTTCACCAATAGTATTAGGTAATTTACCAAAAATAGCTATTGCTGCCCAATTATATAGGCGTTCCCTATCAAAACCTATATAATATGAAATATAATCGACTATATTCATCGCTATACCAGCAATAATCCCACCCACTAATCCAGCCAAAACTCTATCCTTCAAGATAACACCTTCTTGGATAATTAATATATATAGTATTTTTTAATCTTGAGGTAAATATTCAAATTGCACAGTACAACAAAATAGCGTAAAAGTTATTAAAAAAAGATAATATGAGGAGGAAAGTAAATGAAGCATGAATGGAAAAAGAAAGAAAAGAATTTATATTTGCCAGAACAAAAACCTGAAATTATAACAGTTCCGGAACAAAAGTTTTTTATGATAAAGGGAAAAGGAAATCCAAATGGAGAAGAATTTTCAGAAAAGATAGGTGTCCTTTATTCATTGGCTTATGCTATTAGAATGATGCCAAAGCAAGGATATACTCCTGAAGGATATTTTGAATATACGGTATATCCATTAGAAGGAATATGGGATTTAAGCGAAGAAGGGAAAAAGTTAGAAACCTTTAATAAAGATGAGTTGTTATATAATATCATGATTAGACAACCAGATTTTGCAACAAAGGAAGTAGTAGATAAAGCATTTGAAAGAGTAAGTGTCAAGAAACCCCATCCATTACTAAATGATGTGACCTTTGGAACAATTGAAGATGGCTTGTCTGTGCAAATGCTTCATGTAGGCCCATATGATAATGAACCACAAAGTTTTGAAGCCATGAAAGAATTTACAATAAATAATAATCTAGAAAGAGCATCTTTACAACATAGAGAAATATATCTTTCTGATACAAGGAAAGTTGAACCAGCTAAATTAAAAACTGTTCTGAGGTATATGGTAAAGTCAAAAGCATGAGAATAATCATAATCAATAATTCTTACCAGTTAGGTGATAATTCAAGTAAATCAATTTAAAGGAGTTAGTAATATGGCGGAAATTAAATTTGAAATCAAAGAATCTTTGGGCATTATCTCAGAATCAACAAAAGGATGGAGCAAAGAACTAAACCTGGTCAGCTGGAATGAAAAGGAACCAAAGTATGATTTAAGAGATTGGTCTCCCGATCATGCAAAGATGGGCAAGGGCATCACCTTAAGTGCTTCAGAGTTAAAGAAACTAAGAGATATTTTAAATGAGCTGGATTTATAAGAATGAGTAAAGATAGGTGAATAAACCATGCGCAATAAAAAGGTTACTGAAGTTAATTTAGAGTATGGTATGCCTACAGTAGATGTTGCATTGCAAAGAATGAAAAACTCTTTAACCACCCACAAGGGTCAGGGCGGTAAAGCCGTTATTCTCATTCATGGTTATGGTGCATCCGGTGTTGGTGGAAGCATTAAAAACGCAGTAAAAAAATGCCTCGGTGAAAATAGCATGAGGGGTATTGTTAAGGCATATGCAGGTGGCGAAGAGTGGTCTAATAGAAAAAGAGAAATACAGGCTATGTGCAAATCCTTAGAGACTTATGAGAAGAGCATCTCTAATAATGAAGGTGTTACTGTGGTTATTTTAAGGTAAGGTCTAACAAGATAAGTGAAACGTCCCCGTATTTGTTAAAAAAATAATAAAATATCAAGCTTTTGCCTATAATACTTTTATTAACCCTAGAGGGAGCTTGATAAAATGACTGAAAAGCGAGAAAAAACATCGGTTGGTGCAGTTTTCTTTATATCCATAGCAATAATAGCAGCTTTTGTTCTTTGGGGTAGTATGAAGCCAGATGATTTAGGTACCCAAGCAAGCAGAGCATTGGAATTTACTATTGAAAAATTTGGTTGGTTCTACTTATCTACGTCCTTTGGTTTCCTCATTTTCGTAATCTATTTAGCCTTTAGTCCATTTGGCAAGATTAAATTAGGCAGAGATGAGGAAAAACCCGAGTTTTCAGACTTTACTTGGATAAGCATGTTATTTAGTGCTGGAATGGGCATAGGGCTAGTCTTTTGGGGAGTAGCAGAACCATTAAATCATTATATTAATCCTCCTCAAGGGTTAACAGGTGGGACACCTGAGGCTGCTGCTCTAGCATTACGATATTCCTTTTTCCATTGGGGGCTACATCCTTGGGCTATATACACCTTGATTGCTCTGGCCATAGCATATTTTAATTTCCGAAAAGGGTTTTCAGGTTTGATTAGCTCAACTTTTTATCCTCTAATTGGTGATAAAGTGAAGGGTAATATTGGGAAAACCATTGATATTTTAGCTGTGATAGCAACAGTTTTTGGTGTAGCAACATCTTTAGGATTGGGTACATTACAGATAAACGGAGGTTTAAATCACCTAATAAACATACCCGTTACAATTACCAGCCAGATCATTATTATTATGGTATTAACAGCATTATTTCTTCTTTCAGCCACTACGGGATTAGAAAAGGGAATTAAATTACTTAGTAATTTAAATTTATTGGTAGCCTCCTTACTTTTGCTTTTTACACTTTTTACTGGACCTACTTCTTTTATCTTTGATTCTCTAACAGCCACATTAGGTACATATCTTCAGAACATAGTTAGTATGAGTTTACGCTTAACCCCCTTTACCGAGAGCAAATGGGTAGCCAACTGGACGTTGTTTTACTGGGCCTGGTGGATTGCTTGGGCTCCTTTTGTGGGAACGTTTATTGCCAGAGTTTCAAGGGGCAGGACCATAAGAGAATTTGTTATCGGCGTTCTTTTAATTCCTAGTTTATTTAGTTTTATCTGGTTTGCAACCTTTGGGGGAACAGGTCTTTATCTACAGCTTTTTAAAGATGTACCTTTAGCACAGGCGGTACAAGAGGATATTACCGCAGCATTATTTATTACTCTAACCCAATTGCCCCTAGGTAATATTTTAGTTGGGATTGCTACTATATTAATTTTGACTTTTTTTATCACTTCTGCAGATTCAGCTACTTTTGTCCTAGGCATGTTGACAGGTAAGGGCACTTTGCACCCAGCAAGCTGGCTAAAGATAATCTGGGGTTTAACTCAGTCAGCAATTGCCGGGGTACTGTTACTTAGTGGAGGACTTACCGGTTTGCAAACAGCATCTATTGTTACTGCTCTACCTTTTGCTGCAATCATGGTAGGCATGGGCGTCTCCTTGTATAGAGCGTTAAAGGAAGAAGTTGACAAGGAAGCGTAGGGACGGTTCCCTTGCTTTCTTTTTTTTTATTTGCTAAAATATAGAAAAAATGAATTATAGGTGGTGATAATATGCCCCGCCGTGCCAGGGAAAAAAGTGAAACTGGAATATACCACATAATGATAAGAGGTGCCAATAGACAGGAAATTTTCCATGATGACAAAGATAGGCTGAGATTTTTGGATACTCTTAATAAGGTCAAAACAACTTCTAAAATGCAAGTTTATGGTTGGTGCCTTATGAATAACCATGTTCATTTACTATTAGAAGAGGGTAGCGAAGAAATTTCAATATCTATGAAACGTTTAGGTGTAAGCTTTGTATGGTACTATAATCAAAAGTATAAGACAACAGGACATCTTTTTCAGGATAGGTTTAAAAGTGAAAATGTAGAATCAGACAAATATTTACTAACAGTAATAAGATATATACACCAGAACCCGGTAAAAGTGCAATTAGTAAAGAGGGTCGAACAGTGGCGATGGAGCAGTTGTCGTGGGTATTATGGTGATAAGGTTTATCCGAGGAGCCTTTTAGATAATGAATTAGTACTAAAAATGTTTTTTGAAGATGAAAGCAAAGCAATGGAAAAATTCAAGCAATTTAATGAACAAGAAACTAATGATAGTTGTCTAGATGATATTATTAATGAAAAAGTAAAGTTGTCCGATGAAGAGGCAAGACTGGAAGTTTTGAAAGTAATTGATGGAATTGAAATAGCACAAGTAAAAAGTCTTCCAAAGAAAGAAAGGGACCAAATATTACAAAAGGTAAAAGGAATAGAAAAAATAACACAAAGACAGGCAGCGAGAATTTTAGGGGTTTCCCCTAACCTTATATTTAAAGCTTAGCAAGGAAGCGGTAGAACCGTCCCCTTGCTTCCCCTTGCTTCGAGAATTGTCCCAAGAGCTTCTTTCTCAAATTTTAACGAACAAGATAGGACTTTGGAAGAAGTTTTAAAGCTGCTGAACTAATTAAGAACGCTTTAAAATCTTAATAATGTATATAGAAATTTGAAATAAAAGTACCAAATCTCTAATTAAGGGAGGTTGAAATGATGATTAAACAAGAATTAATTAAAATGGCATCGGAATTTATAGAAACTTCTGAAGATAATTATATAAAAAAGGAAAATGCTATTTCCGATATAACTGTGGGAATGAAGATATTCGAAGCCCCTATCCTTGCCTTTGGTGATGCCGAAGACGAATACTTTACACGGCTAAAGGACCCAGTGGCAATAGGAAGTCACTTTAAACTTCCTAAAGAATGGTTACCCCAAGGAAAAACTGTTATCTCTTATTTCTTGCCGTTTACAGAAACTGTAAAAAGGGGTAACAGCCTTGAAGTTATATGGCCTTCCCAAGAATGGTTACATGGGCGTTATGAAGGACAAATGTTGTTGAATAAGTTATCCCTATATTTACAAAGAGAGTTAATTAATGCTGGGTATCAAAGTATTGCTCCCTCTCAAGATGAGGGATTTTGGAGCAAAAGAAAACCAGTTGAAGGTTTAATAAATGAAGATTACTACGAGCCCAATCTACTCTCATTTACAAGTAATTGGTCTGAAAGGCATGTTGCTTTTGTGTGCGGACTTGGTACATTTGGTCTATCTAAAGGACTTATTACTAAAAAAGGTTTGGCAGGTAGATTTGGAAGTATAGTTACTGAGTTACAGTTAACTCCAAATGCGAGAGAGTATGAGGATATTTATGAATATTGCTCAGAATGTGGTGTTTGTATCACACAGTGCCCAGTCAATGCCATTTCTTTTGAAAATGGTAAAAACCATCACATATGTTGTGAATTTGTAGATGAAACAAAAATTAAATATAAACCTCGTTATGGTTGTGGAAAGTGCCAAGTAAGTGTACCCTGTGAAAGTTGTATACCAATATAAATCTATAATATAAATAATTAAATAAGCAATCTCATCAATATCTAAACCATAAGCTAACCCTAAAGCTATTAATGAACCTGTAGAAGTACCTGCAAACAAGACAAAAATATTAATATTATTAATAAATTAATCACCTTTCCTAAGCTATTTTACATAGTCTATTAGAAGAGTATAATAACTAGAAAGGAGATTAAATGAATTGACTACAAAGGATAATATACAAGAACAAACCAAGTTAGATAATGATCTCACGACAAAAAATAAAAATAATTTAGATTCTAATTCAATTTATAACTTAGTACAATCGATAAACAACATCAGCCAATCCTTTTCAAGAATTAGAGAAAGTTTGCGAAATAATGTGCAGAATATTGAAAAACAACCAAGAAAGCCAAGAAAAAAACCAATCAGTAAACAAATGCGTAGACCTTCTGCACCAAAGCCTGATTTTAGTTCTCTTTTGCAATTATTGAATTTTAGACCTAGAACTCTTAACAAAAACAAGAAACCTATAAGACCAAAATTTAAACTCCAACCTATAAAACTTGATAATCTTATAAATGGAATAATTACAAAGCTAAGATCCCTAAAAATCGGTTCTTTATTTAAATCCTTTGGTTTAGATGTTTCACCCTTTGGATTAGGTAAATCTTTTAGACCGAGACAAGGCTTTAGACCGAGACAAGGCTTTAGACCAAGACAAGGCTTTAGACCAAAACAAGGCTTTAGACCACCTTCTAATAGAATTTATGTAAAAAGAACATTTCTATCTAATCGTTTAATAGTAATTAAGCCACCACACCTGCAAAATATAAAAGACAAAAATATCGAAGAGGATAAAATACTCAAAGAAACTAATAACGAAGAACATCAGACTAATCAATTACGGGAGCAGGAGTTAGAAAAGGTTGTTGAAAATAATGATGAATAAGAGGAAAAATAATGGATTTTAATTATCATCCTTTTTTTTTCAGATTAGCAGATTCAATTTAAACATCCAAGGCGATGTACTCCCATTATAATAGCAAAACAAAAATAAGACCAAATTATGAAGCTATAAGTCCTAGGATAGCAAAAGTGGTGGCTAATCCAATCACAAATGATAATTACATAAAAAAACCTCTAGTTTTTGAGCCTTCACTAAAGCCACCAATATAGCCTACTAGAACTGGTATCATCGGATGTGATCGGTAAAAATGGGATAAATAATTAAGTTAAACAAAAAAACGCCTGGCAAGAGAAATGAAATCTTGTACCTGGCGTTTTTTCATTAATGTCATAAAAGCCTCTTAGAAGGGAAAAACTATAAGGATATGGGGTAACAGTAAAATAATTATGAATATGAAAGTGGGGGGATTATCTTCGATATTTTATCCCATGGTTTATGGGGAGGAATTATCTTTGGAAGGCATAGTTCTTATTGGCTAGCCTTGACCTTTGGAGCTATACCAGATGGTCTGCCTTTTGCTCCCTTAGTGATCATAAGGCTAGTAGAAAGGGTCCCGGTAAGAGGCGCCCCGGGTTTAAATACTATACCTTCTTGGGTTCATACTATGTATAGTTTGACCCATAGTTTAATTATTGCTGGAGTAATAGTATCTATTCTATTTTATATTAATACGAGGGTTGGTATTGCAGCCGGTGCTTGGATTTTACATATAATAATGGATATTCCTGTACATACCCAGGGATATTTTCGTACACCTTTTTTATATCCACTTAGTGATTTTGCAATTAACGGTGTAAACTCATTAAAATTATGGGCGGTTAATTGGATGATATTAATACTAGTTTACACTTTTATTTGATGAGACAATGGATTTGGCGGAAGGTGTTCTTAATCATCACGAAAATTGGGATGGATCCGGTTATCCTAAAGGGCTGAAGGGTGAAGAAATTCCTAAACTAGCCAGAATTATTAGGGTGGCCGAGACTTTCGATGCAATGACAAATAGTTTGAAAGTAAATTCTATTGGCAAAGAAGAAGCTTTACAGATAATTAAAGAAAAATCAGGCATAATATTTGACCCTGAGGTTGTAGACATCTTTCTTGATCTAATGCTATGATGCATAAATGTTATAACTTATAACTTATAACTTTCATATAATAGCAATGGTAAATATTTTAATTTTCAAAAAAATCTTAATACATTAATATCAAGGTTATAATTGATATAGAAAAGATGTAGGCTGACAATTTAAGGGGGTAAGTAGAGGTAAAAATGAATAACAGACAAAATAAAACAGACATTATCTTAATTGGTGCAGGAATCATGAGTGCGACTCTGGGGACACTTCTGAAAGAATTAGTACCGGACTGGGAAATTACAGTGTTTGAGAGGCTGGCAAACGCAGGAGAGGAAAGTTCAAACGAATGGAATAATGCGGGAACGGGGCATGCGTCACTGTGTGAGCTTAACTATACCGTCGAACAACCGGACGGGTCCATAGATAATCGCAAAGCTATAAAAGTTAATGAAGAGTATCAGGTTTCCAAGCAGTTTTGGTCTTATCTTGTAAAGGGCAATCTGATAAGTAATCCGCAGGACTTTATCGTGCGATTACCTCATATGAGTTGGGTACAAGGGGAAAAAAATATAGCCTTTTTAAAAAAACGTTTTGGAGTGCTGTCTAATAACCCCCTGTTTCAAGGGATGGAATTTTCCGATGATCCGGGAAAACTGATGGAATGGATTCCGCTTATGATGAAAGACCGGATATTGAATAAGCCTATGGCTGCAACAAGAATCGAATCAGGAACTGATGTCAACTTTGGAGCTTTAACGCGCATATTGTTTGCCCACTTAAAGAGTAAAAACGTCGATATAAAATTCAAACGTAATGTTGATGATCTAAAACGTACTAGCGATGGCTTGTGGGAATTGAAAGTGCGAAATGTCGATAGCGGTACCGTCGAACGCCATACTGCAAAATTCGTCTTTATCGGCAGCGGGGGAGGAAGCCTGCATTTGCTGCAAAAATCCGGTATTCCTGAAGGAAAAGGTATTGGAGGATTTCCGGTAAGCGGAATATTTATGGTGTGTCAGAAACCGGATATTGTAGCACAGCATTATGCAAAAGTATATGGACAAGCTCCCGTTGGTGCTCCTCCAATGTCTGTTCCGCATCTTGACACAAGATTTATCGATAATAAAGAATCATTGTTCTTTGGACCGTTTGCCGGCTTCTCACCAAAGTTTTTAAAATTCGGTTCAATGTTTGATTTGTTAACTTCCGTAAAACCAGATAATTTTGTAACTTTGTTGGCGTCAGGCATAAAAAACGCTTCATTGACAAAATACTTGATCAAGGAAGTTATGTTATCAAAAGAACAGCGCATGGAAGCTTTACGGGATTTTGTCCCGAACTCCAAAAGTGAGGATTGGGATTTAGTAGTAGCGGGCCAACGTGTACAGGTTATCAAAGATACTGCAGATGGCGGCAAAGGAATGCTTCAATTTGGTACGCAAGTTGTTACTGCCGCTAATGGTTCGATAGCAGCATTGCTCGGCGCTTCTCCGGGTGCTTCCACCGTCGTTTCCACAATGCTTGAAGTATTAACAAAATGTTTCCCCCAACATATAAAAGGATGGGAACCGAAAATAAAAGAAATGATTCCTTCATATGGCTTGAAACTAATGGAAAACCCGGAGCTTCTGCATCAGGTAAATATTTCAACAGCGCAGACCCTTGGCTTAGCAGGTAAAAACAAGCAAATACGGAAAGCAAAACCCTTACGTTAAAGGGAGCATAAATTGCCATGGCAGGACTCCATGTTTATAATGGTATAGATTATTTCGATATGGTAGCAGTTAAACCTATATAAATAGGTTTAGAAAGAACAATTTGGGTTAAGTATAGATATACTGCTTTTTATTTTTGCAGGAATTTCTTTTCGATTGTAGAAAAAATATAGTAAGAGTATATTGCTATTGTTTCGGAATGATATAAAACCTATTAAGCAACGGGGAGTGTCTAAATGTTTTGGAGAAAGAAAAAAGGAGCTAAGTTCATTAGTGGAGACAAGAATGGCAGGGGGACTCTGGATTTAGCTGATGGATCTAAGTACGTTGGCGAGCTTAAGGAAGGTATAGCAGAAGGAGAGGGAACCTTGACTTTTACCGATGGGCGGAAGTATTTTGGCCATTGGAAGCAAGGAAGGCCTCACGGTCAAAAAAGTGTATTAACTTTCCCTGATGGGCGCAAGTATGTGGGTGAATATGTGAATGGAAGCAGACAAGGCCGTGGAACCATGTTTTTCACAAATGGAGAAAAATATGAAGGAGAATGGAAAAACGATTTGCCCAACGGAAAGGGGAGAATAATTCAAGCAGATGGAAATGTAGAGAACGGGGTGTGGAAAAAAGGAATTAAAGTAGAATAATTATTATAAAGTAAAAAAGTTTAGCCTAGGGGTACCCCTAGGCTTTAATAATGAATATTAGTAAAAAATTGTAATAATGAGGGTAAACAATGGCTGGCGTGCTTCTCATTGGATTTCGCACATTGGATAATAAGCCAACCATCCTCTTGTTATGAGCATTCGGTCAAGCAGATTGAAACCCTTAGGGCTAATTTTACGACAATAATTGAAGAATAAGTTATAATTAAGATTAGATAGTAGTTTTAATATCAAAAGAATTTGGAGGTGACTGATTTCTTTAATATAATAATTGGAATTATTTTATTTCTTGCAATTATTGGTTCCATTGCAGCCTGGATAAATACCAAAATTATTCTTGAAGAACTAGCTCTTATAAAAAAACACTTAGGAATCATGGAAGAAAAAAATGAGAACTTTCTAACAGAACAGTGACTATGGCAATTAATTAAACATCAGGGCAGGTGGGTTTGAATTAACAGCAGTCTACAATTGAGAAAGTTTTAATGATCTTAAATGTACATTATGATGAGGAGGAAATTAGAATGCGAGCACAAATCACACTTACATCAAGTGAATCGAAGCGACTGATTGCGAAGGGAGTTAAAGCCTTACCAAGTATTCAAAGGGCCCTTAACAATCACACCATTATTCTAGCCGGTGGAACGACGAATGGATTCCTTGTAGAGGAATTTCTCGGCGAAACCATTCAAAAAAAGAGTACATATACGGTTGGTATTGTGACCGAAGGGAAGACTGGACTCAGCAATGAAGAGGATCGAATTCATCCCTATCTTATTACTAAGGGAAAAGCAATGGAAAGGGATTTTCATTGGAAAACGTATCTTCCTCAAATTGAACCAGGTGATGTGTTTATCAAAGGGGGAAATGCAGTCGATCATACTGGATTAGCGGCCGTGTTAGCTTCGAACAACATGGGAGGTACGATAGGTGCTGCCTGGGGTCCGCTCTTACAACGGGGAATTGAGCTGGTGGTTCCTATTGGCCTGGAAAAGCTTGTACCTGATGTACGTGGGGCTGTTGAATTTATGGCAGGTCACCCAATTGATGAAGCAATAGGTGATAAGGTTGGTCTTATGCCGATGTTGGGGGCAACAGTTGTCACAGAAATTACAGCCTTGGAGACTCTTTATAAGGTCAAAGCAAAGTGTATCGCATCAGGTGGAGTAGACGGCTCTGAAGGAGCCGTAGTTCTGGTTATCGATGGTGAGGAAAACGAAGTCAAAAAAGCGTTTGAGGGAATTATCTCCTTAAAGGGTGAGTCACAGGTTCGTTAAGATTATGATTAAAAGGGGTTGTTGCAACTTTACGCAACAATCTTTTTTATTTAATAAGGACTAAATATGATTCTATAATACTTGAAACAAAACTACTTATTCTTTATTTTTTATTAGAGGAAAACTGTTTTCTCCATATTCCTTTAAATTATCGCATAATTGAACTTCAATTGGATGGATGACACCGTTAATGGCTAGGGAAACATGGCCTGTCTCTTCAGAGACCACTATAACTAAGGAATCGTTAGTTATTTCACTCATTCCAAGAGCTGCCTTATGGCGGGTACCAATTCTTTTTTCCTTCTTTGTATATTTTTTTTTAGAAAGCGGAAGAATGCAGCCCGCTGACACAATTTTACCTTCCTTTATTATTACAGCCCCATCATGCAAAGGACCGCCAGGGTAGAATATGGAATGCAAGAGCTCGAAGGATACTTTTGCATCGATAGGAACACCGGTGCAACTATAAGCACTTAGAACAGGGTCATTTACTTTATCCTTTTCCACTACAATTAATGCACCATGACGGTTTTTTGAAAAAACTGCCAATGCTTGTGCAATCTCATCCATTCCTTCAATATAAGGAAGTAATGATGACTGAAAGTGAAGATATGAAGCTAATACTTCAAGCTCATAAGCCGACTCTCGGATATCTTTTATTTTACAAAGCATGCAGCTTTGTCCACGATCTATTGTTTCCATAATCATTTCAATCATTTTATTTATCTCTAACATTTTACTTCGTATTGATGCTTTCATATCCCTTGTTAAATGGCAAAGAGTCATTAAGATACCCCCCTAATAAATAATATTCCACTGAATACTGGTTTTAATTAAGAAAATTTGTATCTATATAAGTTTCTCACCTTCATCTAACTGGAGTTACTGGATATATTGTCCATAGATCTATTACTATGGGGTCACATATTTACTAGGTATATGAGGGAATTAAAACAAATCTAGCCCAGAGGAATACCTCTGGGCTTCTATGATGCACAGTCTGTAAATTCTACCGTCTTAGTTTTTAACTCTTAATAAGAGTAATATATAAGCTAATACAAATCCATAAAATGCGGAACCAATACCCTTTGTTAGAACAGTACGTGCCACTGAATGGTCTAAACCTGAAATCTCAAAAATAACTCCTAAAGAAAACATAGAGAAAAAGATTAATGTCCCGTAAGAAATTCCTTTAATTATTAAATTCTTTTCATTAATAAATAATAATAGATAAACAAAAACGACCCCTAATATTCCCCCTAAAAAAATATGAGCAATTAGTGCAATAATTGTTTCGCCCAGACTATTAGGTTTAGAACCAAAAAGCATTATTCCTACAAAGTCAGCAAATAGATTATTGGCTGAAGTTGTAAAAATAAAAATAAAGTTAAGCAGGGTCATTCCAATAGCTGCAATTACTCCTGATACTAATCCCAGTGTAAATCTATCTTTTGTTATCCTATCTTTAAGCTTAGGTTTAATCTTGTATTTCATGTCAATCATCACCACCATTTAAAAAAACATTTGAAACTATTATTTACATAAAATAGGGTTTTCATAGGATTTTCATAAAAATTCTTCTTTAATATTAAATTAAATATGTCATAATGAGGTATTAACTAAAAAGGCGGTAATTCATAATGGGAAAATGTTATTTATATATAGTTCTTACAAGAACGAATACTATAGTCTCAAAACTTGTTCAATTCGTTAAAAATGATGAATATACTCATGCGTCTATTTCATTAGACAAAGAGCTAAATTCTATGTATAGTTTTGGAAGAAAACATGTTTACAACCCTTTTCTTGGCAGGTTTAGACAAGAGGAAATCAATGAAGGATTATATAAATTTCATAAAAATTTACCTGGTGTAATAATGCAGGTAGAGGTGTCAAAGAAGCAGTACGAAAAGGCAAAAGCTATGATAGAACATTTCATTTCCAATAGTAACCTTTACAAATATAATTATCAGGGACTATTGCACGGTGTAATTAATAAGACAGCATGTCGTGATGATAGATTCTTATGCTCGGAGTTTGTATATTACATTTTAAATGAAAGCGGAATTGCCGACTTTAAGATATCAAGAAATCTTGTTAGACCTCAAAGCTTTTTTAGTTTAGAGAGTAAGATTATCTATAGAGGCAATCTTAAGAATTTTAAATATCAAAGTAACAATTATAGCCCAAAGGACATAATAATTAGCAAGTTGAATGGGATTTTTGAACACATATAAATTATGTAATCTTAGAGTGCTGCATTTTCGCCGGCAATAAAACCGGAGGACCATGCCCATTGAAGATTAAAACCACCACACTGCCCATCAATATCTATAATTTCACCGGCAAAAAATAGACCCTTGATTATCTTTGATTCCATGGTATTCTGATTTATTTCATTAGTATTAACGCCGCCGGCAGTCACCTGGGCACTAGGCCAGCTTTTTGTTCCGCGGATTATAAATCTCCAATCTGTTAGGATATTAACAATATCCCCGAGCTCTCTGCTCGAAAGATTTACTGCAGGGGATTTTAAATCCTTGATTCCTGCTTCTTTTAATAGAACAGGTATTAATCGTTTGTTAACCAAGCCGACCAAGCTAAACTCAATGGTTTTACTAGGCCCATTTTGCAAACGTGTCGTTAATAATTTTTTCAGGTCTTCTTTAGTCATTGTATCTATGACAGATATTTTTAGAATTACTTCCTGATTTTTTTGCAGCAATTCCCCTGCTTTCCGGCTGATTTGTAGGATGGGGGGACCTGAGACACCATAATTTGCAAAAAGGATATCTCCTCGGTCATGGCTTACAGTCTTATTATTATGTAAAATTTCCGCAGTTCCAACAATCTTAACTCCCTCAATCTGCTTGAAAAAGTGTCCTTCAAGCTTAAGCTGAACAAGCCCGGGAAATATATCAATAATACTATGCCCGAGGTTTTTGGCTAGTTCAAATCCGTTTCCATCAGAACCAGTAGAGGGCATTGCTTTCCCCCCGGCAGCTAGGATGACTCTATCCCCTTCCAGGTAATGGCCATTATCTAATTGAACGATGAAAACATCGTTCTTTTTAACAATTTCTTGGACAAAAGCCTGGCAAATTATATTAATGCCTGCTTCCTCAAGTTCGTACAAAAAAACATCCAAAAAGCTGGAGGCTTGATCTGACATGGGAAAAGCTTTACCAAAATCCTCTACTTTATGGGCAATTCCAAGCTTTTCAAAAAAGCTGACTGTCTCCCGGGGGCTAAAGCTTGTTAATGCACTGTTGGCAAATTTAGGATTTTTACCATTAAAGCAGGAGATATCTGCATTTATATTAGTGAAATTACACCGGCCGTTTCCGGTCACTAACAGTTTTTTGCCTATTCGAGGGTTTCTCTCTAAAATTGTCACGCGGGCCCCTTTTTTTCTTGCCGAAAGGGCAGCTAACATACCGGAGGCCCCGCCACCCACAATAATTACATGGTTTTTTGTTCTACCCATTTCTTTTACCTCAACATTGTTTAATAAATATATTATTATTATTATTATTATTATCGGCCCTTAATCTTAATCTTAATCTATTCTTCCTTATAATCCCAGGTTACGTAAATAACCTTATTTTCTTTTTTATGGGCCCGTGCTAATTCACAATGGCGTAAGACGGCAAATTCTCTTCGTAAATCTGGTTCTGGAATCTGGAATTCCTGCAATATTTCCTGTAAAGATGCACCCTTCTTGGTATCTAAAAAGTTATAAATTGCTTTTTGCCTTTCAGATAGTCCATCGGTACCTTGTTGTCCCCGTTGTTTCCGGGTATTAGTGGCAATTCTCACTGCCCAAACATCACAAGCTTGTGGGCCTTTATGGCTTGCAATTGCACAGTCTTCGCAGACGTCCTGTCCATTAACCTGGTACATATCTTCTTTGTCCACTATTTCTCCACATTTATTGCATGTTGGCATCCTGATAACCTCCAAGAAATTTAGTTATTTGTCACTATTCAATTTAATTTCTCTGTATTATACATTAATCCTGCCTATTAAGTTTAAATTACTGCTTTTTATAAATAGTCCAATTAGCCTGCCTGTTCCTCCAGCAAACTCCATTGTTAGCCCCGCTGCTCATGCTTTATTATTCGGAATTACCTCTTGGATAGGTAGAGTGATAAAACTAACTTAGCTTAAATTGGCAATAAAATCAATTAATGTTAAAATACGCAAGAAATGACATATTTCTGAAGAGATGTGAGTTATAATGTAACCAGAAGTTTAGTCTTTATCGGTCTTCGTGGGGGTGTTCTGGTGTCGCCCAATACTGATGTGTTTATTGATATGGTTTTTCTTATAAATTTTACTATGGACTTCTTCATTTTATGGGCGGCGGCTAGATTAGGCAGGTTAGCTACAACTTTCAAGCGTCTGTTGTTGGGTGCTTTTATTGGTGCCCTTTATGCTGTGCTTATATTTGTACCTAGTTTATCATTTATTAGTACATTTCTGGTCAAGATTTTTTGTTCCCTGATTATGGTTTTTACTGCTTTCGGATTTTATAATTTTAGGCGGTTTTTAAAATCTGCCGCCTATTTTTATTTAGTTTCCTTTGTCATGGGTGGAGCAGTTTTAGGTTCCATGTATCTTTTTGATGATAGTCTATTTATTCTTGAAACCTGGAATGGTATTGCGGTAAATGTTATTAATTTTAAAACTGCCTGGTTGTTGGCAGGATTAATAATTGCCATGATAATAGGCTTATGGGGGGCTAGTTATATTCGTCGCAATTTACAGCAGGGTCCATGGATTGTCAGAGCCTACATGGAATTGTTTGGTCAAGTAATCGAAGCAGATGCTCTGGTAGATACAGGGAACCAACTCAATGATCCTATCAGCAAGGACCCCGTTATGGTAGTAGAACATAATATACTGGCTTCAGTACTACCGCCTCAATTAGTAGCTATGTTTAATAAAAAAGACATTCCTTCTCTTAATGAACAAATAGAGACTTTAACAGATTCTAAGTGGAGTACTAGGGTCAGACTTATACCATTTTCCTCTTTGGGTAATCAAAATGGTATGCTATTAGGCATAAAGCCAGAGAAGGTTCTTATTCAAGATGGTGATAAAACTTACTGCAACACCAAGGTGATATTAGGACTATATCATAGAAAATTGTGTCCACAGGGTACATATCAAGCCTTGGTGCATCCTGATATGCTTGCAGAATAATAGCTAAATCTATCTTAGGAGGTGGACAAATATGATTCAGGAAGGTCAACTAATTAAAATTAAATTTAGCTTTAAGCTGGGATTAGTCAGATTATTAGAAAAGTTAGGGCTTTCTGAGGAAATTTTTTATGTCGGCAGTAGTGAGGCATTACCCCCACCGCTAAGTCAGGATGAAGAGGGAGTTTTGCTGGAAAAACTAGAGGCAGGCGACAACAAGGTGAAGACAATTCTTATTGAGAGAAACCTTCGGTTGGTGGTTTATATTGCCCGTAAATTTGAAAACACGGGAATAGGTATCGAGGATTTAGTTTCTATAGGAACAATAGGCCTGATTAAGGCTGTTAATACCTTTGACCCTACTAAACGAATAAAATTGGCTACTTATGCCTCGAGATGTATAGAAAATGAAATCCTAATGCATCTGCGCAGAAGTAATAAAACTAAATCTGAAGTAAGTTTTGACGAACCTCTTAATATTGATTGGGATGGTAATGAGCTTTTGCTCTCTGATGTGTTAGGCACTGATAATGATATTATTTATAAATCCTTAGAAGAGGATATAGATAAGAAGCTTTTGCATACTGCAATGAAGAAGCTTAATTCCAGAGAAAAAAAGATTATGGAATTAAGATTTGGCTTAAAGGGCAGCCAAGAGAGAACCCAAAAGGAAGTAGCTGACTTCTTAGGTATATCCCAATCCTATATTTCACGTTTAGAAAAAAGGATAATCAAACGCTTAAGGAAGGAAATACAGCGAATGGAATGAACCGGCCTTGTCGGTTCATTTTTCTGCCTAATTTAGAAGCCTTAGCCGGTGAAGTATAGGGGCGGTTTGTAAAGTGTTCGGACGGAAGTTGTGCTAATATTTATAATTAAAGGTTTTTAGCAAAATTTGAAGAAATTTTATTATTAGGATAAAAATAATTTCATATGGTATATCTGTTAAATGGACGGGGGGTTAAGGTGGAGGAAAAGAGAATTTTACTGGCTAGTTATCAACGTCTTACTGACCAAGTAAACAGAGTTATTGATAAAAACCTATTGAAAAGGTTTCAGGTTTATAATGAAACAAGCGAAGCAATTCATGAAATAGTAAAAGAGCAAATAGCTAATAATTTAGTTGATGTTATTGTGTCAGGAAGTAGTAATTATATTTTATTAAAGGACAGCTTTCCGTCAGTTCCTATAATACCAATTAAAGTATCGGGTCTTGACTTACTTGAGTCATTGAAGAAAGCATGGGCTAGCTGTAACTACGTTGCTGTAGTAAGTTATAAAGACTACCTGCCATGGGATGCTTCTTATTCGAAGTTGTTTATAAGAAAAGTAGATTATATATCTTATAATAAACAGGAAAACCTCGGGTCAATATTAACGAGATTAAAAAAAGAAGGTTGTGGTTGCGTAATTGGTTCTAGTGTAGTTTGTGACATTGCGGAGGAAGCAGGTTTGAGTACGGTATTTATTTACTCTAAAAACAGTTTAGCTAGTGCCCTTCAAAGGGCAGTAGAACTCCAGGAGTCTATCCAAAGGGAACAGGAGAGAAATCAGCAGTTATCTTTAATTATAGACCTTATTCCAAGTGGTATTATTTCTATCAACAAGAATAACCATGTAACATTATATAATGATGCGGCGGCTAGGCTTATTGGAATACCCCTAAACCAGGCTATTGGAAAGAACATTACCGAGGTTTTGCCTAATACACGGCTGCCTGAAGTACTAAACACAGCCAAAGCGGAAATGGCCCAGCTTCAAAAAATGCCTAATGGTATAACTATTCTTACCAATCGTGCTCCTATTATGGTGAAAGGGAAAGCGAGGGGTGCTGTAGCAACTTTTAACAATATAGACGAAATTTCAAAGGCTGAACGTAAAATCAGACAAAACCTTTATAACAAAGGATTTGTTGCGAAGAAAAACATTCATGATATTGTAGGTTCCTCAGATGTTATATCAGAGGCTAGGGAACTGGCTAAAATATATGCAAGAGAGGATACCACCGTACTTCTCACCGGGGAAACAGGTACAGGTAAGGAAATGTTTGCTCAGGGTATCCATAACTGGAGCAGTCGTAAAACAGAGCCTTTTGTAGCTATTAATTGTTCAGCTCTTTCAGAAGAAATTTTGGTGAGTGAACTGTTTGGTTATGAGGAGGGAGCTTTTACCGGTGCCCGTAAAGGCGGTAAAACCGGTCTTTTAGAGTTAGGACATAAGGGTACTGTATTTCTTGATGAAATAGGTACTGTTTCACTAAAAGTTCAGTCACATTTATTAAGAGTACTTGAAGAAAAAGAGATTATGCGGCTTGGAAGCGATAAAGTAATTCCCGTAGATATCCGTGTTATTGCCGCCTCTAATGTATCTTTGGATAAGGAAATTACAAAAGGAAGCTTTAGAAAAGACCTTTATTATCGACTAAATGTAATGAATATTTTTATCCCTCCCCTCCGCGAAAGGAAAGGAGATTTGCCCCAGCTAATACATGCAATTTTAAAACAGGAAGACAAGGAACATATGTATGAAACACATCAACATCAATTTAAACATGTGCTAAACCTGTTAGAAAGTTATAATTGGCCGGGTAACGCTAGGGAACTTCGAAATGTTATTCAAAGACTGTGCTTAGTTTTTGCTAATAATTTAAACTTAAATATTGCTCTTAATGATTTACCGCTGGAGGACAAGCCAAATTATGACTATAAATTGGATCGAAAAACTATATATGAAGTCTTACAGGAAACTGGCGGAAATAGACGACGCGCTGCGGAACTGTTAAAAATTGGCAGGACTACTCTATGGAGGCGAATGAAAGAGCTTAAACTATAAAGGTTAAAATTAAGATGAACAGAATGAAACAAAACGAAACGCAGTTGAAACGGTATATGTTCCGATGTTATTTTTGAATTATTTAAACCCTTGTAATAAAGGGTTTTTTTGTCGAAAAGAAAATTGGCACAATATTTGCAATAAAATATATAATTGTGAATATTATATATAATTTTTGATGGGGGGTGTCTATTCAAAAGAACTTTTGCAAACCAATTATAACAATTTTGGAGGTGTGATAATGAAAAACGTAAAAGAACCTATCAAGAAACCCTGGATCTGGATGGTGATGATTGTGATCTTGGTACTGGGAGTACCCTGGTATTTTCCTGAGAGCGCTGTTTATCCTATTATTTTTGGCTTTCCTCTCTGGGCTTTTGTTTCTGTAATTATGACCGTTGTATTGTCGTGGTATTTAAGTTATCTTTGTAAGCATGAATGGAACATTGTCGAGGATGAAGAAGAAAGACAGAACGGGGAGGTGCAGTAGATGAACGATCTTACTTTTTCAGGTTGGAGTGGCGTTACTATTCTTCTAGTTTATGCTCTTTTAATGCTTGGAGTAGGTGTCTGGTCTTATCTTTCCGATAAAAAATCCGGCACCAATATTCAAGAAACCATGTCTGGTTATTATTTAGCGGGCAAGAATCTGGGCCTAGTTGCTTTATTCTTCACTCTCTACGCTACCCAGTATTCCGGTAACACTGTTGTTGGCTATGCTGCTTCGGGTTATCGTATGGGTTATGCTTGGTGGATGAGCGTACCTTATATGATTATTATTATCGGCGGTTATCTCCTTTTTGCACCTCGACTGTATGCTTTGGCCAAGAGACATGAGTTTCTCACCCCCACTGATTGGTTGGAGCATCGCTTTAATTCTAAGGCTGTATCCTTACTGGCTACCTTTTTTATGGTTTGGGGTTTAGGAAACTATCTATTGGAACAGCTAGTAGCTATTGGTCAAGGCGTTCAGGGCCTTACGGCCGGTACCATTCCTTATCAGTATGCCGTAATATTCTTTGTAATTGTCATGGTTGTTTACGAATGGTTGGGCGGCATGAAAGCTGTGGCTTTTACTGATGTTATTCAGGGTATTTCTCTTCTTGTAGGTCTTGCTGTAATGCTTATCGGAGGCTTTGTACTAACTGGTGGTCATTTTGGTGAAGTTGCAAATTATATTGCCACTAATGCTCCAGAAAAAATTGCCGTACCGCCAATGAAGGTTAATAATCAATGGTTTAGTATGCTTATTCTTGTAGGTGTTGGTGCTGCTGTTTATCCTCATGCTATTCAGCGAATTTATTCAGCAAAAAGTGAACGTATTTTGAAAAAGTCTCTTTCCCGTATGGCGTGGATGCCGCTTGTTACTACTGGTGTTGTTTTTGCTATCGGTATTATCTCTATACAAATTTTCCCCGGCCTTGATAAGATGGGGTCAGAGCAGCTTGTTGGTCTTTTTGCCAATAAGGTTGCAGGTCTTGGAGGGTTTTATTACTTTATGATGCTTCTGCTTTTCGGTGGTATCGTGGCGGCTGTTATATCTACTGCTGACTCTGTGCTTTTATCCTTACAGAGTATGGTGTCTCAGGATATTTACGGACGGTACATTAATCCCGGTGCACCGGACACTAAGAAAATTAAAGTTGGCAAGATAGTCGGCCTTATCGTTATAGCTTTTCTTATCTATATTGCTTGGAATCCCCCAGGAACTCTCTTTGAGATTTTCGTACTGAAGTTTGAAATCCTAATTCAGATTGCGCCTGCATTTATGCTTGGCCTTTACTGGAAGCGCCTTTCCAAATGGCCGGTTTTTATCGGTATGCTCTCCGGTGGCGCCCTGGCAGGTATTATGACTTGGACCGGCCATAAAACCATTGCCGGCTGGTACGGTGGCGTAATTGGTTTGGTGTTAAACATTACTATTTGTGTTATCGGCAGCTATCTGGTCAGCATGGGTGCTGAGGAACAAATAAAGAACCAAAAGGCTACCGCACTTTAAGTAACTAGGGACAGGGTTTCCTGTCCTGTTATACATAATTGGGGTGATAATATGAATATTCCGAAAAAGGCAGATGTTATCGATGTAGGCTGTCGTGATGGTTTCCAATTAGAAAAAGAATTTATTCCCACCGAAGATAAGATTTCTATTGTAAAGGGGCTTGCCCGGTTAGGTTTTAAAAAAATAGAAGCCACTTCTTTTGTGAGCCCTAAGGCCGTTCCCCAGATGCAGGACTCAAAAGAGGTGATAGAAGCAGTGAAGGGTATTGACGGAGTAGTTTTTTCCGCATTAGTACCTAATTTAAAAGGGGCAGAAAGAGCCCTTAGTGCCGGGGTTGGTGAATTAAATATCGTCTTTAGTGCTTCTGAAACCCATAATATGAAGAATTTACACATGAGTGTTATGGACTCTTTAAAAAATGCCGAGGAAATCATTGCTCTGGCCGGAAAAATCTCGGTAAATGTCACTGTGGCCACCAGTTTTGGCTGTCCTTTTGAAGGCCGGGTTTCAGAAAGTCAAGTTATTTCTTTGGCGGAAAAAGTGCTTTCTCTTGGCGCCTCAGGTATTACTTTTGCAGATACTACCGGGATGGCCAATCCTATCCAGGTTTACCGCATGATGAAAGCATTTGTGGAAAAGCACCTTGATTTAGCGGTAACGCTTCATTTTCACAATACCCGAAATATGGGTCTGGCGAACATTGTTGCAGGTTTGCAGGCGGGAGTAGCTAGTTTTGACGCTTCTCTTGGCGGTCTTGGCGGTTGCCCCTTTGCCCCCGGTGCTACAGGAAATGTCCCTACAGAAGATGTGGTGCATATGCTTCACGAAATGGGTGTAGAAACCGGCATTGACCTTGGTGGTTTAATTGATCTTGGTAAGTATCTTGAAAAGTTAATTGGCAGAAGCCTTCCCGGACAAATACTTAAGGCCGGGAAATCCACGGACCTTTATCCCTGCAGTTAAATACGAGGAGTTGATAAAATGAATAAACCATTAGAAGGCCTAAGGGTCGTAGAAATGGGAACATTGATTGCCGGGCCGTTTTGCGGTCGGCTGCTGGCGGATTTTGGTGCAGAAGTGATAAAAATTGAACCACCAAAAGATGGTGATCCTTTAAGAGTTTGGGGTGAGGCAGTAAAAGAAAACCGCTCTCTTTGGTGGACTGCCCAAGCAAGAAATAAGAAATGTGTTACCTTAAATTTAAGAGAGAAAGAGGGCCAGGAATTGGCCAAAAGACTTATTGGTGAAGCAGACATCTTAGTTGAAAACTTTCGACCCGGACGGATGGAAGACTGGGGTCTTGGTTATGAAGATCTTAAAAAAGTTAATCCCGGCCTTATTATGGTGAGAATTTCCGGGTTTGGCCAAGACGGGCCATATAAAGATAAAGTAGGTTTTGGATCAATTGGTGAAGCCATGGGTGGTTTGCGTTATCTTACCGGCTATCCTGATCGGCCGCCTACACGGGTGGGTATCTCTATTGGCGATTCTTTAGCCAGTCTTTTCGGCGCTTTGGGTGCAATGATGGCGGTTTATAATCGCGATATTAACGGCGGCAGTGGGCAGTATATTGATATTGCTCTTTATGAGGCAGTGTTTGCATTAATGGAAGGGCAGCTTACGGAATTTTACAGAACCGGAGCAATAAAGGAGCGTACCGGTACAAAACTGCCAAAAATCGCTCCATCTAATGCCTATGATACTAAAGATGCTAAGCATATTATTATTGGTGCAAATAACGATAATATCTTCCGCCGGCTTTGCAAACTGATGGGAAGGCCGGAAATGGCAGATAATACTCGGTATGCCACCCATCTTGCCCGGGGTGAAGTACAGGATGAACTTGATGAAATAGTAAATGACTGGACAAAAGGCTTTACTTTATCAGAGCTTGATAAAATGCTTAACAAAAGCTCTATTCCTGCCGGTCCCATTTATTCTATGAAAGAAATTTCAGAAGATCCCCATTACCAGGCCCGGGATATGATTCTTGATGTAGTGGATAAAATTTGGGGTGAGATTAAGCAACCGGGTATTGTGCCTAAATTAAGTGAAACTCCGGGCTCTGTAGATTGGGTTGGTCCGGCACTAGGTGAGCATAACGAAGAAGTTTATTTAAAAGTGGCCGGTCTTACCGAAGAGGAATACTTAAACTTTAAGGTGAAAGGAATTATTTAGATGAAACGGTTCAACCGGAATGTTCAGGTTGTTTACTGGGTCTCGTTTCTTTCGATTTTAGGATACGGGGCCCAGCGGGCCGTCCTTTCATGGCATTTAAAAACTTTATCTATTGACGCTGCCACGGTAGGCCTTTTTATTTCCTTTTTTGGTTTACCCCGGGCAGTAATGAATATTGCCGGAGGTTTTTTTACTGATCGTTTTTCCCGGAGGTCAAACTTAGTAGCAGGTACTCTTCTTTATGCTCTTTTGGGATATGGTCTTCTGGCATTTTTAGAAAGCGGTCTCGGCATTGCCTTATCTCGGGCCTTAATTGGCATGGGCCTTGCCTGGGCTACAACTGCTGCTATGACTATTCTTTCTGATTATACCGATGTGTCAAGCAGAGGTACGGTGTTTGGTATTCAAAAAGGTTTTTTCTGGGTTGGAATTACTCTTTCCGGTTTGATTGCAACTTTTCTTTATAATTTGATTGGTTTTCAGGCGGAGATGCTAATTTTTGCAGGTATTGGCCTTCTTAGTGCGTATATTTCTTTTAAATTTCTTGATAAAAGAACGCCCGAGGAAACGGAAGTGAAAAAAAGCCTTGCTCTTGCTAAAGATTGGCTGACAGTGGTTAAACTCTCTATGACTGATGTTAAATTCTTGGCCCTTGGTGTTGCTGGATTTTTGGCAAAAATTGTTGAGGATGGCATAGTGGTAGTGATGCTGCCCCTTTTCTTTTCTGATAGTGCTTTAGACGCCGGCCTTTATATAACTTTTTTTACTTTGAGTTTTGCTATTTTTCAGCCCTTTGGCGGCATTATGTCTGATAAGTTGGGGCGTAAGAACATTATTCTTGCAGGTAATCTAGTTTCCCTTTTGGGTTTATTTTTGCTTTGGCCAGGTTTCATGACTGTTGCTTCTTTTTTAATGGGTGCAGGAATTGGCATATTATCACCTGCTGCTGAAGCATTTTCCGGTGATTTGGCCCCCAAAGGATTATCGGGAAGTGTACTTGGGTACTGGCGCTTTGAACGGGACTTGGGTTCTTTTTTTGGACCACTTTTACTGCCGCCGGCCGCCCTTCTTTTTGGAAAGGAGGTTGTATTAATATCGGTGGCTTTGAGTATTATTTTTTCTTTAGTTTTTTCTATCCTAAATTTACCAAGAAAAGAGGAATTAAATGTTTAAAAAAATACATCATATTGCTTATTTGGTTCGGGATTTGGATAAAGCAGCAGTTCTCTATGAAAATGCTTTTGGGGTCAAGGTTTACGGGAGACAGGCATTCCCGCCCCGGGGAATTGAAGTTGCTTTTTTTAATGTAGGCGATGTTCTTTTTGAACTAATTATGCCGGTAGAAAAAGGTACCCGAGCCTATAACTATTTAGAAGAGCATGGCGAGGGCTTTTTCCACATCGCTTTTGAGGTGGACAGTATTGAAAAACATCTTAAGATGGCAAGGGCTGCCGGGGCTGAACCGATGCATGATGAGCCTATTCCTGGTGTTGATTGGGATGTGGCTTGGCTTAAAAGAGAAGGGGTATTTGGGGTATTTAGTCAATTTGTGAAAACGAAGGAGGAGTAAGAATGCAAATGACATTAGCGGAAAAAATCCTTGCCCGAGCTTCCGGAAAAAGCTTTGTTAAAGCAGGGGATATCGTTTTTTGCAAACCTGATACCGCCATGATTCATGATCTTTTGGGACCGGTAATTTTTGCTGACGATTTTAAAGAATTGGGCGGTAAAATTAAACACCCTGAGAGGGTGGTAGTAATTGCTGATCACTCAGCGCCGCCTGCTACAGTGGAACAAGCAAATATGGTAAAAAAAACCAGGGAGTGGGCATGGGGAAATAATGTTGGTGAATTTTATCAGTTTAAAGGAGCATGTCACCAGCTATTAGTAGATGGCGGCCATATTAGCCCGGGGAATTTAGTCGTAGGTACGGATTCTCATACCTGTACTGCCGGTGCCCTAGGGGCTTTTGGTACCGATGTTGGTTCTACAGAAATGCTAGGGGTTCTCTTAACCGGCGAAATTTGGCTTCGGGTGCCGGAAAGCATTCTTGTAAACTGGGTTGGTGAATTTTCCCTTGGGGTTATGGCTAAAGACGCTGCCTTAAAAACCATCGGTAAGGTTGGTCATGGGGGCGCTACTTATATGGCCGTGGAGTTTGGCGGCTCCTTAATTAGAAACTTACCTCTTGATGAACGCTTGGTTTTTACCAATATGGCAGTAGAGATGGGAGCAAAGACCGGTTTAATAAAGCCTGATGAGAAAGTGGGGGACTTTTTAGATTCTATTGGTAAAAATGACGGTGAGTATTTTATAAGTGATGACAACGCAGCTTATAGAGAAGTCTTGGAATTTGACGCCACTAAGTTGACGCCGACCCTTGCAGCACCCCATGAGGTGGATAACGTATATCCGGTAACCGACTATGAAGGGCAAGTGCTTGATCAGTGTTATATTGGCAGCTGTACCGGCGGCCGTTTGACGGACTTCGCATCTGCAGCAAAGATTTTAAAGGGGAGAAAGGTAAGTAAAAAAGTGCGTTGCTTGATAGTACCTGCTTCAGAGAAAGTTTGGCGGGAGGCAAGTAAATTGGGCTATCTTGATATTTTAGCAGAAGCAGGTTGCGTTATTTCTGCTCCAGCTTGCGGAGCCTGCGGCGGTTTTACCAATGGCGTTTTAGGTGATGGTGAAAGATGTATTTCTTCTTCAAATAGAAACTTTATCGGCCGCATGGGTAGTAAAAAGGCGGAAGTTTTCCTTGCATCCCCCATGACTGTTGCGGCATCTGCCATTGCCGGTATGATTACCGATCCCAGGAATTTTTTATAGGAGGTGTCAAATGAAACCGATAAGTGGAAAAGCGCTAAAATATGGAGACAATATAAACACCGATATTATTTCCCCAGGAGCCTATATGCAATTATCTATTGAAAAACAGGCAGAACATGCTATGGAGGGAATTGACGATGATTTTACAACTAAGGTAAAGTTCCTTGACATTATGGTAGTTGGTGAAAATTTCGGTTCTGGTTCCAGTCGCGAAACTGCTCCTTTGGTGTTAAAAGCTAATAATATTAAGGCTATTGTTGCTAAAAGTTTTGCCCGTATATTTTATAGAAACGCTATTAACATTGGACTCCCGGTGGTAGAGTTAGACACATCCTCCATCGATGAAGGGGACGAACTGGTAGTTGATGTGTTAACCGGCAAAGTGGAAAACCTTACTAAAGGGGAGGAGTACCAAGGAGTTGGTATTCCCTCTCATGTACTTAAGATAATCGAAGATGGCAGTCTCAAAGCGTATCTTAAGAATAAAGCCAGACAATAAAAGCATGGGAAAGAAGTAAGAGAACTGCCCGTGCGCTTCCGTAGACCATGGACTCTAGACAATGGACCATAGTTTTTTCGCGCCCACTTGCTCACGCGCCCACGAGTAGACGCAAAAAACTGAGCCTAGCTCAGTTTTTTAAATGTTGAAAAGGTTTATCTTTTTGTAGTGAAATTTACAAATCTCAGAATGAAAACACTTTATGAATACCAACCATTTTTATCCTTTTCTTAGAATAAACCCCCTGCTCCAAGGTAATAACTAAAGTAAGCTCTGAAGTCAGGGGGGTAAATTAGATTGATAATAAATAAAGTTGAAATCTGTGGAGTAGATACTGCTAAATTACCCGTTTTAAACAATACTAAAATGCGAGAGTTATTTAAAAAGCTGCAGGCGGGAGATGAAGAATCAAGGGAAAAACTGATTCAGGGTAACTTGCGTTTGGTATTAAGTGTTATCCAAAGGTTTACTAATAGGGGAGAATATGTTGATGATCTGTTTCAGGTTGGCTGTATAGGCTTAATGAAAGCTATTGACAATTTCGATTTAAGCCAAAATGTAAAATTTTCTACCTATGCGGTACCCATGATAATTGGTGAAATCAGAAGATATTTAAGGGATAATAACCCGATAAGGGTCAGTCGTTCTTTGCGGGATATTGCCTATAAAGCTCTTCAGGTTCGGGATTCCCTCGTAAATAGGCACTCAAAAGAGCCTACTATTACCGAAATAGCTAATGAATTAAAGCTGCCCAGGGAAGAAATAGTATTTGCATTAGATGCCATCCAAGAGCCTGTATCATTATTTGAACCAATTTACCATGACGGTGGAGATCCTATTTTTGTTATGGACCAGGTGGGTGATGATAAAAATACTGATTATAACTGGTTAGAAGGTATTGCTGTAAAAGAAGCCCTTCGTAAGCTTAATGAAAGGGAAAGGTTAATTTTAACCTTAAGATTTTTTGACGGGAAAACACAAATGGAAGTGGCCGATGAAATAGGTATATCTCAAGCTCAGGTCAGTCGTTTAGAAAAGGCAGCCCTCAGCCATATGAAAAAACATATGTGAAGAGGGGTGTTATAAGTGCTAAAGAGGCTAGTATTTTTGGTAGCTTTAATATCTTGTTTTGCTCTTCAACCCATGGCTCAAGCTGAAGAAAATGCAATAATTCGACTGCATGTTATAGCTAACTCCGATGAATATCAGGATCAGGAGTTAAAGCTTGAAATTAGGGATTTAATATTAACTGAACTAAATCTATTGCAGAAGATAGGTACTATTGAAGAAACAAAAAAATATCTAAAGCAGAACCATAACACATTACAAAGTAAAATCGAAAAAAATATATGCCAAATGGGATTTACTTATCCCATAGGGTTAGAGCTAGTAGAGTCCGATTTTCCAACCCGTAAATATAAAGAAATAGTGTTGCCGGCAGGAAAATACTTAGCCCTAAAAGTAATAATTGGCGAAGGTAAAGGTGCTAATTGGTGGTGTGTTTTATTTCCGCCTATCTGTCATGGTGACTGGGTGCAAGAGCAACGAAGCAAGAAAGTGGAAGATAATAAGACAGTGCCTGTAGTAACTAATATAAAGAAATCAGAAAAAATAATATTAAAAGAATTTTGGCTAGAATACAGAGAGGTTCTGTTAAAAGTATGTAGTTTTTCTAAATCGCCTTAAGGCGATTTTATTTTTTTGTCATGAAAGGGACATTTATTAAATATAAATATATTGTCCACCAGTAAGGAGGGGTTTTTATGCTGGCCAAGGTATCTGATTTACAAGAAAGAGAAATAATTAATGTTATTGATGGAAGAAGACTTGGTCCAATTAAGGATATTGATATTGATGTCGAGACAGGGAGAATTACAGCATTAATCCTTCCTGGAAATGGCAGGTTTTTTAACATTTTTGGGCGACGGGAAGATTACGTAGTACCCTGGGAAAAGATTGTCCGAATTGGGGTTGATGTAATTTTGGTGGAAGCACAGCAGTTTCCTGAAATGCCTCGCAAAGAGCGAACGGAGGAATGGATTAGATGAATCGACTAGCGTCTATCGACTTAAAAAACGGGCTGAGCCCGTTTTTTATTTTGGAAATAAATGGTTTGACATACTAGATATAGTTGGTTAGAATATTAATTAGTACTAGATATAGTGGTCATAGGGATGGAAAATAATTATAACTACTATATTCGATATGTCCGTAAAAAACCCTTTTAAAAAATGGACGGGAGTGAACAAGATGCGCTGTCCTTTTTGTGGATTTTATGAAAGCAAAGTATTGGATACCCGTTCAGCTGACGATGGTAACTACATTCGTCGGCGTAGGGAATGTGCCGATTGCACTAAAAGATTTACTACTTATGAAAAGATTGAAGATGTACCACTAGTTGTTGTAAAAAAAGACGGTAAAAGACAGGTGTATGATTCTACTAAAATATTAAATGGTTTGATTAAAGCCTGTGAAAAAAGACCGGTAGCACTGAAGGAATTAGAAACTGTTACGGAAGAAATTGAGCGGGATTTAAAAAACAAGTTGGAACGGGAAATAAGCTCATCTTTAATCGGTGAGCTGGTTATGGACAAGCTGAAAAATCTTGATGAGGTAGCTTATGTTAGATTTGCCTCAGTTTACAGAGAATTTAAAGATATCAGCACTTTTTTAAAAGAGATTGAAGGTTTACTGAGGACTAGTAATAGGAGGGAATAAGATGTTTACAGGTGTTCGCAAGAGAGACGGGCGAGAGGTAGTCTTTGAGGAAGGGAAAATTACAGAGGCTATTTTTAAAGCTGCCCAATCGGTCGGTGGTGAGGATAAACAGACCGCCATGGAATTAACTATTGATGTGTTGCGTTATTTAAAAAATCGCTTTAATGGTCATGTCTTTACAGTTGAAGATGTTCAGGATATTGTAGAAAAAATTCTTATTGAAAAAGGTCATGCCAAAACAGCAAAAGCCTATATATTATACCGCGATAAGCGAACAAGGATTAGAGAAACCCGCTCAGAAATGATGGATGCTGTTGCTGTTATTTTAAGGGAGACAAGTAGAGAAAATGCTAATGTCGGCAACTCACCCTCTGCTAAAATACTGCAAATATCTGAAGTAGCTTCAAAAGAATACTATCTAAAGCGGGTTATTCCACAAGAACAAACGGAAGCCCACATTAGCGGTGATTTCTATATTCATGACTTAGCCTGGTACGGAAAGACAACAACTTGTTTACAAATCCCTTTACATAAATTATTAGGAGAAGGCTTTAATAACGGACATGGTTATATTAGATCACCTAAGAGCATAAAAACTGCTGCTGCTCTATCAGCTATAATCTTACAGAGTAATCAGAATGACCATCATGGTGGGCAGTCTTTTGGTTTTTTTGACCGGGATATGGGAGTGTATGTTGAGAAAGAATTTGAACGGCAAGAGAAAATATTGCGGGAATCATTAGAAAAACTAGGAGTTCAAGTTGAAGAAGAGAAATTTTCTCAATTAGTCCAAGAACGGGTAGAGGATGAAGTGTTCCAGGCTATGGAAGGGTTTGTTTATAATTTAAATACTATGCACAGTAGAGCCGGGGCTCAGGTGCCATTTTCCTCTATTAACTTAGGAACTGATACAACCCGAGGTGGACGAATGATTACCGAAAAGCTTCTAAAGGCTTATGAAAAAGGATTGGGTAAAGGGGAAGCCCCCATTTTCCCTAATATTTGTTTTAAAATAAAAGAGGGTATAAATTATTACCAGGAAGATCCTAATTATGATTTATTTAAATTAAGCATGCAGGTCGCCTGTAAAAGGTTATTTCCCAACTTTTCCTTCCAGGACGCCAGCTTTAACTCAATATTTGAGGATGAAGTAGCTTATATGGGCTGCAGGACTAGGGTTATGGCTAATATAAACGGTCCTGAAGTTACTGATGGAAGGGGAAATTTATCCTTCACTACAATTAACCTACCCCGTCTGGGAATTAAAGCTAAAGGTGATTTGTCTGTGTTTTGGAGCAGCTTAGATAAGATAGTAGAATTAACTATTAAACAGCTGTTAACTAGATATGATTTTCAAAAACGTTTAAAGGTAAAAGATTTTCCGTTTTTAATGGGCCAGAAGCTTCATTTAGATAGTGAGGATTTAGATCCTGAAGATCCAATTGAAAAAGCTATTAAACACGATACTTTAAGCATCGGATTTATCGGTCTAGCTGAAGCGTTGATTGCTTTAACTGGTAAACACCATGGGGAAAGTCAAGAATCCCAAGGGCTGGGTCTTTCCATCATAAACCATTTAAGACGTAAATGCGATGAAGCCTCAAAGAAATACAGCTTGAATTTTAGCTTACTAGCAACTCCTGCCGAAGGCTTAAGTGGAAAGTTTGTCTCAAAGGATAGAGAAGTATTTGGAGAGATTCCGGGAATTACCGATAAAGAATGGTATACTAATTCCTTTCATATTCCCGTTGACTTTAAAATAGGTGCTATTCAAAAGATCAATATTGAGGGAGCATATCATAAGCTTTGCAATGCCGGTCATATATCCTATGTTGAATTACCCTCTGCACCTACCAATAACATAGAGGCGTTTGAGAGTATTGTTCAGGCAATGTATGAAGCAGATATGGGTTATGCAGCTGTAAACTTCCCGGTAGATATCTGTAAGGAGTGCGGTTTTAATGGTGTAATTGATACCGAGGTTTGCCCAGCCTGTGGTACCAGTGGGAAAATAAGCAGAGTTAGGCGGATTACCGGTTATCTTTCTACCTTAGAGATGTTTAATGATGCTAAAAAGGCAGAAGAGAAAAACCGTGTCAAACATATGGAAATTTAGGCTAGTGGCGGTGAAAATCAATGATTAGATATGCTGATGTTATGTCTGATTCTATAGTAGACGGATCAGGGATAAGGGTTGTGGCTTTCCTGCAGGGATGTCCAAGAAGATGTGAGGGGTGTCATAACCCCTCTTTGCTTCCTGTAGAAGGTGGAACAGAAGTGACAGAAAAGGAACTAGCTAAAATGCTTTTGAAAAAGCTGACCGCTAAACATGCCGGTCTTTCTTTCTCAGGTGGGGACCCTTTAATGCAGCCGGAAGCTTTATATAAAGTTATTTCTTTTATCCGCAATCGGAGGCCGGAAGTAAATATCTGGGTATATTCCGGTTATACCTTTGAAGAAGTAAAAGACTTACCCGTTATGGGCTTAATTGATGTTTTGGTAGACGGTCCTTTTAATTTAGAGGAAAAGGATATTTCCCTTATTTTTAAGGGCTCCCGTAATCAAAGGATTATTGATGTACCCAGTTCCCTTGCAAAAGGGAATATTGTGGAGTTTTCTTTAGACAAAAGTGTGGCAAATATATAATGAATTTTAAAAAAAGCTCATAAATAGAGAACACTGAAAAAGTCCAGTTCCGTGTCATTGCTATGAAAGCTATTGATTGTTGCTGTGTCATCCTGAGGGAGGAACGACCGAAGGATCTTAAGATTCTTCACTACATAAGATCCTTCGCTATCGCTCAGGATGACAAGCTTGGCTATTTGCCTTGTTGCTTAACTTTTTCAATGGTCTTGATAATAGAGCATTTTTTAATTGCACATGGAGAAAAATTTCGTTAAATATCAGAAAATTAACAATAATTAGTTGACTCAGAAAATTCAAACGTGGTAAGATGTAATAGAAATTTGTATATACAACATAACAACTGCTAATCAGTAATACTTTATCAAGTTGAAAAAAATGAAGGAAGGGAGGTAAATATTTAAAAAAATAGCTTGGTTGTGCATAACATAGAATATTTTAATTTTCAACCCCACAAAATTGGAGGTTTGCCAGCATGTTGATTATCGGAGAAAAGCTAAACAGCGCAATTCCCAGCGTGCGTCAAATAATTAATAATAAAGATGTTGCCGCTGTTCAGAATCTGGCTCTAAAGCAAGTGGAGGGAGGAGCTAATTATTTAGATTTAAATACAGCCCAATGTAATGAGGTCACTGATATGGAGTGGCTCATTCAAAATGTTCAAGAAGTTACAGATATACCCTTATGTATTGATAGTATTTCCGCTCAGACCGTTGAGAGAGGTCTTGCCTGTATTAAGGGTGATAAAAGCAAGGTTATGCTAAATTCGATATCTTTAGAAAAAGACCGTATTGAGGGTATCCTGCCCCTTGTTCTTAAACACCAGTGTCCGGTAATCGGTTTAACAACAGATGATAATGGTATTCCTAAAACTGCTGAAGAAAGAATTGCAATTACTCAACGTCTTATTGAAATTCTATCCAAGGAGAATTATGACTTAGGTAAACTTTATATTGATCCCTTAGTTCTACCCCTTGCAGTAGACCATAATAATGCCACAATGTTTTTCCAATGCTTAACTGATATCAAAAGATTATTTAATGTTAAAACAGTATCTGGTTTAAGTAACATTTCATACACCATGCCAAAAAGGAAAATTATTAATCGGCACTTTTTAGCTATCTGTATGGCTTTTGGTATGGATGCTGCTATCCTTGATCCTATCGATAGAAAAATCATGACTTCAGTTACGGCTACTAACTTACTTGTCGGTCAGGATAGGTTTGGAAGAAACTATTTAAAAGCCTTTCGTAATGAAACCTTAGAGGACTAGTTTGGGGTAAGACTCAGGGGAATAAGCCACAAAGTGGAAAAAAGGAGGAAAAACTATGAATGAAAAGGTAGCAAAACTATATGGAGAAAGACTAAATCGTTACATGACTGCTTTAGATTGTGGTAAGCCGGATAAGGTGCCTGTTAGCTTTGGGATAGGTGACTGGATAGTAAAACACACCGATAATAATTTCCAGGAGATTTTTTATGATTGGGAAAAAAGTATCAAAGCAGTAGACGACATACTGCCAGATTTTGATGTAGATGTTTTCGGTGGTGGTCCAACACTATGGTGGCCGCCAATGTGGGATGCTATGGGCTCTAAGCTTTACAAGTTTCCTGGTATGGGCTTAGATGAAAACTCTACCTTCCAGTTTGTAGAAGAGGAATATATGAAAGCAGAGGATTACGATGCTTTTATTGCTAATCCTACCGAATGGATTGCCACTACCTATTTACCCAGAATTAGTACTGAATTTGAAAACCCTAGTTCTCTTAGAGGTATATCGGCTTTAATACGGAGTTCGGTAGCTTTTTCGGAATACAATAATTATATGGGTGCATCTTGGGGTAAATGGACTGTGGAGCACGGTGTTGTTGGACAATTTACCGGGATGACAAAAGCTCCTTTTGATACATTAGGTGATGCATTAAGATCTATGAAAGGTATCTTGCTTGACCTCCGCCGCCGGCCGGAAAAGGTCGCAGCCGCTTGTGAAGTTATTGTTCCTCATAATATCAATTATGCTTTATCGGGTGCAGGAGCAGATACACGCTTCCCTTGTTTTGCACCACTGCATAGGGGTTCATACCCATTCCTTAATCCTTATCAATGGGAAAATTATTATTGGCCATCACTAAAGGCTGTTATTGAAGGACTATGGGCTAAAGGAAAAAGAACATATTTCTATGCAGAAGGGGATTGGACTCCATATCTGGAGAAGATTGCTGAGCTACCCGATAAAAGCATTGTGTTTGATATTGATTTGACAGATGCGAAAAAAGCCAAAGAAATTCTCGGCGGCAGATTCTGTCTCATCGGCGGAATGCCTACTACATTATTAACCTATGGAACACCGGAACAAGTTAAAGAGCAAGTTAAGAGGTCAATTGATGAATTGGCCGGTGATGGTGGCTTTATCCTCGGTGCAGGCGGAGTGGTAATGGGTGATGCAAAAAAAGAAAATATTATGGCTATGCTTGAAGCTGCTAGAGAATATGGTAGTTACTAAATAGGGAGGGAAAAATAATGAGTGAAAAGGAAAAAAAATTCGTTCCAGAACCTGGTACTTGTACGCCATGGAAAGTTAAAATGGAAGAATTAGGCGGTATTCCCGGCAATGAGGAAATAGTGAAAAAGGATTGGGAAAGATTAGATGAAGCGGCATATAATTTTCTTTGGTTTTGGGTGCATCGGTAGATAAAAACTATTTTTGAGAAGGAGTGAAGATAATGCTAACAGATACTTTAGCAAAAGCAATTTTGGATTTAGAAGAAGAGCAAGTAATAGTGCTGGTTAAAGAACGTTTAGCAAAAGGTGATTCTCCTCTTGATATCGTTGAATCTTTACAAAAGGGGATGTCAGAGGTTGGTAAATTATTTGAAACAGGTGAGTTTTTCTTAAGTGAGTTAGTAATGTGCGGTGAAATTATGAAGGATGCTATGGATGTTTTAGAACCACATCTAATAGATTCTCATTCAGGAAATAAAGGAAATATTGTAGTTGGCACTGTTAAAGGGGATATCCATGATTTGGGTAAGAATATTGTTGTTATGCTTTTAAAAGGTGCCGGCTACAATGTTATTGATTTAGGAGTTGATGTACCTATCGAGAAGTTCGTTGAGGCCGCAAAAGAGTCTAAGGCCCCTCTCGTTGGAATGAGTGTTCTTCTAACCGGATGTCAAGAAGCAATGAAGCAAACAATCGATGCTATAAGAGCAGAGGGACTTAATACAAAGGTCATTATCGGAGGAAACTATATTGACGAGCTTGTTAGAGAATATGTTGGTGCCGACTATTTTGCCAACAATGCCAGTGATGGGTTAAAGGTTGCCAAACAAATATTTAGTTAATTTAATTATAAATAGAGGCCAACATGGCCTCTATTTATCCATTGCAGAAATTTAAAGGAGCTGTTTTAGGAGATGGATGATAGCATTAAAACCGAGAGTTCCCCTTATCGTTGGGTGATTTTAAGTATTATGTGGTTAACAACATTTGTGGGAGTAGTGCCTCAGTTTCAAATTTCAGCGTTAGCCTACAGAATTATCCCTGAGCTTAATCTGACGGCAGGGCAATTTTCCTTAATTTTAACAGCACCTATGCTTCCAGCAGTAATATTTAGCTTGGCAGCAGGGGCGCTAGCTGATAGATTTGGTGTAAAAAAAGTTGTTGCCGTTGGCTTTATTTTTTCTATTATTGGTGTATATTTTAGATATGCAGCAAATAGCTTTTTGGAATTATTTATATTAATGTTTCTAACTGGAATTAGTATAACCCTTTTAAATGCTAATGCAGCAAAACTCATAGGGTCTTGGTTTCCTAAAGAACAGATAGGTACGGCTTTGGGGCTTTATTTTACTGCCGCCGGTGTTGGCATAACAGTAAGTTTATCTACTTCTGCATTATTTCCTACAACTAAAAGTGCTTATGTAACAGCTGGTTATATTATGATTGCAGTCTGGATAATCTGGATGGCATTTATTAAGGTCAAGCCTCAAGGTGCACCTGACTTTCCTGTAATGCCGGTTCTTAAGTATATTGGTGTTGCTGCTAGAAGTTCAAGATTGTGGTTGGTGGGTATGGCTTTGATGTTTATTATGGCAACAAATATGGCATTCTCGGGATTTCTTCCTAATGCTCTCCATGAGGCAAAAGGAATCGACCCTGTTGCAGCAGGGTTTATGGCCTCGCTTTTTTCTATTGGAACAATTCTTGGGAGCATTTTTCTTCCTTTTTTATCGGACCGTATAGGTATAATTAAACCTTTTTTAGGCCCAGTGGCATTTTTGGGTGGAGTTACTATGTATTTATCTTGGTTAGCCCCTCTTGGAATTAATATGGTTCTTTTAGTTTTTGTAGGTATTCTTGTGGGAGGAATTCTGCCTCTTTTATTATCATTTCCTATGCTTTTGCCGGAAATAGGTCCTGTATATGCGGGAACTGCCGGTGGACTTATTGCAACTTTACAATTACTAGGAGCAGTCTTTATTCCATCATTTATTCTCGCACCTCTATCAGGTCAAAATTATACCTTGTTATTTATGTTATGCAGTATGTGTTTTTTAATTATGGGTGTTATTTCCTTATTTCTTCCTGAACTTGGTTCCAAAGCTAGGGCAAAGGATGCAGTAAGTATGGTCAAGGAGTCTTAAAACATTGCATATTCATGAGAGGGGTGGTTTTTTGCAAACAGTATTTATTGGCTGTCGTACAATTGAAGATGAAATAAATGCTGTTGTCAGGGTATTGCCAACATGTAGTTCCATCTTTTGGATCGAATCCGGTCTCCACAACTACCCTTTGAAGTTAAAGGATAGAATTCAAGAAGAAATTGACAAAATAACTGAAACAGTGTCTAATGTAGAAAATATTGTCTTGCTTTTTGGTTACTGTGGCAATTGTATAGACGGTTTGTGTTCGCCGAAAGCTCAGTTGGTAGTGCCAAAGGTTGAGGATTGCATTTCCCTTTTAATTGGAGGAGATCAGTCTAGGCTTGATTTAAGCTCTAAGACCCACGCTTATTATTTGACTGAAGGTTGGCTGCGTTACGAAAATAATATTTATTATGAATATGACCAATGTATAAAAAAATACGGACCGGTTAAGGCAAAAAGAATTTTTAACGTCATGCTTAAAAATTATTCCGCCCTTAACTTTATTGATACAGGAACCTATGATATCAAAAAAACAATGGATATTACCGCTGATTTGGCACAAAGCTTAAACCTTGAGCAAAAAACTGTCCCAGGAACTCTATGCCTGATTGCTAAAGCTTTAAATGGGGAATGGGACGAAGGTTTTCTTAAAGTACCTGCGGGAGTAGCTGTAAAATTAAATAATTTTGAGTTAAAATGTCCTAATCAATTTTAAAGGTTAGTTAGATTAAAGGGCTTGATTTTTTTTAAAAATGAAAGGAGGCAGGCAATTGGTCAAGGTGCAATTTTTGCCTGTAAATAAAACGGTGGAAGTTCCTAGGGGTAAAAGTATATTAGAAGCAGCAAGAATTGCCGGGGTACAGATAGAAAGTACTTGCGGTGGCAAAGGAACCTGTGGAAAGTGTAAAGTAGCAAAAAGATCTGCTAACTCCAAGGATGCTACTACTCAATGGGTTTTGGCATGCCAATATTTTTTACAAGAAGAAACCGTTGTTTTCCTGGATGAAAAAAAGGAAGTTTCCCAACGCAAAACCAGCTTAGATCAAATAAAGAAAATAATATTAGAACCTAGTATCAAAAAATACGTTCTTCAGGTTCCCAAGCCGAGCTTAGAAAACCCCGTGCCGGACTGGGAAAGACTTGAAGCTCTCTTGCCTGATTCAAAAATTACTTTTAGGCGCTCACTTGCCGTTTCTTTACCCAGGATTTTACGGGAAAATAATCATGAGGTAACGGTGGTTATGGATTCTATGGTGCCTATAGCAATTGAGCCGGGGGATACTAGTAATCGCTGTTTCGGTTTAGCAATTGATATTGGGACAACAACCATTGTAGCCCATTTAATTGACCTGATAGGTGGGCAATTAATTTCAAGTCGAGGAATGACAAATCCCCAAAATACATTTGGGGCAGATGTAATTTCCAGAATTACCCATGCAAGCCAAGGACCCAGCCAATTAGAAGAACTTCAAAAAAGGGTCATCGGTGGCTTAAATACTCTAATTTCTGAATTAAGCGAAGTAAATGCTGTAGCCTCAGAAGAAATATATCAAGCAGTAGTCGTAGGCAATACAACTATGTCCCATTTATTCTTAGGGATTGATCCTACCTACTTAGCACCTGCTCCATTTACTCCTGTTTTCCAACAGGAGGTTGAAGTAGAGGCTAAGGAATTAGGGTTGGCAATGCTTAGTACTGGAAAAGTCCTTGTTTTACCTAATGTTGCCGGTTATGTTGGTTCTGATACAGTGGGTGTAATGGTTTCTGCAGAAGTTAATAGTCTTGAGGGTATTAATCTTATAATAGACATTGGTACAAATGGGGAAATAATTCTTGTTGGTACAGGAAAGATTTTAACTTGTTCTACGGCAGCGGGACCGGCCTTTGAGGGAGCGGAAATAAAATTTGGAATGCGAGCCTCAGGGGGAGCAATTGAAGAAGTGAGAATTACAGATGATGTACAATTAGAAATTATTGCCGGTGACAAGGCTCGGGGAATTTGCGGATCAGGTTTAATCGATGCTGTAGCTGAAATGGTTCGGGTGGGTATTATTGATCCATCAGGACGTTTTCAGCTTAAGGCTGATCAACTAAAAAAGCTTCCGCCCCTTATTGCTAGTCGTGTGCGCAGCAGTAGTAGTGGTCAAGCGGAGTTTGTACTGGTTTGGGCAAAAGATACAGTTATCGGAGAAGATATAGTTCTTACGCAAAAGGATATTAGGGAACTGCAGTTAGCCAAAGGTGCCATTGCTGCCGGTACTAAGATACTTTTAAAGGAAATGGGTGTTAAATTTACTCAACTCAATAAGGTCATGTTGGCCGGTGCTTTTGGAAACTTTATTAAAAAAGAAAGTGCTTTAGGAATGGGGTTATTACCACCAATACCCATAAAAGATATTATCACCATTGGTAACGCTGCTAGTGAAGGGGCTAAAATGGTGCTCTTATCTGCTAAGGAAAGAATACGGGCAGTGGAGTTAGCCAAGACAGCGGAGCATATTGAGCTTTCCAACAAAAAAGGCTTTCAGGATGAATTTATTAAATCACTGTCACTTGGAATTAATTTCTAAAAGACTGTCTTTTAAATCTAAAATAAACTAACGAGATGGTGTTTGAACTATGTATGAAGAAATGTCAATAGATAAAAACTCAGTGATACCTATCTATTACCAGTTAGCTAAGCTTTTTGAAGGAAAAATACAAAGAGGAGAGCTTAAACCGGGCGAGGCAATGCCTACTGAGATGAAAATTGTTGCTGATTTTGGGGTAAGCCGCATGACGGTACGTAAAGCCATCGCTGAATTGGTAGCCAAAGGGATGGTTCATGCCCAACAGGGTAAAGGAACATATGTTAGCTATCCTAAGCTTGATAATGTAGTCTTTGAACTCAATAACTTTGATGAAGATATTAAGCGAAAGGGAATTCAGTACAAAACAACTCTGATTGAAGCAAAAATAATAAAGGCTGATGAAGGGCTTAGAAAAATATTTAAAATAAATGATCCTAATTTTAGGCTTCTCCATTTTCGCTCAGTAATATCTGCCGAAGATGAAAAATTAGCATATGAAGTCAAATATACTATATATACCAAAAATAAACCAATACTTGAATTTGAGTTACAGGATCCAAACTTGCCAAATTTAATAACAGCTAACACTGACTATCTGCCCATGAGTTCTAAAAAAGTATTGCAAGCTGTCATATCTTCAAAAGATGATGCTTCCATTCTTGGTATAGGTTTGAATCTACCACTTTTGGTAGTGGAACAGACAATCTATGATGGACAATTAAAACCTGTAGGATGGAGCAAGTCGGTTTATCGCGGGGATCGGTATAAGTTGACCAGTAATGATGGCTGGTGTAAAGAAGATTAGGGGGAACTGGAGGTTTTATAATTGAAAGATGAACTCCTCAAGGCTTTAGTAAACCTGGATGAAGAAGAAGCCCTTGCCCTTGTCGAAAAACAGATAGAAGCAGGGCAAACACCTTTAGAAATCGTGGAGATTTGTAAAAATGGTGTGGAAATTGTAGGGAAAAGATATAGTGAAGGGCATTACTTTTTGGCTGATTTGATTATGGCAGAAGAAATCCTTAAGGGAATAATGGGAATTGTTGAGCCATATCTTTCAGTTGATGTACCAACTAACGGCATTTCTATTGTCTTTGGTACTATTGAAGGGGATATCCATGACCTAGGCAAGAACATAATGATTTATTTATTGCGCTCTTCAGGTTTTCAGGTTTATGATTTAGGTGTTGATGTTTCACCAGAGCAATTTGTAAAGGCAGTAAGTGAAACCGGTGCTCCAATATTGGGAATAAGCGTTTTACTTTCTTTTTGTGTAGGTTCCATTAAAAAGGTAGTTGATCTGCTTGAGGAAGCTGGTCTAAGAGAACAAGTAAAAGTGGTTATTGGTGGTTATCCGGTTAACCAAACAGTAAAGGAATACACCGGTGCTGATTATTATGCAACAGATGTTACAAATGCCATTGCGATCTGCCGTGGAATAATAAAAAAATAGCTGTATTGTTGTTGCAAGCATAAAGCTCTATCAATTATTTATAATTGATAGAGCTTTATTTTCTGTAAGGAATAGGATGGAACTTTTTTCTTAAAATTATTAATAAAGTGGTATTTAAGAAGAAAAGAGACTATACTTAAGTCTCTTTTTTGTATTGTTGTAACTTTTTAAAAAAAGTATAGTCTATAATTGTGACAGACGGTTACCGGTGACCGGAAGGAAAGGGAAGATTAAAATTGGATGCTGAATTTACTGCCCTATATCAGAAATATAAAAATACAATATTTTCATATGTTTATTACTTGGCTAGTGACCGAAGTGTGGCTGAGGAAATATGTCAGGATGTTTTTTTAAAGGTATATTTAAATATTGCTAAATTTGAGGGCAGGTCTAGCTTTAAAACCTGGATTTATAAAATAGCAAAGAACACCTATCTTGACTATGTACGAGCTAAAAATAAGGAAGTAGGAATTGATAATCTAGAGCATTTTGCCAAGGAATTAGTAGATAAGGGCATAGGTCCTGAAGAATATGCAGTAAACAATGCAACAAAAGAGCTTATCGGAAAAACTCTAGACAAATTGGGTGATAAGTATAGAACGTTCCTTATTCTCCGGGACATCCAGAATCTATCTTATAAGGAAATCTGCGAGATTACAGAAATGGAGCTAAACACCGTCAAAGTCGGAATTTATAGGGCAAGAAGAGAATTTCGGAAAGTTTACCATGAAATGGAGGCGGAATAAAGTGGCCTGTACTAATAAAAGTAAGATTAAAGGGTTTTTAGAAGAAAAGTTGCCTGAACAGGAAATGAAAACTATCGAGAAGCACTTAGAGAACTGTAGGGATTGTCAGAAAGAATTAGATAAATTGCTGAATGATAATATAAATTTAGAAACAGAGCAGTTAGAAGTTGATGATGCAGTTTTAATCAGCAAAATTAAAGCTCGGATAAAAGGAGTAAGACGCATTACCCTCTATGGTTTGCTGGGATTTATCATAGGAGTGTTTTCGCGGTTTTATACCAGGGATGACTTTCTTTTAACCAAGGCGGTGATGGCATTACCCTATAAATTGGCTGAATTTGCCTTGGGAATTTTCTTTTCGAAAAATACCCTGCACCCTTGGGAAGGGATGTTTTATAGGTATGCAGGAGAAATGGGTTTTTTTCCGTACCACCCGATATTAGACTTTGTAGCAACATCCCTTACTCCAGCCATAATTGCCTCTTTTATTGCTGTGATTATTGGGTATCTCTTTAGTGATAAAAGAATTTTTATACGCAGGAAAATTATTAATTTTCTCTTAGCCTGGCTCATAGTATTTTTAGTATGGACCGGCGTCCTATATGGCACCTACGGCTATACATTAGCAAAAATTGATAGTCTTAGTGGAGTTACAGGGATGACTATCTATAAAGCGGAAAAAAATAGTACTTCTTGGTTAATAAGGATTGATCAAGATGCCCTGAGGGAAGAAAAATATGCAGAACTAGTGGCAGCAATTTCCCAGGCAGAAAAAAAGGGTAAAAAAATGTTTCCCCAGGAAAAGAACGGTTTTGAGCTGTTAGTGGATTTTAAAGGTGGAGGTCAAATTCCTATTTATTTAGAAAAGAATACCGGAGAAATGATTGTTCATAATGGAGATGCTTATCAAGTTTCTCCTGATAAAATGGAACTTCTAAATGATTTGCCGGGAGGTGGGAAATAATGAAAAAAGTTTTTCAAGATAAAATTATTGCTTTACTAGGAGCAGGTCTTCTGGGGTATTACTTAGGTCTTTCCCTGTTCAGAGGCATTATTCGGGATTGTCTATTAAAAATATTACCTCCAATCAACAATCGCCATCTTCCGGATATGTATTTCGGCATTATTGGCGCGGTGGTAGCTATTCTTCTCACTTACTTATTATTTAACTTAGTGGTTGAAAAAAAGAGCTTTAAAATCCATCAGAAAAGCTATCTAGCCGTAATTTCTTTGCTGATTATAGTACCGCTGATGATTGTCGGTATCTTTAGAATGCATGCCGTAAGCCTGGTAACTAAGGCGGAAAGCACAATTCCTACCGAGATTACAATAAGGTCAAACAGCACTGGGAATTCCCTCATGTTTAAAACAAGCTCATCATCCGCTGGTGGTGTGGTTAAGTCTATTGAAGTCCCTGAACAATATTTAGCGGACTTTGGAAAACTAATTCGAGAATTGGGGCTAAAGGAAGTGGTCAGTGGAAAAGAGCAGAAATTTGACCAGCCTTATTTAACAATGTGGATTAATTATAGAAGGACTGATGGTAAATGGTATTCCAAAATACTGAGCTATGATCAGGGATTGTTTGAGGAATGGGTAGCAGGTGAGCGTTTAGCCTATTATAAAAACAATGAACTAGAAGAATTACTGGAAAAACTACTGGTGGATTCTAAAAATATTAACAACTATGATCAAGCTAGAATATTTAATTCCATGACAATGAATGAAAGAACTGAAAAAAACATCCTGGCTCCAAAGGATTTTCAAGTGCTGGTCAATTCCTTAAAACCTGAAAATGTAGTTCAACAGGATACAGAAGGAGTCGCAAGAATTAAAGCTGCCTTGGAGGATTGGGTCCCAGAAGAGGAAACAAATATTTATGCTATTGAGTTGTTACAAAAAAACTCACCAAAAAAGGTTGGTCAGAATTTTATGGCTTATGACCAGCTCACACATACCTTGATGTTTGAAGGGAAATATTATAAGGTGGATTTGACAAAAATAGTGGAAAAGTGAAAAGTGAAAGAGTGAAAGAGTGAAATAGTGTAGATTGGAAAAAAATATTTAACCACGGTCCCCTCCGGGGTACACGGACGGGAAAATATAAGGCTAAGGCTGAGGTTAAGGCTGAGGCTGAGGCTGAGGTTAAGGTTAAGGTTAAGGTTAAGGTTAAGAGTAAGAGTAAGAGTAAGACTGCGACTCGCTAGATAAAATTTTAAAATCTAACGAAATGAAATGTAGTGAAATTTTTAATCTAACAAAGTGAAATCTGTTTTTTTAACCTTAACCTAGCGGAATGAAGTGGAGCGAAACCTCAACCTTAAATTTAGGGGGTGTCAATAATCAGTAACTTTGTCTTAAAAGAAAATAACGGAGTGCAATTTTATACTATTCCTGCTTTTTCTGAGACGGGCTTGGTAAAACATGGCTTTAGTACCAGGATAGGGGGAATCAGTGGGGAGCCATTTAATACACTTAATATGGGTTTTCTTACTGATGATGATTGGGAAACGGTTAAAGAAAACAGAAGATTATTTGCCCAAAGCTTAGGCATCCCTTTAGAGAATATTGTAGCTGCCAATCAGGTCCATGGAGATAAAATATTTAAAGCAGGCACTAGCGATCGTGGTAGAGGAGCAATAGAACAGAATACTGCTGTTAAGGAAACTGATGCCTTAATTACTAATGAGCCGGGAGTGGCCCTAATAGCCTTTTATGCCGATTGTGTACCAATTATGTTTTTGGACCCTGTTTTAAAAGCCATTGCTATCGCCCATGCTGGTTGGAAAGGTACAGTGCTGAATATTACTAGAAAAACTGTCGAAAAAATGGGAGAAGCATACGGTTGTCAGCCGCAAAATATTCTAGTCGCAATTTGCCCTTCTATTGGTCCTTGCCACTATGAAGTAGATACTCCTGTTATTTCACAGTTTCAAAATAACTTTAACAAGTGGGAAAAAATACTCAAGTTAAAGCCTGGTGGAAAAGCACAATTGAATCTATGGGAAGCAAACCGCTTACAGCTATTAGATTCAGGAATATTAGATAGACATATAACTGTTTCTGAAATTTGCACCTACTGTCATCCCGAAATTTTGTATTCCTATCGGTATGAAAATGGTAAGACTGGACGTTTAGCTGGAATAATTATGCTTACTAATTAATAACTAAGGCTAAGGCTGAGGTTGAGAAAATACTTAACCTTAACCTAGCGAAATGAAATGCAGCGAAACCTTAACCTCAAACAAAATCACCAGTCACTAATTATTTATTTTTATATAATGCAGGCATATATTCTTTCTTTTAATGGCAAACTTATGATACTATTTTCAACTAAGGGAGAGTTGATTTTTGCATGGAAATTGGATGTCCTGTTTGTAACGGTCTTCTAAGCATTGGAGAATTGTGTGAGAACTGCCGTGATGTAATGGAGGATCAGGGGAGAATAGAAGATTTCTATAGCCCCTATAGTCCTTATGAAGAACAGGATGGGATACCTCTCTTGCAAGAGCTTCCGGGAAATTGCATTCATTTATTTAGCTGTACAAATTGTGAGCATGAGCAGCAGATAATAGTCCCTCTGGAAAGGATGTAGTTAAGGCTAAGGCTGAGGCTGAGGCTGAGGCTAAGGCTGAGGCTGAGGCTGAGGCTAAGGCTAAGGCTAAGGCTAAGGCTAAGGCTAAGGCTAAGGCTAAGGTTGAGAAAAAGATGTGAAGAAAAGCTTAAAAAAATCTAACGAAATGAAATGTAGTGAAATCTTAATCTAACGAAGTGAAATCTATTTTTTTTAACCTAAACCTTAACCTTAACCTAAAAAAACCTGCACCGCAGGTTTTTTTCTGTACTATTTTTCAATTTATTATATAATAGATATATTAAGCAAAATTTATGAAAGGGGGACATATTGTGAAAAGAAAAATAATTTTTGTGGATTCAACATTAAGAGATGGGGAAGAAACTGCCGGTGTGGTATTTGCCTTAAGGGAAAAGGTGCAAATAGCCAAAATGCTTGATGAAATTGGTGTTGATCAGATAGAAGTGGGCATACCCGTCATGGGTGGAGATGAAGTGGAGGCTATAAAGCAGATAGTTAATTCTAACCATAGAGCTAGTATTATGGCCTGGAACCGTCCTAATATTGAAGATGTAGAGGCATCAATTAGAACTGGAGTTGATGCAGTTGCTATATCTATTCCAACCTCCAATATCCATATTGCGAGCAAGCTAAGCACTACCCCAAATCAAGTTATCCATGATATGGTGGGGGCAGTTGGTTATGCAAAAGGCTATGGCTTATATATTTCAGTGAGCGCAGAGGATGCTTCACGTACGGATTTTGATTTTTTATTAAGGTTTGCAAAAGCTGCTAAAGATGCAGGTGCAGATCGGCTTAGATACTGTGATACTGTAGGGTTATTAGACCCTATTACTACTTATGAGCGGATAAAGGCTTTAAGGGAAGCTGTTGATATAGACGTAGAGATGCACACCCATAATAATTTCGGGATGGCTACAGCCAATGCGGTCGCGGGTATAGCAGCTGGAGCTACCCATGTTAACGTTACTGTAAATGGTTTAGGTGAAAGGGCCGGAAATGCCGCATTAGAAGAAGTAGCCATGGCTTTAAAATATGTTTTAGATTACAAGGTTAGCCTTAATACCACACGATTTATGGAGTTATCAGACTATGTGGCCCAGGCTTCTAATCGAGAGGTTCCAGCCTGGAAGGCTATTGTTGGTGCGAATATGTTTACCCATTCCGGTAGATACAGTGATGGTATTCAAAGGAATCCCCATTCCTATGAAATTTTTGATCCAAAAGAAGTAGGAGGCTTAGCAAGACAAATTATTATCGGTAAGCATTCTAGCTCTGCCGCCTTGAAACAAAAATTTCGGGAGTACGGTACGGAAATAAGCGATGATGATGCTAATAACCTACTTACAAAGGTTAGAGAGGCTACTATTTCGATGAAAAGGTCCCTCTTTGATAAAGAATTGATCTTACTTTATGAAGAATATCTATCAGCCAATAAATAATAAAAGAATAAAAAAGTCAACTCCACTGTGAGTTGGCTTTTTTATTCTTTTAATCCATCGTCTATTCATTGGGTACATTCCTCAGCACAAAATGATATTAGTTGGGGACATTCCTCAGCACAAAATGATATCCATATTGAGGTGTGTCCCCTTTCCAATATTGAGGTGTGTCCCCATTCCGATTATCCCCCTTTCCAATTAAGAATACAAAATACTTTTTATAAATAGCAGGATTATTAGGTTCAATATTGAATATTAATATTAATCCATAATGCGGGAGTCAAGTCTCGTATGGTGGGAACTGGGGGGTGGCTGCATGGATAAAAAAACAGATACGGTTCGGTCAGTGGAAAAAGCATTAGATATAATTTTGGCTTTCAGTGAGGATAAAGCCCAGCTCTCCCTGCTGGAAATATGTACCATGATTAATATGCCCAAAAGTACTGTCTATCGCCTGCTTTCCACATTGGTAACTAGAGGTTTTATTGAGCATAATCAGAAAGCAGGTAAATATCAATTAGGTTTAAGATTTATTAAATTATCAAAGATGGCCTTAATAAATTATGACCTAAACGAAATTGCTTTGCCGGTAATGGTTATATTGAGAGACGAAACAGGGGAGACAATAAATCTTTATGCTAAGAGGGGTATAGAACGGGTCTGTATTCAACAGGTGGAAGGGTTTCATAATTTGAGGAGGATTTCTAATATTGGTGATTTTTTACCTCTGTACTGTGGGGCATCTGGTAAGCTTCTCTTAGCTTATCAAGAGGATAAAGAAGTAGAAAAAGTTTTAAAAGAAACGGGGTTAAAATTCTGGACGAAAAATACTATTACTGAGCAAATGGAAATTAAAGGTCAATTAGCAGACATTAAGAAATTAGGTTATGCCTATTCTAGAGGAGAAAGAGAGGTAGGAGTTACTTCAGTAGCTGCACCCATAAGAAACCATGCTGGAGTTGTGATAGCTGCCGTAAGTATTTCTGGCCCAGATGCCCGTTTTGGTGATGAAAATAATGAACGGTATAAGATGCTAGTTGTTAACGGGGCTCAGCAAATTTCAAAAAACCTGGGATATATCAAATAAAATAAACAAAAGAAAGGTGATCAAAATGGCAAAAAAAATTATTTTTGTAGATACTACATTAAGAGATGGAGAACAAACTGCCGGCGTCGTTTTTGCTAAAAGGGAGAAACTTCAAATTGCCAAGATGCTGGATAAATTGGGAGTAGACCAATTAGAAGTCGGTATTCCCGTAATGGGAGGGGAAGAGCAGGAGGCGATCCAGGAAATAGCTGGGGCCAACTTAAAAGCAAGTATTATGGCCTGGAATAGGGCAGTAATAAGGGATGTTCAAGAATCCATAAAATGTGGGGTTGATGCGGTAGCTATCTCTATTTCAACGTCAGACATCCATATCACTAATAAATTGAAATCTAGTAGAGAAAAAGTTATATATGATATGACAGCTGCTGCAGATTATGCTAAGAGTTTTGGTCTCTATGTATCTGTAAATGCGGAAGATGCTTCTAGGACTGATTTTGGATTCTTGTGTGAATTTGCCCGGACAGCTAAAAAGGCTGGAGCTAATAGGCTGCGCTATTGTGATACAGTCGGTATTTTAAATCCCATTAGTACCTTTGAGAGAATTAAAGCATTAAGGGAAGAAATTGATATAGATATTGAAATGCATACCCATGATGATTTCGGTATGGCAACTGCCAATGCTATATCAGGGATAATGGCGGGAGCAACCCATGTAGGTGTTACTGTTAATGGTTTGGGAGAAAGAGCCGGAAACGCCGCTTTAGAAGAAGTTGGTATGGCCTTGAAGCACCTTTTGGAATATGAAGTAAGTCTGGATACATCACACTTCTTAGAGCTCTCTAGATATGTTTCTCAGGCTTCAAATCGAGATTTACCAGTTTGGAAGGCAATAGTAGGAACAAATATGTTTGCCCACGAGTCTGGTATCCATGTCGATGGTGCCTTAAAAAATCCCCTTACCTATGAAGTACTTGATCCGAAAGAGATAGGTCTTGAGAGACAAATTATTATCGGGAAACACTCAGGATCAGCTTCTATTAAACAGAAGTTCAGAGAATACGGTACGGAGATATCAGATCAGGAAGCTCAAGATCTTTTAGAAAAGGTAAGAAGCGCTGCGATATCTTTAAAAAGAACGTTATTTGATAAAGAGCTTGTTTATATGTATGAGGAATATTTAGAGCAAAAACTTCGAGGAGAGATTAAATAATGGCACAAAATGTTGTAGAGAAAATAATTGACAGACATCTATTTACCGATGATGATCAAGGTGCCGCTAATGATTTAGCGCTCAAAATTGATTATACTTTGACTCAAGACTCCACCGGCACCCTTACCTATTTACAATGGGAGGCTCTTGGTATTCCTAAGGTAAAAACCAAATTATCGGTTGCCTTTATTGACCATAATACTTTACAAACCGGTTATGAAAATGCCGATGACCACCGTTATTTGCAAACAGTTGCCGCCAAACACGGCATTTACTTTTCTAAGCCTGGTAATGGAATTTGTCATCAGGTATTTTTAGAAAGGTTTGCTGTTCCCGGTGCAACTTTATTAGGGTCAGACTCCCACACTCCTACAGCAGGTGGATTAGGAATGTTGGCTTTCGGTGCCGGTGGCTTAAATGTTGCTGTAAGTATGGCTGGCAAACCTTATTATTTTAATAAACCTAAAATCTGCAATGTTAAGCTTACTGGTTCTTTAGCACCCTGGGTTAGTGCTAAAGATATTATTCTGGAATTATTAAAGCGATTAACAGTAAAAGGTGGCCGTGGCAGGATAATTGAGTATTCTGGTGAGGGTATTTTAGGACTTTCGGTACCTGAAAGAGCAACAATTACCAATATGGGCGCAGAGCTTGGAGCTACTACTTCGATTTTCCCAAGTGATCAAGAGACAAAGAAATTTTTAAAGGCCCAAGGCAGGGAAGAATCCTGGCAAGAAATAACGGCTGACTCTGGAGCCTATTATGATGAAGAGATAGTAATTGAGCTTGATAAATTAGAGCCATTAATCGCCCAACCCCACAGTCCTGATAATGTTGTAAAGGTAAGCGAAATAGCAGGGATGCCTGTAAATCAGGTTATAATCGGTAGTTGTACCAATAGCTCTTTTCAGGATTTAATGAAGGCAGCATACATTTTACGGGGCAAGACAGTTCATCCAGATGTTAGCTTGGCTATTGCTCCCGGATCAAAACAGGTCTTAACTATGCTGGCTGAGAATGGCGGGCTTTTGGACATGGTTAATGCCGGGGCCAGAATATTAGAAAGTGCCTGTGGTCCGTGTATCGGTATGGGACAGGCTCCGGAAACGGGAGGTATCTCTTTAAGAACAAATAATCGCAATTTTTGTGGTCGCAGTGGTACTTCTGATGCTAAAGTATTTTTAGTAAGTCCAGAAACAGCAGCAGTATCGGCGCTTCAAGGTTTTATAGCAGATCCTAGAACATGGGGGGAAGCTATCCATGTTGCTATGCCAGAAAAATTTACCGTAAATGATAATCTTGTTTTAATTCCACCTGAAGACACTAGGGATATCGAAGTAATTAGAGGCCCTAACATTATCCCTCTTGCTATTAATGAAGAAATGGAGGAGGATATCAGCGGCCACGTATTATTAAAGGTTGGCGATAATATTAACACTGATGATATCATGCCTTCAACAGCTCAACTATTGCCCTATAGATCAAATATTCCTTATCTTGCCAATTACTGTTTTTCGGGGTTAGATAAAGACTTTTCTGCTAGAGCTAAAAGTGTAAAAAATGGAATAATAGTGGCCGGAGACAATTACGGACAAGGCTCTAGCAGAGAGCATGCAGCCCTAATACCACGTTTTCTTGGGGTGAGGGCAGTTTTGGCCAAATCCTTTGCTCGGATTCATTTTGATAACCTTATTAATATGGGGGTAATACCTTTAACCTTTGAAGATATTGAGGATTATGAAAAGGTATTACAGGGAAGCAATTTTGAACTAGGTGAAATAATTACTCACCTAAAGAGTGAAGAGGAAAATTGGACTCTTAGGTTGGAAAAAGATAATTCGATTAGAGTACGGGCTTATTTTACAAGAAATCAAGCAAAACTTCTTATAGCCGGTGGTCTCTTAAACTATACAAAAAGCAGCAAGGAGGGTTAATATGCATAATATAACATTGATACCCGGCGATGGTATTGGCCCAGAGGTGGCCTTTGCTGTAAAGGAGATAATTGAAAGTACAGGTGTAAAAATTAATTGGGAAATTAAGGATGCCGGTGATAAAGCTTTTCGTGCAGTCGGAAATCCCCTGCCTGACGAAGTAATTCAATCGGTTTTAAAAAATAAAGTTGCCTTGAAAGGTCCTGTGACAACCCCTATAGGTACTGGGTTTCGCAGTGTAAATGTGGCTTTGCGTAAAGAGCTTGGTTTATATGCTAATTTAAGACCTATGAAAAACCTGCCAGGAATCGAGACACCCTTTAATAATGTAGATTTGGTAGTAGTAAGGGAAAACACTGAAGACCTTTATGCCGGCATCGAATGTAAAGTAGATGCTGGCAGAGCGGAAGCAATAAAATTAATTACAAAGGATGCATCCGAGAAAATAGGCTATTTTGCCTTTTCCTATGCGCAAAAGATGGGCAGAAAAAAAGTGACAGCTGTCCATAAAGCCAATATACTGAAAATTTCTGATGGCTTGTTTCTTGAAAGTATCAGGGAAATAAGAGAGCAGTTTCCTGATATTGAGTATGAGGAGATGATTATTGATAATCTTTGTATGCAGTTGGTGCAACGGCCTGAGAAATTTGATGTTCTTGTCTTGCCAAATTTCTACGGTGACATTGTTTCAGATTTATGTGCGGGACTTGTAGGTGGATTAGGATTAGTCCCCGGTGCTAACATCGGGGATAGTTATAGTGTGTTTGAAGCAGTACATGGAAGTGCTTTAGATATAGCAGGGAAAAACATGGCTAATCCCTTGGCCCTATTAAATTCGGCAGTATTAATGCTTAAACATATTGACGAAGTCCAAGCTGCAGAAAATATTGAAAGGGCCATCAACTGGATATTAAATCATAAAGAAAAACTAACTCCAGATTTGGGAGGTAGAGGAACAACTACTTCTCTGACTCGAGATTTATGTGAATATATTAAAGAGAACTTGTAGGGATGCCCATTGGGCGTCCTCTTTTTTCGCGCCCACTGGCTCACGAAATAACGGATTAGCGTAAAAATAGAGCAACGCATTTTTTCAAGCAGGATTTCTTATGACTATTGTCGAAAAAAAATAGGAAAGAAAGCCTAGTATGACCAGGGTGTGAAAATAATGGTAGAAGCAAAAACATTAAAAGGTAATAGAAGAAAGCGCAGGGAAAGGATTTTTCTAATTTATCGGGCAATCTTTTTTTTTGTTATATTTTGGTTTGTCGGCAGCAGCTTGTTTGGTTTTATAATAGGACATCTTGTTGATACCCAAATTATGGTAAAAAGTGATATTGAAAAAAAATACCCGACTATCGGATATATTATTAGGGATGAGGTAACTGTAAACTCCCCAGTGACAGGCCGCATAATTAGTAAGGTTAATACAGGAGAACGGGTAGGCCTGGATATGCCCCTTTTTGTGGTGGAGGGCACTGCCGGAACAGCTCTAGAATCAGGGGAGCCTATTACTGTCAATGCATCGATGGCTGGTGTAGTATCTTATTTTACCGATGGCTTAGAGGCAATTTTTTGGCCTAATTTACTCCAGTCTTTAGATATGGATAAAATAGAGGACCTTAAAGCAGATACTATTGACAACAGCAAGAAAGATGTGGTAGAAAAAGGAAAAAGGTTTTGTAAAATCGTAAATAATTTAGAGGGATTGCAGGTTTATTTAGAGTTCCCTCTGAATATTTTTGAAGATCCATTACAAAAAGGCCAAGAGTTAAATCTCTTTTTCCCTGGAGTAAATAAAGAAGTTAAGTCAGTAATTATTGATTTAAAAGGTATTGCCAATAACGCCCAAGTTCTTGTTAAGCTGCCTGAATTTTGGTATAGCCTCTTAAACCAACGAACGCAAAAGGTTGAACTAATTATCGAAAAAAAGACAGGTATTATTTTGCCGAAAAAAGCACTTGTTACTAAAAATAATGAGGAAACAGGGGTATACTGGTTAAGAAAAGGTTTTGTTTTTTGGCAGCCCGTGGAAATAATTTCCGAGGATGGCGATAATATATTAATTGAAGGACTGGAACAATTTACTGAAGTGATTCTAAATCCGGGTTTAGTTAAAGAAGGACAACATCTTTATTAGTTGAATAGTCAATTAGTGGGCGAGATAATAATAACTAAGGTTAAGGTTAAGGTTGAGGTTGAGGATAAAGGAAGAATTGAGATTAAGATTTCGCTATGCTAGATTAAAGACACCAAGAGCATAATTATCCGTGTTTATCCGTGTGCCCCGAAGGGGCCCGTGGTTAGATTAAAATGCTTTTTCCGGGCACTGAGCCCTGAGCCCTGGGCCCTGGGCACAAATAATTAACCAGTAACCAGTCACTATACAGATGGAGGTACTATATTGGATATCCGTGCTAATCTAAGAAGAATCAAAACTGAGATTGATGCTTCTCTATTAAAAAGTACTAATCCAGAGCGGAAGGTTACGGTTATTGTAGTGACAAAAAATCAAGAAATTAAAGAAATCAATGAAGTATTAAAAGAGGGTCATTTTATTTTAGGTGAAAACAGGGTACAAGAATTAAAAGATAAATATGACCAGCTTCCAATGGAAGTGGACTGGCATTTAATAGGACATTTGCAACGCAACAAGGTAAAGTATATTGTCGATAAAGTGAAATTAATCCATTCTTTAGAAAACTATTCATTAGCAGAAGAAATTAGCAAACGAATGGCAGTAGAAAAGAAGCCCATGGAGTGTTTAGTACAGGTTAACCCGGCCCGTGAGGAAAGCAAATACGGTCTAGAGGTGCACGAGATAATGACTTTTATTAAAGAAGTCGCCCATCTTCCCGGGTTGAAAATTAAAGGGCTGATGACTATTGCGCCGGAAGTCAATAATCCTGAAGAAGTTAGACCTATTTTTAAAGAAATGTTTCATTTGTTTAATGAGATTAAAGAGACTAAAATCTTTGGTGTGGAAATGGAGTATCTTTCTATGGGGATGACTAATGATTATAAGATTGCAGTGGAAGAAGGGTCCAATATGGTCAGGATTGGTAGTGCGATTTTTGGTCCTAGATATTAGAAAGAGGGGAGATAAATAGATGAAAATGGTTGATAAATTTCTTGATATAATGGGATTTATAGACCGAGAAGAGGAGTATGAAGAGCCGGAAGACCAGCAGAACCGGGAATCCCCATATTCCGACGAAAATAAGAGAAGAAAAGGTCAATTGGTTGCAATACATAATCATGCTAAAGATAATTTAAAGGTAGTTGTTTTAGAACCTGAAGATTTCAATGAAGCTCAAGTTATTGCTGATAACTTAAAAAATAAAAAAGCAGTAATTATTAACCTGGAAAATGCTGATTATGAATTGGGTAAAAGGTTAATAGATTTTATTGGCGGAACAGTATATGCTATAGGTGGATCCATGCAAAAAATAGGGCAGGGTATTATTCTGGTAGTTCCCCCAAATGTTGATATCGGTGGTGAATACAAAGAAACATATCCTGATAATCAGGAAGATGTATTTGCCTGGGTTTCTAAGTTTGCTAAGAAGGGAGATTTATAAATCTTGTTAAAGTATAAACTGGGTTTTATCGGATCAGGAGCAATGGCGGAAGCCATTATGTATGGGGTTACCAGATCAGAAATTTATAAATCAAATGAGATTATCGCATCAGATATAAATGAACATAGGTTGCTTCAAATTAATTCTGAGCTAGAGATTAATACTACTTCAAATAATAATGAGGTTATGGAAAAGTCTGATATAATTATTCTGGCAATCAAACCTCAACACTTTAAAAATGTATTAGGAAGTCTGGAGTTTAAACCAGATAAAGGCAAAATAATTATTTCTGTTGCCGCCGGCATTTCTACCGCTTTTCTAGAGCAATTTTTAGGAGAAATTCCTGTTGTCAGGGTTATGCCTAATACACCTGCATTAGTGGCGGCGGGTATGACCGCATTAAGTAAAGGCAAATTTGCTTTAGATGATCATTTGCAAATTGCTGAGAAAATTTTTAAATCAGTAGGCAAAACAGTAATTATTGATGAAGGCTTAATTGATGCAGTAACAGGACTAAGTGGTAGTGGTCCTGCTTATGTTTACCAATTTATTGAAGCTTTAGCGGATGGGGGAGTTCAGGTTGGTTTACCCCGAAAAACTTCTTATATGCTAGCAGCTCAAACGGTAATTGGGGCAGGATTGATGGTATTAAAAACAGGGTTGCATCCCGGTGAGCTAAAGGATATGGTTACTTCCCCAGGGGGAGCGGCGATCAGAGCTATTAATGTTTTAGAGAAAGCAGGCTTTAGGGCTATGGTAATGGATGCTGTTGAGGCTTCATATCTTAAATCTAAACAATTGGGTTTAGATAAATGATGGGGTGTTTAGATGTATTTTCTTATTGATTTTGTTGATATAATCTTTGATGTGATGTATTGGTTAGTCATAGTGCGAGTTATACTTTCGTGGGTTAGGCATGATCCACATAATCCGATTTTCAGGTTTATCTATGAAATTACGGAAATAGTTTTAGCACCTGTTCGTAAATTTCTTCCTATGCGTGGTATGGCAATAGATTTTTCTCCTATCATAGCAATTCTGCTTTTGCAGTTATTAAAATCTGTTGTAATTGACTTGTTAAGCAGAATGCTTTACTAGAGGCTATTAAAGTGACTAAACTTACTGCTGAAGCAAAAGATTTTTTAGGACGGGTCGAGGATAAGGCGGATATTGTTCTTAGGAGACACATAGAACAGGTAACAGAGTTTGTAGATCCCTATCTAAAAAATTGTGCTTGTGAATTTCTTAAAAATATTTCAGGCATAAACTATGCTGCCTATGGTGGAGTCGATGGTGCAGAAAGACAAAGGATTGTTATATGTCCAGATTATTCAGAACCTGAACTGAGTATGGCTCAGTTATGCTTAGTTGAATTTACCGGTAAATTAGATCATATTAACTCAAGTCATAGAGATTTTTTAGGAGCTCTACTGGGGCAAGGGATTAAAAGAGGAAAGGTCGGGGATTTATATCCCATAGAGAACGGCTTTATAGTGGTAATTAGTCGAGAACTGGCTGACTTTATTCTCTTAGGTCCTATTGTAATTAAAGGTGTTTCCTTAGAGGCTCAAATATTAAAACCTAATCACTGGGAGCCTCTACAATCTGCAGGCAAAATTGTAAATACTACACTTGCATCTTTACGACTTGATACTGTGCTAGCAAATGGTTTCGGTATCTCTAGAACTAAAGTTACTAGTTTTATTAAAGGCGGTAAAGTTAAAGTGAATTGGCAGGTTGTAGTTGATACAGATCACTTATGTAGTCAGGATGATGTAATATCTTTTCGTGGTAAAGGCAGAATAATAGTTTCTAACGTTAGCGGCGAGACCCGTAAAGGTCGCTTAAAAGTAACTATTACTAGGTATGAATAAGAAGTAACAGGCTATAGTCTATGGTCTATAGTCGATAGTCTATGGTCGATGGTCAATATATATTCACTAGGATATTGATGAGTAGATGAGTAGACGAATAAGACGAAGAGGAGGGGAAAACTTTGCTTACACCTTTGGATATCCACAATAAGGAGTTTAAAAAGGCTTTAAGAGGTTATGATGCTGATGAAGTCGATGAATTCTTGGATGAAGTAATAAAGGACTATGAGAATCTGTATAAAGAAAATCTAAATCTTAAGGATCAAGCTGATAATTACCAAGAAAGTATTGCTAGATATCGAGATTTAGAAGATACCCTGCATAATACTATGATTCTAGCTCAACAGACTTCGGAAGAAGTTAAAAAAAATGCAGATAAAGAGGCGGACTTAATTATTCGCAATGCCAGGCAAAAGGCAGAAGATATTATCAATGTTGCTAAAGAAGATATATTTGAGTTAAAAGGGGAATATAAAGAACTGCAGAAAAATGTGCAGCAATTTAAAGCACAGTTTAAAGCGTTTTTAATTACACAATTAGAATTAATTGATGAAGGTAAACAGGTAGGCCCACTAGTAGAAAAAGGAGAAACAATTGTTAGAGTTGAGGGAGAATGAAGCCGGCGTACTAGTTAAAATAAAAGTGCAGCCCAAAGCTAGTAAAAACGAACTCGAAGGTGTTCAAGGTGATGCGTGAAAATTGCAACTGGTTTAATAAGCCGTAATAAAAGCCTGCTAATTGAGGGCTTATCAAAAGTGGTATTTATGAATATTATTAATCAGTATTTATAGTTACATCAAAGGAGTATGTATATGAAGACATTAATCATATCTAATTACAATGTAATCAGTGAATATATAAAAGATGCATTATCTGAGCTGCAGCTTCACCCAAGCGATAAATATTCCTGGTACAAAGGAAAGTTTTATACAAAAGAGTTATATTTGGTAGAAAACTATGATGAAAATAGTATAAATGACCTATTAGATATAATGATTGCAGATGGTCCAATTAAAAATATAATTTCTATTGGATTAGCTAGTTCTCTGGTAGAACATCTAAGACAGGGTGATATACTTATTAATGATTATCCAAGTGGAAGCTGTCAAGTACTAGTTGACCGTTTTCTGAATCAAGCTGTAGCAGATGATGAATTACCCTTGAGAATTTTTGCCGGTAATATCTATAACGAACCTGTAAATGATGAAAATATAGTCGGACTAGCTTGTTTGGATTTATCTTCTAGCCAGCTGTTTTTAACAGCAAAAAATAAAGGCCTTTCTTCCTTGGCTATAAGAATAATCAATTCCGAGAAGCATAATGAGGAGCTAGATACTGAAGTAACTAGTAACATAGTACAAAGCTTATTGTTTTTGCTTAAAAAAGTAGTTTAGCAGATGAGTTGACATTTTAATTTATCTGTTTTACTATTTGATAGAAAGAATATAAAGGAAATACAATGAATGGAAAAGTACCTTGATTACTTGGGTTACAGCGAATTCGGAGGAGGTGGAAGCCGGATACTCGACTTAGGGGAAAATCATCCAGGAGTTAATAGTTTGAAATTTAGTAATTCTATTCGGCTGGTCATCGTTATCTGACTCCAAAGAGGCAGAATTATTATACTGTTATCAGGGTGGTACCGCGGGAAACAACTCTCGTCCCTTAGGGGATGGGGGGTTTTTTGCTTTTAGGCAGATTTTCTCGGGATAGTGACTGGTGACTAGTAAGACTATAGTCTATAGTCAATGGACTATGGATCACAGTTGATGGTTATAGTATTGGTACAAGATTTTATCGCGCCCACGGGTACACGCGCCCACGCGAAAGCGAAATATGATGAGGTGAAGAAAATGGAAAAAGAAAAATTTGATTATGGCAAGACTTTGAATTTGCCCCAGACTGAATTTCCCATGCGGGGCAATTTACCGGCTAAAGAACCGGAGATTTTAAACTTTTGGAAAGACGTAGAAATATATGAAAAAGTTCAGAAAAATAATTCCGGCAAGGCTAAGTTTATCCTGCATGATGGACCACCTTATGCTAATGGTAATATTCACCTAGGCCATACACTAAATAAAATATTAAAAGATATTATAGTTAAATATCGTTCTCAAAATGGTTATGACGCACCATATGTACCAGGTTGGGATACCCATGGTTTACCCATTGAACTTCAGGCTATTAAAGACCTAAGTTTGAACCGGCATGAAATTGATAAAGTGAAATTTCGTCAGCATTGTCAGGAATATGCCTTGAAATATGTAGAAGTGCAAAAAGAACAATTTAAACGGCTGGGGGTAAGGGGTGATTGGGGAAATCCTTATATCACGCTGCAGCCGGAGTTTGAGGCGGAACAAATTGGTGTTTTCGGTGAGATGGCCAAAAAGGGCTATATTTACAAAGGACTAAAGCCAGTACACTGGTGTGCCCAATGTGAAACTGCACTAGCGGAAGCGGAAATAGAATATCATGATAAAAGATCACCCTCAATTTATGTAAAATTTCCCGTTAAAGATGCTGATGGTAAGTTTGAGGAAGAAAATAGTTTTGTAGTTATCTGGACAACTACCCCTTGGACTCTACCTGCAAATATGGCCATTGCTTTACACCCTGACTTTGAATATCAATTGATTAAAGTTGGTGATGAAAGGCTATTGATAGCTAAGGATCTAGTGAAATCTGTATTAGATGCAGCAGGGGGTACTGGGGAATATGAGGTAGTAAAAGATTTTAAAGGTCAAGATCTAGAGGGAGTATTATGCAGGCATCCTTTTATGGATAGGGATTCACTGATTATCCTAGGTGAGCATGTTACTTTAGAACAGGGTACAGGTTGTGTTCATACGGCTCCTGGTCATGGTGCTGATGACTTTATAGTTGGCAAGGCATATGGTCTAGATGTAATTTCACCTTTAGATGATAAGGGGACTTTTACCGAAGAAGCGGGGCAATTTGCAGGGGTCAAAGCAGATGCTGCCAATAAATTGATTGCCGAGGAATTAGATAAACTTGGCTTTTTATTAAACCTAAGCTTTATTAATCACCAGTATCCCCATTGTTGGAGATGTAAAAGCCCCACGATGTTCCGGGCTACAGAACAATGGTTTGCTTCTATAGATGGGTTTAGGCAGGAAACACTAGCGGAGATTGATAAGGTTCAGTTTATTCCTAGCTGGGGCAGAGACCGCATTTATAATATGGTTGCTGATCGGGGTGACTGGTGTATTTCACGGCAAAGGACATGGGGAGTCCCTATACCAATTTTCTACTGTCAGGACTGTAATAAAGAAATTATCAATGATACTACTATCGCACATATTCAAGAACTATTTAGAAAACATGGTTCAGATATTTGGTTTGCCAAGGAAGCAGAGGATTTAGTACCCCCGGGGTTTACCTGCTCTGGGTGTGGAAGAACCAATTTCCGTAAAGAAACTGATATCATGGATGTTTGGTTTGATTCTGGTTCAAGTCATAAAGCAGTTTTAACCACCAGGGACGATCTAGTTTGGCCTGCTGATTTATATTTAGAAGGAAGCGATCAGCATCGGGGCTGGTTTAATTCTTCTTTATCAACATCTGTAGCTACAACGGGAAAGGCTCCATATAAGGCAGTTTTAACCCATGGTTTTTTAGTGGATGAAAAAGGCAGGAAAATGTCAAAATCACTAGGTAATGGTATTGATCCCTTAGAGGTTATTGAACAATTAGGGGCTGATATTTTAAGGCTTTGGGTCGGTTCTGCTGATTATCGCTCTGATGTGGCGGTGTCTTCGGGGATTTTAAAGCAGGTCACGGAAACCTATAGAAAAATTCGTAATACCTTCCGCTATATGTTAGGTACTCTCTATGATTTCGAGTATGAGCAGCATAAAGTAAGTTATGAAGGCTTAACAGAATTAGATAAGTGGGCACTTATGAAATTGGCTAAACTAATCAATCGGGTTACTAAAGCCTATGATGACTATGAGTTTCATGTAGTTTATCACGGGGTTCATAATTTCTGTACTGTTGATATGAGTGCTTTCTATTTAGATGTTGTTAAAGATCGTCTATATACTTCAAAACCCAATTCACTAGAACGTAGAGCAGCTCAAACAGTAATCTATGAAGCTTGCACTGCTTTAGTAAAAATGCTCACGCCAATTCTAGCTTTTACAACGGAAGAGGTTTGGAGCCATCTGCCACAGAAAGATAAAGAATTAAGTGTACAGTTGGCAGGCTGGCCTCAATTTAATGCTGAATATCTGGATTCAGTATTAGAAGCCAAGTGGGATAAAATACTTGCTGTTCGGGAGGTAGTAACTAAACAATTAGAAGAGACTAGAAGGGCTAAAGTAATTGGTCATTCTCTAAATGCAAGTATAGAAATATATGCAGATAATAATTGGTATTCGTTCTTAAAAGAGATAGAAAAGGATTTGTCAGGAATATTTATTGTCTCTAAGGTTGTTATAGTTACTGAGGAAAAATTAGAAGAAGCTGCGGAAGCGGTTTTCCGATCTGAGGAATTAAAAGGGTTGGCGGTTAAAGTGACGCAAGCCCCGGGAGAAAAATGTGAAAGGTGCTGGACATATACTGAGGATGTGGGTCAGTACCCTGAACACCCTACTATTTGTAGTCGTTGCTTGAGTGCATTAATTTAATTTATTAAAGCATCTCCTTACCACTTGGTGAGGAGATACTTTTTTTATTCTAGAATTATTGGTAGATAGATATTATCTGTTATATTACACTTTTTCAATTATAATATCTTTACTATTCATCATATTTCTATTATTATTAGATTAAGATATAATTCAATTCAATTATATTTGCGGGAGGGATACTATGGAACAAGATGATAATAAAAAGGTATTTGAAGCTGTTTGTCGCTTGTGGAAGAAATTCAATGGCCAGGCTTGTTGTATTGGGAGAATTACTACAGAAACCAAACTTCATGAAGGTCAATGCCGCAGTATAATAGAAGAATTAGTTAGTAAAGGTGTAATTACTCGAGTTCGGACTGTTGATATGAATAATCATAGAAGGTATTGTTATAAGCCAATAGAATGCGGCTGTGAGGAAATAACAGAAATATTATCAAAGATATAAATAATTTTTTTCATCGCCCCCAAAAGGCGGTTTTTTTTGCAGGAATTTTTGGGTTAATGGCGAATATAATTATCACAATCATTAGAAAATATTTCTTTTTTTAAAAACAGAATAAACTAAATGAGGAATGTGGGAGAGTCCTTAAGTGGACACCGAAGGAGCAACAATACTTTATGCCAAGGTATTGGAAACTCTCAGGTACCAGTACCGCATTCTGATGGGTCTCTGGAGAGCTCTTTATGAGCACCAAAGGGGTAAAATCTCTCAGGTTTAAGGACAGAGTAACAAGGCGATTCTTTTCTTGTTGCTCTGTTTTTTTATGTCCAAGATACCCAAGAACTAATAGTTCATAGGCACCGATAACAGAATTGCATAGCATACAACATGTTAATGTAAATATTTCTATGAGCTAAAGACAAAACTAAACTAATTAAATCGGGGGTGAAAGTAAATGACTGAAGTGAAAAGAACGCCGTTATATGAAGAACATGTAAAACTTGGAGGAAAAATTGTTGAGTTTGGTGGCTTCGAAATGCCTGTCCAATATAAAGGTATTATTGAAGAACATAATACTGTAAGAGAGCAGGCTGGTCTTTTTGATGTATCACATATGGGTGAATTTGAAATTAAGGGGAAAGATGCGAAAAAGTTTATTCAGAAATTGATTACAAATGATGTAGAAAAAATTGAACCTGGAAAGATAATTTACTCACCAATGTGCTACGAAAATGGCGGTACAGTAGATGATTTATTGGTTTATTGTTTTACTTGGGAACATTTTTGGCTGGTTGTTAATGCTTCTAATATCGAAAAAGACTGGCAGTGGGTTCAAGAACAAAAGAGTGATGAGGATGTTGAATTGGCCAATATCTCCGGGAAAACTGCCCAATTAGCTCTGCAAGGGCCTAAGGCTCAGGAAATATTACAGTCCCTTACCTCTATTGATTTAGGAGAAATAAAATACTACCGTTTCCAAGAAGAGCTGGTAGCAGGCTGCCAAAGCGTTGTGTCAAGGACCGGGTATACAGGAGAAGATGGTTTTGAAATCTATCTTAATGCAAATGAGGTAGTATTTTTATGGAAGGAACTATTAACTCAGGGACAATCTCAGGGTATAGCTCCTATCGGTTTGGGAGCTAGGGATACTTTACGGTTTGAAGCAGGCTTGCCCTTATATGGTCATGAGCTAGGCTCTAAGATTACACCTTTGGAGGCAGGTTTAGGCATGTTTGTTGACTTAAAATCAGATAATGATTTTATAGGTAAAAGCGCTCTACTTAAACAAAAAGAAGAGGGCTTAAAACGCAAAAAAATAGGGCTTGAGATGCTAGAGAGGGGTATTCCTAGAGAAGGCTATGTAGTTTACAAGGATGAACAAGAAATAGGTTATGTTACCTCTGGTTCCTTTTGCCCTAGTCTAGGGAAAAACTTAGCAAATGCCTTAATAAACATTGCTCAAGCTCAAATTGGTAACACGTTAGCTGTCAGTATTAGAAACCGGCCCTGTCAGGCCGTCATTGTAAAAACACCATTTTATAAAAGGGAGGTATAAATTATGTATCCAGAAAATTTAAAGTACACAAAAGAACATGAGTGGGTTGATTTAGAAACAAAAAAGATAGGTATTACCCAATATGCTCAAGAGGCATTAGGTGATGTGGTATTTGTTGAACTGCCTGAAGTAGGTACACATTTAGAAGTAGGGGATAGTATAGGTGTAGTGGAATCAGTAAAAGCCGTCTCCGATATTTACGCACCAGTTAGCGGTAAGGTTATCGCTGTAAATGAAGAGTTATTAGACAATCCAGAACTAATTAATCAAGATACCTATGGTAAAGGCTGGATTTTACAAATGGAGATTACCGAAGGAGAAGAAGACCTCTTAGATGCACAAGGGTATCAAAAGATAATTGAGGAGGAATAGGTATGAATTTTGTTCCCCATACTCAGTCAGAGAAGAGGGAGATGTTGGCTAGCATTGGTATCTCCTCTACTGATGAATTATTTAGGGATATTTCTCCTGAGGTTAAGTTAGCAGAAGAACTAAAGCTTTTCCCGGGATTGGATGAAATGTCCTTACGAAAAGAAATTACAATGATTAGCCAGGAAAATGCCCATGTTGATGAATATGTTTCTTTTTTAGGTGCTGGAGCTTATGAACATTTCCGTCCGGCCCTAATAGATCATCTATTACTAAGGTCGGAGTTTTACACAGCTTATACTCCCTATCAGCCAGAAATAAGTCAGGGTACTCTACAGGCAATTTTTGAATTTCAAACTGCCGTTTGTGAGCTGACTGGTATGGATGTGGCAAACGCTTCTATGTATGATGGGGCAACAGCGCTGGCCGAGGCAATAATTATGGCTGCCGGACAAACCAGAAAGAATAAATTTCTAATTAGCTCTACTATTCATCCCGAATATCGAGAAGTAGCTAAAACTTATGCTTGGGCTCGGGGTATGGAATTGTTGGAAATTCCTTATCAACAAGGACTCACTGATACAAAAGAGTTAGAAAAGATGCTGACCACTGATATAGGTGCTGTAGTTATTCAAAATCCCAATTTTTTCGGCGGTATAGAGAGCTTAAAGAATATAGTTGAGCTAGCTCAAAAGAATAAGACTATGGTAATTCTTTGTGCAGACCCCATGTTGCTTGGCCTATTAGAAGCACCTGGAAAAATAGGTGTTGATATTGTAGTAGGGGAGGGGCAGCCCCTTGGAATTCCCATAAGCTTTGGTGGACCATATCTAGGCTTTATTGCTACTAAGGAAAAGTTTATTCGTCGTATGCCTGGTAGAATAGTGGGGATTGCTCAGGATAGAAAAGGAAACGAAGGATTTATTTTGACGCTGCAGGCACGGGAGCAGCATATCCGCAGGGAAAAGGCTTCCTCTAATATTTGCTCCAATCAAGCCTTATGCGCTTTAGCTGCAACTATATATCTCAGCACATTGGGTAAAAGTGGTATCAAGGAAGTAGCGGAGCAGTGTATTTATAAGGCCCATTATGCTAAAAGTGTGTTAAACGATATTCCAGGAGTAGAAATTGCCTATCCAAATACTAAAAGCTTTAAAGAATTTGTAGTGAAAACAGAGGAATCAATTGAATCTATAAATAAACGCTTATTAGATGCAGGAATTATTGGTGGTTTGGATTTAGGGGAATTTTATCCAGAACTAAAAAACCATATGCTTCTCTGCGTAACAGAAGCTCGGAGTAAAATAGAAATTGATTTATTAAAAAGGGTTTGGGAGGGAGAAGAATGAAAGAAAAAATGATATTTGAATTATCTGCTCCCGGCCGTAAAGCCTATTCATTACCAGCACTAGATGTACCTACAGTTGCTATTGACGAACTGTTGCCTTTAGATTTAAAAAGAGAAACTGAGCCGGAACTGCCGGAAGTGAGTGAAGTTGATGTTGTTCGCCATTTTACGAGATTATCTCAAATGAATTATGGTGTAGATACGGGCTTCTATCCTTTGGGTTCTTGTACCATGAAGTACAATCCTAAAATAAATGAAGATATGTCCAGACTTCCGGGCTTTGCTTTATCTCACCCATATCAGGCAGAAGGGTTATCTCAAGGTGCCATGAAACTTATGTATGATTTAGATCAGTATCTAAGTGAGATAGCCGGTATGCAAAGGGTTACTTTGCAGCCTGCCGCTGGTGCCCATGGTGAGTTAACAGGTATCCTGATCATTAAAGCCTATCACGAGCACCGTGGAGACTTTAAAAGGAATAAGGTGATTGTCCCCGATTCTGCCCACGGCACTAATCCAGCTACAGCAAATATGTGTGGTTATGAAATAATAGAGATTAAGTCTAACGAAAGAGGTTTTGTTGACCTAGAGGAGTTAAAAAAAGTAGCAGGAGAAGATACTGCCGCTTTAATGCTGACTAATCCCAATACACTGGGATTATTCGAGGAGGATATCGTAAAAATTGCCGATATTGTCCATGAAGCGGGAGGACTCTTATATTATGACGGAGCTAATATGAATGCTATTATGGGCTATGCCCGTCCGGGGGATATGGGTTTTGATGTTATTCACTTTAACCTGCACAAAACCTTTTCTACCCCCCATGGAGGTGGTGGACCTGGTTCTGGCCCAGTAGGGGTAAAGGATTATTTAGTTCCTTATCTGCCTAAACCTACTGTTGAATATAGCTCTGAGCAAGAACAGTATTATTTTGACAATGAACGCCCCCATTCTATTGGTAAAGTCAAAGCTTTTTATGGCAATTTTGGAGTAGCAGTAAAGGCCTTTACTTATATCTTGGCATTGGGAGGCAAGGGCCTAAAAGAGGCCAGTGAATTTGCGGTACTAAATGCCAACTATCTCAAAGCAGTATTAAAGGAACATTATTATCTTCCTTTAGACCAGGTCTGTAAACATGAATTTATTATTACGCCCACCAAAGAAATGAAGGCTAAAGGAATTCATACTATGGATATAGCTAAGAGGTTAATTGACTACGGCTTCCATCCCCCAACCATCTACTTCCCATTGATCGTAGAGGAAGCTATGATGATTGAACCCACAGAAACTGAAAGCAAAGAGACCTTAGATGATTTTTGTCAGGCTCTTATTAAAATCAGCGAGGAAGCAATTAATACCCCAGAACTTTTACATGATGCACCTATTTCAACCCATGTTTCCAGATTTGATGAGGCATCAGCAGCGAGGAAGCCTGTCTTACGCTGGAAATCTACCTACTTTGGGGACTAACAATTGCGTCTGAAATAACTTGTGGGTCACTTTCCGGGTCTGACAATTACTCATTGGATTCATTTATGGTCTGACATACTTTGTGGCCAATTTATTGCGTCTGACACAAGCATTGCATGTTAATTGTCTCAGACGCAAAATCTTTACCCAGTAGTACATCAGACGCAAAATGTTCACACTGCAGTACTGTCAGACGCAGAAGTAGTACATCAGACACAAAATGTTTACCCAGCAGTACTGTCAGACGCAAAATAATCACCCAGAAGTATATGAATAATAGAATTGTTATACAATTCACAATTTTATATAAAACTATTATATATTGTATTCAGTATTCTTATTGAAAAACTATTGCAATTTGTTTTAAAATAGGATAAATTGTTATACAACAAGACAATAAGATATAGTGAGTATTATTATAGTACTTAAGAGCAACGACGCTCACTGAGGTTATTTAGTGAGCGCCTTTTTATGCCATTGAAACCCATTTTATGCCAACCACTAAAAATATTTTTATGTCAAATTACTGACACTTGCTTAAGTTTTTGGAATTTAATATTGGGAGGCAGGGAGTATGTTTTCAGGCCCAAGCCAGACTCTGGATTTAGTTAAACTGACACTAAGGCCTATCAAGGTAGTTAACCAAGTCTTATCTCAAGAGGAGGTTGACCAGCTTTTTAAAGAATGGGGAATTGAAGCTGTACTTATTAATACTGGATCAAACTGCTGGAAAGTGATTCTAAAATCTTTTCCGTCCAAGATATATAATGGGCTTATCTTAGAAAAGGAAACCCCGTTAAATCAGGTATTCCCAGCTTTACATACCAACCGAGGGAAGCTTGGAGTAGTATTTGAAAATAATGAGCCACTTGGAGTTCTAGATCCATATCTATTACATACTACCCTTTGGCAGGAGATCCTCCATTTAGAGTGTGAGATGAATACTTTGATGGATACTGTAAATGAAGCTGTTACTATGATAGACAATGAGAATAACGTAATCGGCTGGAACAAGCGGGCTGAAAATATGTATCAAATTCCCTGCGCTACTATTATGGGCAAAAAAATCGGTCAATTTTTTTCTAGTCTTGTTGTAACTGATGTAGTCAACAAAAAGGAAGTTCGGGATAAATACCATCAGCCTCGACCGGAAAATCATGTTTTGATTAATGCGAGACCGATTCTTTATCAGGAGAAAACCATCTTAGGCAGTGTTTGTTCTGAGCGAGACATCACAGAAACGGTAAACCTGCATAATGAATTATCAAAAGCTAGCTCCCAGGTAAATCTTCTAAAAAGTGAGATAAAGAAGATTAGTGGTCCAGCTGATGCTTTTGGGAAAATATATGGTCACAGTAAAAAGATGCTGGAAGTTATTGGTCTAGCCAAAAAAGTAGCTACCACTAATACTGTAGTGTTAATTCGTGGGGAAAGTGGTACAGGCAAAGAACTTTTTGCAGAATCTATCCATAACTATAGTACTAGGCGCGACAAGCCTTTTATTGTAATTAACTGTGGGGCAGTAACACCTGCTTTATTTGAAAGTGAGCTATTTGGTTATCAGCCTGGTGCCATCACCGGTACGGACAAAAAGGGTAAACCCGGAAAATTTGAACTAGCCCACAATGGAACCATTTTTTTAGATGAAATTGCTGAGCTGCAGCCGGAGATGCAGGTTAAACTTCTAAGAGCCTTGCAAACTATGCATTTCTACCGAGTTGGAGGAAGTGAGCCTGTTCGTGTAGATGTCAGAGTTATTGCTGCTACTAACAGAAACTTGGAACAAATGATTGAGGATGGCTCTTTTCGAGAGGACCTCTATTATCGCCTAAATGTTGTCGCTCTAGAGATCCCGGAATTAAGGAATCGCAAGGAGGATATTCCTGAGTTGGTATATCTTTTTACCCGAGAGTTTTGCAATCAGCATAATAGAAATATAGTTCAGATTGACTCGGAGGTAATGAATATTTTTCTTGGCTATCTTTGGCCGGGGAATATTAGAGAACTTCGTAATGTTATCGAAAGAATGGTTATCATGGCTGAAGATGATAAAATTACTGAGGAAAATCTACCGATTTCTCTCAAACTTACTAAATTTAAAAAGTTATATTATGAAGGTTCAACTTTAGATGAAGTTGCTGATAGGGCTGAAAAGGAAGTTATAAGGCAAGCTTTAGAGGGTACTTCGGGCAATAAAGCAAAGGCTGCGAAAATTTTGGGTATTCCCCGCAGTACACTCTACTATAAAATGAACAAGCTTGGTATCCGTTAACGAGGAGAGGAAAAAAATAAAGGGGGGGAGGGAGTTAGACTACATAGTTTATAAAAACTCTTATTAATCACAATATTACACAATATTAAAAAAATTAGGGGGTAAAAAAATGATTAAGTCTAGGAAAATATTTTGGGTTTTATCTATTTTATTAATTTTATCATTAACATTAGTAGGCTGTGGTGGGCAAAAGGAAGAGCCTGCACCAAAGGAAGAAGTGAAAAAGGAAGCTAAAGCTCCTGCAGCTTTAAAAATCGGATTTTTAGGTGACTTGACAGGCGATACAGCAATGTATGGACAAAACACTCTTGATGGAATGAAAATGGCTGTTGAAGACATTAATGCAGCAGGCGGCGTATTAGGAAGCAACTTTGAAATAGTAGAAGCTGACCACCGTTATGACAAGGCAGAAGCTGCCAATATTGTACAAAAATTTGTTAACTCAGATAAAGTAATTGCGGTTATCGGTGATCCAACTACCGGTATTACTAAAGCAACAGCTCCTATTATTAATCAAGGTAGTGTTGTCCAGATTTCCGCTGGTGCTACAGGACCTGGTGTTGTAGAAATAGGTCCCTTTATCTTCCGTAATACTTTGCTGGATACTGTTGGTGGACCTACTACCATGGATTATCTAGTAAATGAACTAGGATGGAAAAAAGTAGCATTAATTACTGCAGTTAATAATGACTTTAGCGTTGGTCTAAGTAAAATCTTTAAAGAGGGTATCTTAAATAATGGCGGGGAAGTAGTAATTGAAGAAAGTGTACAAGATGGCGATACTGATTTTAGCGGACAAGTCAGTAATATTAAAAAGTCCGGTGCTGAAGTAATAGTTTTCTCAGGTTACTATACTGAAGGCGGTCTGATCATGAAAGAAGTTCGCAAGCAAGGTATGAACGAAATAATCATGGTTGGCGGTGATGGACTACAAGCACCAACCTTCTGGGAATTAGGCGGAAGTGCAGTAGAAGGCAGTGTTTCCTATGCAGGCTTCTCACCAGAACAGCCTACTCCTGAAGTAGAAAAGTTTATTGAAAGATTTAAAGCTAAATATGGTAAAGCACCTGATCTGTTCCATGCCCAAGGTTATGATGCAGTTATGTTAGTTGCTGAAGCTATTAAGAACGCCAATAGTGCAGATCCTAAGGTATTTAAAGATGCATTGGCGAAAATACAAGATTACCCTGGTGTTTCCGGTAATACATCCTTTGATGCTAACCGTGAACCTATCAAATCTCCAGTATACCTATTACAAGTTAAAGATGGTAACTGGTCCTTGTTGAAGAAAGTTCCTGTAAAAAAATAGGCAATTAGTGGACCTTAAAAGGGTCTGGCCTTAATGGCAGACCCTTTTAAGAATTTAATTTGGGGGGATGGAGGATGGATTTTACCAGTAATTTTATTGTACAGTTGATTAATGGAATAGCACTTGGGTCTACCTATGCCCTAATTGCCCTAGGTTACACAATGGTTTACGGTATTATTATGCTAATCAATTTTGCCCATGGTGAAATATACATGGTGGGAGCTTTTGTAGGCTTAGCACTAGTTACTATCTTTAAAGTGCATATAATTATTGCATTTTTGGGAGCTATGCTTTTTTGTATGCTTATGGCGGTTTCAATTGAAATTATTGCTTATAGGCCGCTAAGGCGTTCTAAACGTTTAGCAGCACTTATCAGTGCTATTGGGATATCTATTATTTTATCGAATTTAGTTAACCTCTTGGTTGGACCTAAACCTCAGACTTTTCCTTCTATTGAAAAAATATTATTTGAAATTAAATCCTTTGACTTAATAGCTGGAGCTCAGATTAATACTCTGCAAATATTGTTAATTATTGTCTCCGCAATACTTATGATTGGTTTGCAGTATATAGTTAAAAGAACAAAGGTTGGCAAAGCCATGAGGGCAACCTCTCAGGATTATGATACAGCTGCTTTGATGGGAATAAATGTAAACAGGATTATATCCTATACCTTTGCAATTGGTTCTGCTTTAGCCGGTGCTGGTGGAGTGTTAGTAGGGATATACTTTGGTGTTGTAAAATATAATATGGGTATGCTGCCTGGCATGAAAGCTTTTACAGCAGCGGTTCTGGGCGGTATTGGCAGCATTCCGGGGGCAATGTTTGGCGGAATTATTCTCGGAGTAATTGAAATGATGACAGTAGCAATTGGGTTTTCGTCTTACCGAGATGCTATAGCATTTGGCATCTTAATCCTGGTGTTACTAATCAAGCCTACAGGGTTATTCGGTAAACAAATTTTCAAGAAAGTGTAGGTGGCAGAAGGTATGACTTTACTAAATGGTTTATTACCGCCTTATATTGAATCCATAGCCATTACTGTAGGAATATATATAATTATGGCCTTAGGGTTAAATTTAATTACTGGTGTTACCGGACAGCTTTCTTTAGGTCACGCGGCATATATGAGTATAGGGGCTTATGCTTCTGCCGTTGTATCACTTCAATTGGGTATGCCTTTTATTTTTGCCCTCTTGGCGGGAGGGATAGCAGCAGGATTTTTTGGTTTAATTATTGGCTATCCAACATTACGTTTAACTGGAGATTATCTGGCCATAGCAACACTGGGCTTCGGAGAAATTGTTAAATCCCTCTTATTTAATATGCCCATCGTTGGTGGTGCTATGGGTCTGGCTGGAATACCTTTTAAGTCAACGTTAACTGTCACCTTGATTGTTGTAATTATTGTTATCTGGATGATGGTAAGAGTTGAAAGGTCCCGTTTTGGAAGGGCCCTTCTAGCTATTCGGGAAGATGATATTGCTGCAGAATGTTACGGAATAAATACGTCCCTTTATAAAGTTAAAATGTTTGTATTAGGCACATTTATTGCTGGTATAGGTGGAGCCTTATGGGCACATAAGATAATGGTATTACAGCCTAGGGATTTTGGTTTTATGAAATCTATTGAGATTTTAAACATGGTAGTTCTAGGTGGATTAGGAAGCATTCCTGGCACGGTACTTGGTGCAATAGTATTGACATCTATTCCTGAGGTGCTTCGTTTCTCCTCTGATTATCGGATGCTTTTATACGGTGCCTTACTGGTTATTATGATGAGATTTAGACCTAATGGCTTGCTAGGCGGAGTTGATGTAACAAAATTAGTTAAAAAAAGCATTAAATCAATTACTGGCAGTAACTTTGCCGATAAAGAGAAAAAAAAGGTAAAGGGGGGGAATTAAATGGCCTTATTAGAATTAAACAAACTTACTATTCAGTTCGGTGGATTAATTGCTGTAAATAAAGTTGACTTAAAAGTAGAAAAAGGTCAAATAAGTGCCTTGATTGGTCCCAATGGTGCCGGAAAAAGCACCGCCTTTAACCTAGCAACAGGAATATATAGCCCAACTAGTGGTAAGGTTCTTTACAAAGGTCAGGATATTAGTGGCAAACCTCCTTATTACATTAATGGATTAGGGATCGCTAGGACCTTTCAAAATATTAGGTTATTCAAAGAACTGACAGTTTTAGATAATGTCAAGATAGGTTGTCATTCCCGAAGTAAAGCTGGTATTTTTGGAGCCATAACCCGACTATCTGCCATTAAAAATGAGGAAAAACAAATAGAAGAAAAAGCTTTTCAAGCTTTAAAATTGATGGGATTAGACAAAAAATATGATGAATTTGCTGATAATTTATCTTATGGTGAACAGCGCTGCTTAGAAATTGCTCGAGCTATGGCCTCAGAGCCCGAACTCCTCTTGCTCGATGAACCAGCCGCTGGCATGAACCTTCAGGAAAAGATTGTTTTAATTGAGAAAATTAATAAGATTAGAGAAATGGGCTTGACAATTTTTCTAGTTGAACATGATATGAAGTTTGTAATGGGGCTATCAGATAGAGTTGCAGTTTTAGATTATGGTGTAAAAATTGCCGATGGTACCCCAGAAGAGGTACAGGTAAACGCCGATGTTATAGCCGCCTATCTAGGAAAGGAAGTGGTTTAGGGTGTTATCCATTCAAGATATTCATGTAAAATATGGGGCAATAAGGGCGGTAATGGGTATCTCATTTGAAGTTAAGGCTGGGGAAATTGTGGCTCTAATTGGAGCAAATGGTGCCGGCAAAACCACATCTTTAAGGAGTATTTCAGGATTAGTAAAACCGGAACAAGGGAAAATTTTTTACAATGATATTGAATTAACAAGTATGCCGGCTCATAAAATAGTAGAAATGGGGATTTCTCAGGTTCCTGAGGGCAGAAGGGTTTTCCCCTTGATGTCGGTTCTTGAAAACCTTGAAATGGGAGCCTTCACCCGTAAAGATAAAAATAAAATTAAAGACGATATGAAGAAGATATTCCAGCGTTTTCCTCGTTTAGAGGAACGGAAAAACCAATTAGCAGGAACCTTAAGTGGTGGAGAACAACAGATGCTTGCTATCGGTCGGGCATTAATGAGTAATCCAAAATTGCTTTTGATGGATGAACCTTCTATGGGTTTAGCACCTATGCTTGTTCAGGAAATTTTTAAGATTATTCGGGAGATCAATTCTGAAGGAACTACCATTTTGTTAGTAGAACAGAATGCTCGCATGGCCTTATCAATTGCCAATAGAGCATATGTTTTGGAAACGGGACAAGTAGCAATTTCCGGTGAAGCTAAAGAAATGGCTGAAAATAAAGAAGTGCAAAAAGCCTATTTAGGACTTTAAAAACTAAAAGCTAAAAGCTGAAGTTAGAAGTTTAGAAGACAGTCCTTATTTCTAATTATTTTTTGCTACTAATGCTGGCTAAAAATTATGTCTAGAAACCGACACTAGTACAAATAACTGTACATTTACTTAAAAAAATATCGTGTGGAGTGATTAGTATGCGTATAGAAAATCATCCAATTTTAAGTTTTAATCGGGGTAAAACCCTCTCGTTTTTCTTTAATGGAGAAGAAATCAAAGGTTATTCAGGTGAAACCATAGCTGCTGCACTCCATGCTGCAGGTATTAAGGTACTAAGTCATAGCCATGAATTTCATCATCCCCGGGGTCTGTTTTGTGCTATAGGTAACTGCTCTTCTTGTCTGATGGTAGTAGATGGTCAGCCTAATGTTCGGGTATGTGTAGAAAAACTGCGGGAAGGGATGAGGGTTGAAACCCAAAAAGGGAAGGGGTGTTTAGCCCAATGAGAGAAACGGAAGTTTTAGTGGTTGGTGGTGGGCCGGCCGGGATGGTAGCAGCTATAGAAGCAGCGGAAAGAGGAGCCAAGGTTGTCTTAACAGAAAGAGATGACCGACTAGGCGGGCAGCTTATTAAACAGACACATAAATTTTTTGGTTCCCAAAAACAGTATGCTGGTTCACGGGGAATAGATATATCCAAATTATTAGAGGGAAAACTGTCTAATAATTCAAATATCGAAATTTTAACTGAAACTACAGTTTTAGGGATTTATGAAGATGGAGTCGTTACCATGGAAGGTGCTGATAAACATCTAAAATTGAAGCCGAAGCGGACCATAATAGCAACTGGTGCTTCAGAGAAATTTCTACCCTTTGCAAATAATGATTTGCCTGGAATTTATGGTGCAGGAGCTGTGCAAACCCTGATGAATGTCTACGGTGTTACACCGGGACAGCGGGTGTTGATGGTTGGAGCGGGAAATATAGGTTTAATCGTTTCCTATCAATTAATGCAAAGTGGTGTAGAGGTAGCAGCCATTATCGATGCCGCCCCTAAGATAGGTGGATACTTAGTCCATGCATCCAAAATTCGCCGGGCAGGTGTACCTATATTAACATCTCATACCATCTTAAACGCTTATGGTCAGGAGTTCGTAGAAGGAGCAATTCTTGCTTCCTTAGATGACAAATGGCAGCCTATAGCGGGAACTGAAAAAGACTTAACTGTAGATGTGATTTGTTTAGCGGTAGGTCTCAGCCCTTTAACGGAGTTATGCTGGCAGGCCGGCTGTGAAATGAAATATATACCGGAATTTGGCGGTTATGTGCCTAGAAAAAACGAATTTTTAGAAACAACTGTACCAGGATTATATGTTTGTGGTGATGCTGGCGGGGTAGAGGAGGCCAGTGCCGCTATGGTTGAAGGACGGGTGGCCGGCATTGCGGCAGCAGAAAGTCTAGGTTATGGCTTAAATAATGTTCAAGCTCTAAAAGCAGCATTAAAGGATTTAGAGGAACTTAGATCCGGTCCTGCTGGAGAAAAAATCTTGAAGGGACTAGAAAAATTATTGGCGAAGGGGGAAACAGCATGCTAGTTAAGACAGGTATTCCCACTGAAGAACAAGTTCGTCAAGTATCTCCATCCCAAGAAAGATTGGCAGCTGGCCCTGTGGCAGTTATTGAATGTTTTCAAGAAATCCCCTGCAACCCCTGTTGGGAAGCATGTGCTAAGGGAGCCATTTTAGGGATGGATGATATGAATAATATTCCAAAGCTAAATTTTGATAAATGTAACGGCTGTGGAACCTGTGCCATGAAATGTCCAGGTTTAGCCATATTTATTATTGATTCATCTTATAGTCCTACTGAAGCTGTTGTTCGCCTTCCTTATGAATTTTATCCTCTTCCAGAGGCAGATGAAGAAGTAATAGGCTTGAATAGGGCGGGGGAGAAGTTAGGTAAATTCAAGGTGATAAAAGTGCAAAAAGGCGGAATACATAATAAAACAGCTTTAATATGGGTTGCTGTTCCCAACCAGTTAGCTTTTGAATTACGAAATATTCAGATAGAAAGGGTGGTAAACGTTGGATAAGGAAATATTTGTTTGCCGCTGTGAAGATATTACTCTAGCTCAAATCAAAGAATTAATAAGTCAAGGTCATAGAACAATAGATGAGATAAAAAGGGTTAGCAGGGCGGGAATGGGCCCCTGTCAGGGTAGAACTTGTCGAATGCTCATTGCTCAAGAATTGGCTAAAGCCTATGGGGTAAATGTAGAAGAGGTTTTAATGCCCTCTTTTCGTCCACCGGTCAAGCCAATAAAATTAGGGCTTTTGGCGGGAGGGGAATAGTATGCAGAAAACAAGCAGCATCGTGATTATTGGCGGTGGAGTAATGGGCTGTGCCTTAGCTTATCAGTTAGCAAGACGGGGTGTCAAAGATATTGTTGTTTTAGAAAAGGAATACTTAACATCGGGTGCTACCGGTCGTTGTGGGGCAGGTGTCCGGCAGCAATGGGCTACTGAGACTAACTGTTTATTAGCAAAAGAAAGCGTCAGAATGTTTGAAAACATGAATGAAGAACTAGGCTACTCCAAGGATATAGAATTCAAGCAGAAGGGATATCTCTTGTTAGCCTATACTGATGCTCAGTGGAACCAGTTTAAAAAGAACGTGAAATTGCAGCAAAGCTTAGGTATCCCCGTTGAAATGGTCGACCCTCAAGGAGCGAAGGATATTGTCCCCCATTTAAATATTGAAGGCCTTATTGGAGCTACTTATTGCGGTACTGACGGTCATGCTAATCCTTTTCATGTAACATATGCTTATGCTGAGGCAGCCCGGAAGTTAGGTGTAAAAATTGAAACATATACTGAGGTTATTGGCTTTGAAGTGGAAAAGGGGAAAGTAAAGAAAGTGAAAACAAACAAGGGTGATATTTATGCTCCTATTGTAGTTAACTGTGCCGGTGCCCATAGTGGTGAGATTGCCAAAATGGTTGGGGAAGAGATTCCTGTCTATCCCGAACGGCACCAAGCTTTGGTAACTGAACCTGTAGAAAGTATGCAAGACCCAATGGTGATTTCATTTCACCACCATATCTATTGCCAGCAGGTTCCTCATGGGAGTTTTGTTATGGGAATGGGAGACCCTAATGAACCAACCAGCTTTAATCAAAAATCAAGCTGGCAGTTTTTAGAAGAAGTGGCCCAGAAGGTTGTAAATATTCTGCCACCACTAAAGGATATTAGAGTTGTGCGGCAATGGGCAGGTCTATATGATATGAGCCCTGATGCCAATCCAATCATAGATGAATTAGTAAGGGTTAAAGGCTTTTATACAGTAGCCGGCTTTAGTGGTCACGGTTTTATGGTAGCTCCTATCACTGGTGTAATGGTAGCTCAAATGATCTTAGGTGAGCAGACCGTTTTACCTGTTAAACCTTTTGGAATAGACCGTTTCAGTAGAGGTGAATACCTCCTGGAGCATTCAGTTGTTTAGCTAGACTCTGGTGCTGAGGAATGTACCCGATAAAAAAGCATTGCTGAAAAAAATAAATAAATAAGTGGGGTGAAATATATGCAATTCGTGGATAAAAATGAGGAGCTTTGTACCAAATGTCATCTTTGTGAGGATGTTTGTGCCGCGGCAATCAATAAAAGTGATGATAGAGAAAAATCCGCTATCAGAATTGATGATGGGAAAAATATAGGAATAATTAATGTTTGTAATCAGTGTGGTGAATGTATTGAGGTTTGTTCAGAACAGGCTATTTTTAAAGCTACAAATGGGGTGATCCTCATCAATAAAAGTAAGTGTATCGGATGTTTGGTTTGTGTTGGTTATTGTCCTAGTTTGTCTATGATTTTTCATGAAGAAATATCTGTTCCCTTTAAATGTATAGCCTGTGGCAAATGTACTAAGGAATGTCCTACCGAGGCTATTTACCTTAAGGAAATAATAAACGAAGGACAGGTAGCAGCAGGTGTAGTTGAATAAATAGTGAAGGAGGAAGGAATATGAGTTGTGTTTTGACGGCTGAAAAAGTTCAAAAATTGAAAGCAGCCCGTAAAGTTCTTAAAGAGATCAAATACGAGCCGGCTAAGCTCGAAAAAGGTTATGCTAATAAAACCTTGTACATCAATCTTAGTGATAATTCCATAGTTTCTAAAGATGTTACTGAAAAAATGAAGGATGTTTTTATCGGCGGTAAAGGCTTTGGCTTATGGTATCTTTGGAATGCAGTTGCTCCTTCAACCAAATGGAATGACCCCGAAAATGAAATTGTGATTTCACCGGGTCCTGTCGGCGGTATAACCCAGTACCCAGGTGCAGGTAAATCTTTGGTTGTCAGTTTATCTCCTACTACCGGTTCAGTGGTGGACAGTAACGTTGGTGGTCATTTCGGACCTTTATTAAAATTTTCCGGCTGGGATGCTTTGGAAATTCAAGGTAAGGCTGACCAGGAGGTAATTGTTTTTATTGATGGTAATAAAGGAACTATAAGTATTGAAGAAGCTCCTCTTGAAGCTGTGGATACCCACTTAATTATAGAAGAATTGACTGAAATGTATGCTGAATCAGAAGAGGATAAAAGAAATATTTCCGTGGTATCTTCCGGAACTGCTGCCCAAAATTCCCTTATCGGTTTGCTTAATTTCAGTTTTTATGATAAAAGACGAAAATCTCCTCGGGTTAAACAGGCAGGCCGGGGGGGTATTGGAACTGTATTCAGAGACAAAAATATTAAAGCCGTTGTTGTCAAATTCAATGGTGTTAAGGGTGATTTGAACAACCCCGTAGACCTTAAAAAAATTCAAGAGCTAGGAATTAAACTCCATAAAGAAATCCATGATTTTGATGCTATCCAGACCCAAAAGCGGGAAGTAGGTACTGCCAATCTGGTAGAAATTATGAATGATTATGACCTGCTGCCGGTCAATAATTTTAAATACGGCTATCATCCGGAGACCTGGAAAATTGATTCCAAACAGATCAAGAAAAAAGTAACCCAAAATATGCCCGATGGCTGCTGGTATGGTTGTTCAATGGCTTGTGCCAAGGCTGTAGATGGCTTTGAACTAAAAACAGGTCCTTATAAAGGTCATAAGGTCTTAATTGACGGACCAGAATATGAAACTGTAGCAGCAGTAGGCAGTAATCTGGGCATTTTTGACCTGGAGCATATTTTAGAGTGCAATTTTTATTGTGATACCTATGGAGTAGATACAATTTCCTTAGGTACTACTACCGCCTTTTTAATGGAGTGCTATGAAAGCAATATTCTCAATAAAGAAATTACCGGAGGCTTAGAGCTGACCTTTGGCAATAAGGACGCTGCTATGGAGCTTCTCCATCAAATGTCCAGAGGGGAAGGTTTTAGTAAGATTGCAGGTCAAGGTGTAAGAAAAATCAAAGAGCTTTTGGTTAAGGAGTATGGTGCCGATTCACATTTTTTAAATGATATTGGCATGGAAAACAAGGGTATGGAGTATTCCCAGTATATTTCTAAGGAATCTTTAGCCCAGCAGGGCGGTTATGCTATGACCAACAAAGGGCCTCAGCATGATGAAGCTTGGCTGATTTTTATGGATATGGTTAATAATCAGATTCCTTCCTTTGAGGATAAGGCGGAAGCGCTGCATTATTTTCCTATGTTTCGTACCTGGTTTGGCTTGATGGGCTTATGTAAGCTGCCTTGGAATGATATAGAGCCTGCTGATAACAGGCAAACCAGTGAACCTGCCAAGGTTCCTGAACACGTACAGAATTATGTAGAATTATTTAATAGTGTAACAGGTAAAACTATTGATAAAAAAGAATTGATAGTCCAGTCAGAGAGGGTCTATAACTTCCAACGGATTTTCAATATCAAAATGGGTTTTGGACAAAGTCTTCATGATAATCCGCCTTATCGCTCTGTTGGTCCTGTAACTGTTGAGGAATACCTATCCCGTCAGGATCGCTATGACCAGCAGATGAAGGAATTAATAGGTGTAGATCCTGAAGGGAAAACTATAGAAGAGAAAATGCAGATTACCCGAAAATACAGAGAAGACCAATACGATGAGCTAAGACAGACAGTCTATAAAAGGAGAGGTTGGACAGAAAACGGTATTCCAACTTTAGAGCACATTAAAAATCTGGGTATAGATTTCCCAGAGGTTGTAGAAGTCCTGAAAAAACATCTCTAAAATAACTAAACCGGAGGGATATAATGATTAAGGTAAACAATAGACCGATAGAGTGGCAGGAGGGCATGACTATAAAAAAACTAATAAATAGCCTCAAATACTCCTATCCTGTTCTGATTGTCACTATTAATGGTGAACATATCCCAAGGGAAAAATACGAAGAAGCTGCCGTTGCAGACGGTGATGATGTAAAAATAATCCATCCTATTGCAGGAGGATGAAATATTACCGACCCAAAATTTTTATTTTAGGGTCGGTTTTTTATCACCTGGAAAGGGTAGTACTTGCTACTCTGGATATATATAATAAAGAAATTGGGCTATAATATCTAATAATTGCTAGATATTATTCTGATCAAAAAGAAATATTTGTATTAATATTAAAATATTTAAAGGAATTTGTTATAAATTGTTGAATAAACTTTGTTTAATTGTCTTTTTTATATTAAGGGAGGAAATATAATGCAGGTTAAGGGAAGTACAAGGATAGTTGTTACAGTTGTTGGTAAAGACAAAGTAGGTATAATCGCTGGTGTTGCCAATGTCTTGAGTGAATTAAATGCAAATATCTTAGACATAAGTCAAACGATTTTACAGGATTTCTTTACCATGATAATGATTGCCGATATTGCAAAGTGTAATGTGGATTTTAATACTTTAAAAACAAGACTGGAGGATAAAGGTCAGGATATTGGTGTCAAAATATCTGCTCAGCATGAGGATGTTTTCCAATTTATGCATCGGATTTAAAGGAGGAAGAAAAAAAATGCCTATTTCCATAACTACTGAAGAAATATTAGAGACTATTAGGATGGTGGAGGCTGAAAATTTAGATATCCGTACTATTACCATGGGGATTTCTTTACGGGACTGTGCCCATTCTGACTTAAAAGTTACCTCTAGGAAAATTTATGATAAGGTTACCCAAACAGCAGAAAATCTGCTAAAAGTAGGAGAACAAATTGAAGCAGAGTATGGAATACCCATTATTAATAAAAGAATCTCTGTTACCCCCATTGCCATTGTGGCAGAAGCCTGTGAGGCAGAAAATTATGTTGATCTAGCAATAAGTCTTGATAAAGCTGCCAAAGAGGTAGGGGTGAATTTTATTGGAGGTTTTTCCGCCTTAGTTCATAAAGGGATGACAAAAGGAGATGAAAAGCTAATTTATTCTTTACCTCAAAGCTTGGCCCAAACAGAAAGAGTTTGTGCTTCTGTTAATGTGGCTACTACCAAGGCAGGCATCAATATGGATGCTGTAAAAATAATGGGTAGAATAATTAAAGAAACGGCAGAATTAACCAAAGAAGAAAATGGCTTAGGCTGTGCTAAGCTGGTAGTTTTCTGTAATGTACCAGAAGATAATCCCTTTATGGCTGGAGCTTTTCATGGTATTGGCGAACCGGAAGCAGTTATTAATGTAGGTGTTAGTGGCCCCGGGGTTATCTTAAATGTAGTCAAGAATAACCCTGATATTACCTTTGGTGTGCTAGCTTCTAGGATTAAAGAAACCGCCTTTAAAATAACCAGAATGGGCGAATTAGTGGGAAAACAAGCGGCTAGAAGATTAGGTCTGCCCTTTGGTATTGTTGACCTTTCCTTAGCTCCTACCCCTGCCATAGGTGACAGTGTTGCCGATATTTTAGAAGCTATGGGTCTTGAAAGATGCGGAACCCACGGAACAACAGCAGCTTTGGCTATGCTTAATGATGCGGTTAAAAAAGGTGGTGCTATGGCATCCTCTTATGTGGGAGGTTTAAGTGGTGCTTTTATTCCCGTCAGTGAAGATGCCGGGATGATTAGGGCAGTTGAAGACGGAGCCTTGGATATTAATAAATTAGAAGCCATGACCTGTGTCTGTTCTGTTGGCTTAGATATGATTGCAGTACCTGGTGATACCAGCGCTGCAACTCTTTCAGCAATTATTGCCGATGAAGCAGCTATTGGGATGATCAATAAGAAAACCACTGCTGTTCGAATTATTCCTGTACCAGGTAAGCAAATAGGTGAGATGGTAATCTTTGGAGGATTACTAGGCCGTGCTCCTATTATGCCTGTAAATAAATTTAGTTCGGAGAGCTTTATTAACCGAGGGGGCAGGATCCCCGCGCCCATACATGCCTTAAACAACTAATGATTATTTAAAATACTTTTACCGTCCTAAGCAGGGCGGTATTTTTTTTTCTAAAATGGGAAAAATAACACAAGATGGGGAGGAGTTAGGATGCTTAATACTGGTAAAAAACTTGAAGATTTACTTAAAAAGTTAGCACTAGATATGGAAAAAATGAAATTAGCAGAATATATTGAGCTCCTAAATAACCCCAAAAAACTCCTTTGGGTAAATTTTATTGCAGGGGTTGCAAGAGGATTAGGTACTGCTATTGGATTTACAATTCTTTTTGCAATAATTCTATATTTTTTGCAAAAACTTGTACTGTTAAAACTACCTCTAATAAGTGATTTTATTGCAGATATCGTAAGAATGGTACAAAACAATGCCAGAGTTCCCAAATATTAAGGAACGGGGACACACCTCATCTTGGGATTCATCTTAGGCTGAGGAATGTCCCCAACGAGTAACGGGGACACACCTCATCTTGGATGCATCTTAGGTTGAGGAATGTCCCCAACGAATGGGGACACACCGTAACAGGAGGCAGGATGCAGGAGACAGGAAAATGATATCATGCTTCTTGCATCATGTTTCTTGCCTTTTGAATAGGAATGTCCCCAACGAATAAAGGGGGTAATATGTATGGACAATCTAAAAGAAAAAAAATATAAAGACCTATTGGAAAAACTTAAAGGGGAGTATAGTGAATTAATTAACTCATTAGAACAAGGATTAAATGACCCAATGAGTTGGACAACTTCCGAACTTTCTTTATATGATAACCATCCTGCTGATGTAGCTAGTGAGGTTTATGAAAGAGGAAAAGACATCGGTTTTAAAACCTATGCGTTAGAGCAGATTGAGAAGGTAGAAGATGCGTTAGAGAGATTAGAACAAGGGAAGTATGGCACTTGTGATAAATGCGGCAGGCAAATTCCTGAAGAAAGGCTAGAAACCATTCCCTTAACAACAATGTGTGTAAAGTGCCGAAAAGAGGAATGGGAGGATGGACCCCAATATAATGTAAAAGCCAGGCGGCCTGCTGAAGAAGAAGTTGTAATGCCACCCTTTGGTGGAGAAACCAACGATACCTTTGAAGATAAATTAGGACAAGGATTAGATCTTAATGAATTTGATGGCGAGGATTCTTGGCAGGCCGTTGCCCGTTATGGCACTTCAGAGTCTCCTAGTGATATAGGAAGTGTACTTAACTATGACAATATATATTATGACTATGACGAAGATATAGGAACAGTGGAAGAGTATGAAAAGATTCCCGTATATAAAGATGAGGATGGGCAGTTTTATCAAGATTTTAAAGGATTAGATGATGAAGATGGACCACCCTATGCCCATGATGAAGAATAGGTAATATTATGTATTTATATGCAGAACGAATTTTAATTCAGATATTGGCATTCTCCTTAGGACCATTTTTAGGATTACTAACTGCAGCATTTGTTAATCCTTGGGCTGGAATAATTATTGGGCTGACGGCCTTTATATTTATATTTTTCCAGCCGTTCTTTTCTGATTGTTGCTTAAAAAATACTGCTAAAGACCTTGGATTAGAAAAAATTTTAGTAGCTGAAGGCAATATAAAGTATTATTCCAGAAGTTTAGATTTAAAAGGAAAACTATATCTCTGTAAGGACGGGATAACCTTTGTTATTAATAATAAGGTTGACTTATTTATACCAGTAAAAAAAATTTTAAAAGTACAGGGGGAAACTGAGCAAAGTGATAAAGAAGCTCTTGCTGAGTTAATTTCTAAGTTTGAACGAAGATCCCCCAATCTTCCTCAAGTTACTCAGATGGCTGCGGAAATAGCTGATTTAAACTGTGGTAGATTACAGATAACTGTGGAACAGAGTATTTTCCGCAATGAATTCTGCTTTGAGGTATCTGACATTAAGCTGTGGGTAAAAAAGGTAAATGAACTACAAAAAAGCCGGGCGTTGTAAGCCCGGCTTTTAAAAAACTAATTAATTAACCACGGGCCCCTTCAGGGCACACGGATATACACGGTTAAAAATAATAATATTAAAAATTATTAGTCTATCCTGAAATGAAGAAAAACCTTATTCATTGATATGGAAGTATTTATTGTTGCTGTGTCATCTCCTAATCCCTACCGTGTTCATCCGTGTGCCCCAGAGGGGCCCGTGGTTAAATTAATGCCTTAGCCTCTTGAACGTTGTAGGAGATTTGTTGTTTTTATGCTAAAATTACAGAGTACAAAAATTTTTGTTGATTTTGAAGGAGTGACTTGCAGTTGTTTTTTTGGATAACTATAGTAATTGTATTAATTTTTGATCAAGGTACTAAATTAATGGTGAAAACCACCATGTCTTTGTATGAAAGCATTCCGTTAATCCCTAATATCTTTCACTTAACTTATATAGAAAATCCCGGAGCTGCTTTTGGTTTGCTTGCTAACCAAAGAGTTTTTTTTATAGTTATAACAACTATAATTTTACTTGCAGTTATCTATTTTTATAAGCAATTAAAGGGTCCACACCTGTTATTGCGGATTGCTTTAGGAATGGTAGTGGGTGGAGCTTTGGGTAATCTAGTTGATCGAGTACGAATGGGTACAGTAACAGATTTTTTCGATTTTAGAATTTGGCCTGTTTTTAATATTGCTGATTCAGCCATTGTCTTAGGAATGATTTATATCTCATATCAGCTTCTCTTTCGCGGGGAGGAATTTTAATGGATAAGTTAACCTTTATTGTTGAAGAAGATGAACAAGAACAGCGCTTAGATGTCTTTATTTCTGAAAATGTCGAGGAAATATCTCGTTCCTATATCCAAAAACTAATTAGTGAAGAATTAATAAAAGTTAATGGGAAAAAAGTAAAGCCTAATTATCGTCTTAAAGAAGAAGATTTAATCGAAGCAGTTATACCTGATCCCCAGCCTTTGGTTATTGAGGCAGAAAATATTCCGTTAGAAATAGTTTATGAAGATAGTGATTTACTAGTAGTAAATAAACCAATTAATATGGTAGTTCATCCTGCTGCAGGCAATTATTCTGGTACTTTGGTCAATGCTTTGCTTTACCATTGTCAAGACCTATCAGGTATTAACGGAAAACTGCGGCCGGGAATTGTCCATCGAATTGATAAAGATACTTCCGGGTTGTTAATGGTTGCAAAAAATGATATTAGTCATCAACAGTTAGCTCGGCAACTAAAGGAGCATACTGTGGATCGCGCATATTTGGCATTAGTTCATGGAATTGTAACAGAACCTGGTGGTATTATTGATGCTCCTGTGGGCAGACACCCTATCGAACGAAAAAAAATGGCAGTTACCCTTAAGAACTCCAAAAATGCTATTACTAAATATATGGTTAAAGAGCGCTTCCGTGACTATTCCTTTGTAGAATGCAGGTTAGAAACCGGTAGGACCCATCAAATCAGAGTACATATGGCTTATATTAGTCATCCCCTAGTAGGCGATTCCCTGTACGGATATAATAAAAGGAATAGCTTGGGATTTGATGGTCAGGCTTTACATGCTTATCTTATTGGCTTTGAACATCCCCGCACTAAAGAAAAGCTGCACTTTCAAGTTGATTTGCCGGATAATTATCAAGGAATTCTAGATAATTTACGTAAGGAGGATTTTTAATTGGAGATTAAAGAAAAAACACTTCTTATGGATGTAGACGCATTAAATAGGTCTTTGACCCGAATTGCCCATGAAATTATTGAAAAAAATAAAGGTATTAAAGATTTAGTCTTAGTTGGTATCAGAAGAAGGGGAGTTCCCTTAGCCGAAAGGCTGGCTCAAAAGATAAAAGAAATTGAAGGGACCGAAGTTAGGGTGGGTAAACTCGATATAACTCTATATCGTGATGACCTTACAACTGCAGGGGATCAGCCGGTAGTTCACGGTACAGAGATACCTTTTAGTATTGTGGGAAAAAAAGTCGTCTTAATAGATGATGTATTATATACCGGGAGGACGGTAAGGGCGGCCTTAGATGCTATGATTGACTTAGGTAGACCCTTGGCTATCCAATTAGCTGTTTTGGTTGATAGAGGTCACAGGGAGCTGCCTATACGGGCAGATTATGTGGGCAAGAATATTCCAACTTCCCGGAAGGAAATTATTTTAGTAAAACTTGGGGAAATTGATGGCAGTGATGAGGTAGTCTTAGGAGAAATTATATAATTTTCTAAACATTTTTTTGTTGAATGTCCCAAAGAAGGAATATAGTCATATAATAGCGAAATATTAGTTATAAAATATCTTTATAGTTGGGGGGCATTTGATATTGGTAAATGATAGCATTAGGGTCTTTCTGGCGGTAGCCGAAAAAAGAAACTTTTCAAAGGCTGCTAAATCCTTGTTTTTGACCCAACCTGCAGTGAGCTTTCAGATACAGATGTTAGAACAATATTATGGCACAGTCTTATTTGACAGAGTCAATCGTAATATTACATTAACAGCTGCTGGTGAACTCTTATTGAGGTATGCTCAGGACTTGAGTATTCTTCAAGCAAATCTTGAAAAGGAGATGCAGGAACTTACCGGTACAATTAAGGGTAGATTAATGCTAGGTGCTAGCACAACCATAGGAGAATATGTTTTACCTTACTTGGTAGGGAGATTTAAAAAGCAGTTTCCAGAAGTTGACGTAAGCTTAGTGGTGGCCAATACTGAGGATATAGAGACAAGTATAATTAATACAACTTTAGATGTGGCATTAGTAGAAGGTCCTGTCAATGGAAAAGATTTGAATACAGAAAAGTTCCTTGATGATGAATTAGTATTAATCACTCAGATAGATCACCCTTGGGTAAATAATAAAAGAATCTCTGTTTTTGAGTTGAATCAATATCCCTTTATCACCAGGGAGAAAGGTTCTGGAACTAGGCATATAATGGAGAATGCTTTTAGAAAGGTGGGTTTTGACCTAAATAATCTGAATATTATAATGGAACTAGGTAGTACTACTGCTATAAAGGCAGCAGTAGCTAGTGGATTAGGTGTATCGATTATTTCTGAATGGGCCGCTAAAGATTCAGTAAAACTAAATAAGTTGGCAACTATAGCTATAAATGAAACTAAATTTGAACGCCAATTTACTGTGATTTATCATGAAAAGAAATTCAGAACAAAGGCTGCATATGAATTCTTGAATTTTTTACGTAGTGAAGAAGTGCATGAGATGCTAAAATCATAGTTTTAAATAAGGTAGGGTGTTTACCGTGCTTACAAATAATAATTTAAGTAATATTTTAAGGGAAAAGAAGATAACATTAGCTCAATTAGCCGAGAATACTGACATTCCCGTTGCAATCATAGATGAGGTTTATTTAGGACACAAAGATTTTACTCCTGAAATCTTAAATAAGATATCCGATTATTTACAGGTTCCCCAGGAAACTCTATTATTAGACAATAAAAAGAGTATTTATGATAATATTGGCATCCAACTTAGACACATCAGGGAAGAAAAGAAGATAACCTTAGTTCAATTGGGAAAAAGATCCGGTGTTTCTTATACACATATTAGTGAAATTGAGCGGGGGAAAACCTGTGCTTCCCTAAAAACTTTAGAAAAACTGGCTGTAGTTTTGGAAATACCCACTAGATATTTTTTCCAACTTGAGGAAAGCTTTACCTTGGGTGATAAGATAAGAAGATTAAGGGAAAGGCAGAATCTTACCCAGGTTCAGTTGGCAGAAAAAATTGGGGTATCCTTAAGTCTCATCGGGCAAATTGAAACTGGAAGGGTAAAACCGGCACTAGATACTTTACAAGAAATTGCAAATGTTTTTGGAGTGGGTATTTATTATTTTCTTATGACAGAAACTGAGGAAATGGCCTTGAGACAGGCGAACTCAAGTGGTTCACATAATTCTTACGATAAATTTATTGAAATAACTCAAGATCTTCAACCCCAGGATTTCTCTTTAGTAGTTGCTTTAATAAATGTACTAAGAACTCACAACCGCTTAAATATAGAAGAAGAAGCTTTAAATGACCAGACTAAAGAGCTTTTAGAGATCATGGCTAATCTTTCTGAAGATGATAAAAAATTTGTTATTGAAAACTCCCGATGGGTTTTAAAAAAAGCAAAATCAAACAACCAATAAATCGCCTTAAAGGCGATTTATTCTTTTTAGCACTTTTCCTTTTCGATACTTTCTTTATATAAAAAGAAGGGAATTATAAAAAAATTGTTGAATATTGTAAATTGAGGTGATAAGATTGGGACAAAATAAACATATATTATTTAACATATTTCTTTTACTTTTTTAAAATTATAATTTGTATATAATTATAATATGGAAAATATACTTTAAAATATATTATGAAAGGTGGACTACGGGTTTGCTAAACGATAGTATTAGAGTTTTTTTAACAGTTGTTGATAAAAAAAGTTTTTCTAAGGCAGCAAAGGCATTATTTCTTACACAGCCAGCTATTAGCTTTCAAATTCAAATGCTTGAAGAATATTATGGGACAAGACTTTTTGATAGGGTAAGCAGAAATATTTCTTTAACTCAAGCAGGACATTTATTGCTTGGATATGCAAATAATATGACTAAATTACAAAGTGAGCTAGAGCGAGAAATGCAGGAATTGACTGGGACTATAAAAGGGCGGCTATTAATAGGAGCCAGTACAACCATAGGGGAATATATTGTTCCCTATCTTTTAGGTGCATTTAAGAAGAAATATCCTGAGGTAGAGCTTTCCCTGGAGGTTGGTAATTCAGAGGATATTGAAACTAAGATTCACGATACATCATTGGATATAGGACTTGTGGAAGGACCGGTAACTGTTAAGGATATAGAAAAAGAGCTGTTTTTAAAAGACCAGATGGTTCTAGTAGTTTCCCATGATCACCCTTGGGCTCAACAGGATAAAATATCCGTATTTGAATTAGACAAATTTCCCTTTGTTTCTAGGGAAAAGGGCTCAGGGACAAGAATTGAGACTGAGCAGCATTTAAAAAAGACGGGTTTTTCAGCAAATAATTTAAAAGTTATTATGGAATTGGGGAGTACTTCTGCCATCAAAGCAGCAGTAGAAAGCGGTTTAGGGATGTCCATTATTTCTAAATGGGCTGCAAAAGAAAAAGTTAAGCTGGGGCAGCTTGCTCAACTTAGTTTTAAGGAGGATATTTTTGAAAGGGACTTCAATGTAATCCACCATAAGAAAAAGTTCCGTACCCAGGCAGCTGATGAGTTTTTGCGTTTTATTAAATCTAGTGAGGCACTAGATTTATTAGAAAGGTAGTCCTGGTACTTGAATTAGATTCTACAGTATCAAAACTTAAATATTAAATAAATAAATAAATAAATAAAAGAAGAAGCACATTAATGTGCTTCTTCTTATTTATTATTTCTTAGTTTCTATCCAAGATAAAAATTTAAAACAGGCGTATCCCCAAAGGAAAAAAGCACTAAAGAAGAGGATGGGATGGTTAGTACCTAAAGTAATACTCTTCTCGCCAAAGAATACTTTGTCCCAACCAGGGATATCTGTATAATAATACTGACCAGCTCCAAAGTCTAGACCTTCAATTAGTCCTAAGTTATTGCGCATGATGTATATTGCAGCAATTATTACTGAAGTTAGGACTAGGATACTTAGTATATTTAGTTTGCGGGTCGTAAGAAATTTTCCACCACTCATAACAACACCTCAATATTATAAAAGTTTATAAACATATTATACCGCTATTTAACCATTTGGAAAGATATTATTAATAATAAACACTATCAAAGAGTTTTCTAAGCTAGCCTCCTTTCAAATATAATTATAACTTTAATTATATTATAATCATAAATTTAACTTATTCATATCCCTCTTTTGTACTAATTGACGAAATGTACATAAAAAAGGTCCATTCCGAAAGAATGAACCCTTTAAAAAATTGATTAAACAGCTAATACTGGTATTGGGAAGATGACTCCACTGAGTAGTAACCAAGCAACCAATAAAGTAAGTACTAAGTTAAAGCTTTGACCCACAACATATAACCATAGTGGTTTACCGCCTTGTACAAGCTCAGCCATTTCCTTGAAATTAGACTCAAGCCCGATACATATGAAGGCCATACAGAAGCACCAGCCCTTCCAGCCACCAGTGTAACCTAATAGATCTTTAGTTTCTTTAACACCTATTGCAGGTTCTACAATAAAGGAGAAAATTAGTGATGCACCAATAAAGCCTAGGATGAATTTTGGGAAGCGGTGCCAGATTTCACTAGCTCCTACGGATGGTCCATCAACATCTTTTTCTACTTTTGTCGCAAAAAATACGGCAATGGCAAAAGCGATAACACCTATCAATACGTTTTGAATCATTTTAACTAAAGCAGCAACCTGACCGCCTAGAGGGCCTAAGGCTTCCCCGGCTAATACAACGGCACCTGTAGAGTCTACTGTACCACCGATCCATGCACCGCCGACCATAGGATCCATTCCAATAGCCTTAATAAAGATAGGCATAGTAACCATCATTAATACTGTAAAAATTAATGATAAGCCGATGGCAAAGGTTAAGTCATCCTTTTTTGCCTTTGAAGCAGCTGCTGCAGCGATAGCGGCGGAAACACCACAAACGGAAGTAGCTGTAGCGATAACAATAACCATAGGCTTACTGGTCATTTTAAGTATTTTGGTGCCATAATGCCACATAAAAATAATTACAACCGGGGTAACAAACCAAGCAATGCCTAAACCATAAACCCCAAATTTCACCACATTAGAGAATAAAACCTCACCACCCATTAAAACCAGACCGGTTTTAATGTAGTACTCAGTTTTAACGGCAGGTTTTAACCAATCGGGAGTTTTAACAGTATTGCTTATTACAAGACCAACAACTAACGCCCAAAATGCATATTCTGCATATTTCTTCATAGTAGCTTGAGCACCGAAAACATAAGCTATTGTTGCTAAAATAAAAATGACAGGAAAAGCTATTAAAAACTTTGGCACATCTTCACCCATGAATTTTAAACCGATAGCGAAAAGAGCTGCTAAAACTACCATTGATATTAATAAGCTTGGGATATCAAATGAACCTAAAAAACTAGGTATCTTATCATTTCCCCAAGTGGCAATTTTTGCCGCCTTAAAACTAAAAGCTCCAGTCGCTTTACTGATAGCAGCGATTATAATTACTATAAGTCCAAGCCATATTGACCACCAGTCTTCTTTTTTCATTAAATCAGACCATTTAAATTTACTAGCTGTTACGATATCTGACATTAAATACACCTCCAATAATTTTAAAAAACTATACTAATTATTTTACTAAAGTAATTTTTTGATCCCTCCTTCTTAGAAAATCAGTGTGGTGTCTGTGGTGTAGTGTGATAATTTAATTATAAATTATCATAAAAAATCTTAATATCATTCTTTAATACTATTTTTATTAAATGCATTAACGAATTTTATGAATTTAGAAAAAGGCATCTATTAAACTAAAAAGTTATATTAATTGAAGCAAATATAATTAGACTAAATATAAAAATAATAAAATTTAAAGATCGATTATCAATCAATAAACAATTGTTTATTGATTGATAATTAGTGTCTAAATGAAAAAGGGCACCATTCCTTAAGGAATGGTGCCCTTTTGATATCTCTATTACACTGTTAATACTGGAATTGGGAAGATAACGCCACTTAGTAACAACCAGGCTACTAATAAAGTAAGTACTAAGTTAAAGCTTTGTCCCACAACATACAACCAAAGTGGCTTACCGCCTTGAACAAGCTCAGCCATATCCTTAAAGTTAGACTCAAGACCGATTGATACGAAGGCCATGCAGAAACACCATGCTTTCCAACTGCCTGATAAGGAAAGAATAGCTTTAGTATCTTTTGTACCTATGGAAGGTTCAACGAGGAAAGAAAAGATTATCGATCCTACAATAAAACCAAGGATGAATTTTGGGAAACGGTGCCAGATTTCATCTGCGCCCACAGAGGGTCCATCAGCATCCTTTTCAACTTTAGTTGCAAAAAATACGGCAATGGCAAAAGCGATAAGACCAATAAGAACGTTTTGAATCATTTTAACCAAGGCAGAAACTTGACCTGCTAATGGTCCTAAGGTTTCACCGGCTAGTACAACTGCACCAGTGGAATCAATTGTACCACCCATCCAGGCTCCGCCGATCAGTTCATTCATACCAATAGCTTTTATGATCATAGGCATGAAGACCATCATCAAAACGGTGAAGATAAGGGTTAAGCCGATGGCAAAGGTTAAGTCTTCCTTTTTAGCTTTAGAAGCAGCAGCAGCAGCAATAGCTGCAGAAACCCCGCAAACCGAAGTAGCTGTTGCGATAACGATAACCATAGGCTTGCTGGTCATTTTAAGGACTTTTGTACCGTAATACCACATAAAGATAATAACAATTGGAGTAACTAACCATGCAATTCCTAGACCATAGAAACCAAATTTAACAACATTGGAGAAGAGTACTTCTGCACCCATTAGTACAAGACCTGTTTTAATATAGTATTCGGTCTTTACTGCCGGCTTCAGCCAATCAGGAGTTTTTACGGTATTGCTTACCGCAAGCCCGACGACTAGAGCCCAGAAGGCGTACTCAATATATTTTTTCATAGTTGCTTGAGCACCAAAAACATAAGCAATTGTTGCTAAGATAAAAACAACTGGAAAAGCTATTAAGAAGCCTTTCACATCTTCACCCATTACTTTAAGGCCGAGAGCGAATAATGCACCTAGTACAATTAAACTGAAAATTAATAAGCCTAACTGACCATTGAAAGCATCCATAATACTAGGAGCCTTTTCATTTCCCCAAGTAGCTATTTTGGCAGCCTTAAAGGCGAAAGCACCAGTAAATTTACTTATTGCTGCTATAGTTAATACAATAAATCCAAGCCAAATTGCCCACCAATCTTCTTTCTTAGCTAAATCTGACCATTTAAACTTACTAGCAGTTACGATATCAGACATAAAATAATACCTCCTATAAATTTTAGATAAAGACGGTAGAAAAAATATAGTGAATATTTAGTCATCAATCACCACCCATATAAATGATTTATTTCGAGCATAGATTATTACGACTATATTATATAAAAAAATATTATGAACTGATAATCCACCATTCCTACTATTTTTTGACAAAAAATATCTACGACGGAACTAAATTTTCCTATATATAAATTTAGTACAAAAGTATTTATAGCGAAATGATTAAATTTGTTTATAACACCATAAGAAAAGCCAAGCAATAAATGCTTGGCTTAAGAATATCTATTTATTTTATATTGATATTAAACTGTCAATGTTGGTATTGGGAAAATAATTCCGCTTAGTAATAACCAAGCAACTAATAAAGTTAGTACTAGGTTAAAGGATTGACCAACAATGTATAACCATAATGGCTTACCGCCTTGAACCAGCTCAGCCATGTCTTTAAAGTTGGATTCCAGACCGATACATGTAAAGGCTAAACAGAAACACCAGCCTCTAAAACCTTTACTAAGGCTCAAGACACCCTTTGTTGTTTCTGTTCCTAAACCTGGTTCATAAATAAAGGAGAAAATAACGGAAGCTGCAATAAAACCAAGGATAAATTTGGGGAAACGGTGCCAAATTTCATCAGCGCCTACTTCGGGTCCACCTTCCGCTTTGTCAACCTTGGTAGCAAAGAACACTGCAATTGCAAAAGCGATAACACCGATAAGTACGTTTTGAATCATTTTTACTAAGGCAGCAACCTGACCTGCTAGTGGTCCTAAAGTTTCACCAGCCAACACAACAGCACCAGTAGCGTCGATAGTACCACCCATCCAAGCTCCACCGACCATATCGCTCATGCCCACAGCTTTAACAATGAAAGGCATAGTGACCATCATTATTACGGTGAAAATAAGGGTTAAACCAATGGCAAAGGTTAAATCCTCTTTTTTAGCTTTTGAAGCTGCAGCGGCCGCAATAGCTGCCGAAACCCCACATACTGAAGTGGCAGTTGCGATAACAATGACCATAGGTTTACTGGTCATTTTGAGTATTCTTGTACCATAATACCACATAAAGATAACAACAATTGGAGTTACAAACCAAGCAATGCCTAAGCCATACAAACCAAATTTAACTACATTGGAGAATAATACTTCGGCTCCAAAAATAACTAAACCTGTTTTAATATAATATTCAGTATTAACGGCTGGCTTTAGCCATTCAGGGGTTCTTACGGTATTGCTAACCAATAATCCAATACCTAAGGCCCAAAAGGCGTATCCTAAATAGTTTTTGATGCCGGCATTAGCAGCAAATAAATAAGCAAGAGTTGCTAAAATAAATACTACTGGGAAACCAGTTATGAATTTTCCTACATCGGCGCCCATAAATTTCTTTCCTATAGTAAACAGAACAGCTAAGACAACAAATGTAAGAATTAAACCTGGTAAAATTCCGTCAAAAGACCCAAATATTGAAGGGACTTTTTCATTTCCCCAGGTAACAGGTTTGGCGGTTTTAAAAGGAAAAGCACCTGTTAGTTTACTTATTGTAGATAATAATAAAATAATAAATCCAAGCCAAATTGCCCACCAATCTTCTTTACTCACTAAATCAGACCATTTAAACTTACTACTTGTTACTACATCAGACATAAATTACACCTCCTGAAAATTTGTAAAGCTTTGTTGTTGGGTTACAGCTAATCACCACACCCCCCCTTTTTTTTGTCATATGAAAATAATTACAAGTAAAAGCACCTAATAAAGTCTTTAATAGAAATTATTTATAAATATCTTTAGCTATATATAATTATAGATATAAAATCTTTTTAATTAAACCCCACTATTTTACTATTTATATAAATAAACTAAAAATAAATAGCATAAATTATAAAAAAGACTTAGTCTTTTAAAGACATCTGTATAAAATGCCAGCTATTTGGGGAAAGGGGAGGGATGTGTGACGAAACTAATTTTAAGTATAGTGTAAAATTATCGGTTATATATTAGTTTGAATTATTTGAATCATAAAAAATAATTATACAAAGTCTTTTGCTAATTATGTAGGTTTTCGAAAACCTTGTGTAGAATAGTACAAATTAACTATAAAAATCCATAGTACTTCTTACCTAAGATGGAGTTGGTTCAGTATGAAAAATTTAGAAGATTATTATATCAATATAAAATGGATGGCTTTTGTTATTCCAGTCCTAGGCGTAGGCATTTATGAAGTGTTTCGGTTTCAAATTCTAGGCAATATATTTACGCCAATCATTAATAGTGTCATACTAATATGTTCAGTTGGTTTTTTTGGACTTGTTTTTTCGGCTTATTTGTTTAAAAAAATTCGGTCTATTCATAATTCGCTTTTTTTAGAGCAGCAAAAACTGAAAACTATTTTTCATCATACATCTGATGGAATTATAGTCTTAGGAGAGAATTGTCAGATCCTTGATATTAACCCGGCAGTAGAAAAACTAACAGGTTGGAAAGCGAAAGAGGTAATCCGGAAAATTACTTGTGAAGAAATGAACCAGTGCTTAAAAAGTACAGAGGCCTGTTGGAATTCTCAAAATCCCGAAGGTTGCATGAATGTAGACTGTGGACATAGGGAGTGCTGGGGTAAGACTTGCTTGGAAAAACATATTTCAGTTCCCTATGTAGAAATGTGTTTAGTTTGTAAAAATGGCAAAAAAATTAAAGTTGGTGCCAGTTATTCCTACATACCTGCTGTAGGTGATGAAAGGCCGTTGGTAAAGCTTGTTTTAAGGGATATCTCTGAAAAAAAAGAATTTGAAAAGGCAATTCAAAATTATGCTACTCTAGAGGAAAGATACAGATTAGCCAGAGAAATGCATGATGGCCTAGCACAAGCTTTAGTCTATTTAAATATCAAGGCATATAATATTCAAAAGAATTTAGAAAAGCATGATAACCATGATTCTATTGTCAAAGACATAGTTGAAATTAGACAGGTTACTCAAGAGGCTGTTAATGAAGTGCGTCAGAACATTTTCGATTTAAAAACACCTCCAAAGGAAGAAACTAGTTGTTTTAGAGTATGGATGGAAGACTATCTAAAAAACTTTGGTTATATAAATCATATCGAAGCCGATTTTTTCTATGATTGTCAAGAAGCACTTATTCTACCTACTGATGTCAAGGTTCAATTAATTAGAATTATTCAAGAAGCTTTAACAAATATCAGAAAGCATGCCCGAGCTACTAAAACAAATATTATTTTAACCAAAAATGAAAATGAGCTAAAAATTAAAATTACTGATAATGGAAAAGGTATTGATTTAACTACTTTAAATAAGGGCACTAATGAACATTTTGGATTAACAATAATGAAGGAAAGAGCCCAAATTATCGGTGGCAATTTAAAAGTACTTCCTAGTGAGCCCAGAGGAACACTTGTGGAATTGACTTTGCCGATGAAAAGTCAATATGAAAATAATAATTAAGATAGTAAATTAATTGTATAGCTTATTTAAAGGGGGCATGGAATTATTGAAGTTTAAAGTACTTTTAGTCGATGATCACGCTTTATTCCGTAAAGGGATAGCCAGTTTATTAAATGAGCTAAAGGAATTAGAAATAATTGGTGAAGCAAGTAATGGTAGAGAAGGGGTGGAAAAAGCTAGAGAACTTAAACCCGATATTATTATTATGGATGTGGAAATGCCTGAAATGACAGGAGTAGATGCTGTAAGAGCTATTAAAGAAGAGCTCCCACAGTGTAAAGTAGTTATGCTGACAATATCTGAGGATGATGATAATTTATTTAAATCAATTAAAAACGGAGCCCAAGGTTATCTATTAAAGAGTATGGAACCAGATGATTTAATAAAACAAATAAAAGGTTTATTAAAGGGTGAAGCTGCTTTATCAAAGACGATAGCAAGTAAAATTTTAAAAGAATTTGCAAACTTGTCTAAAAAGCAGAAGGAAGTAGATTATCAAAAATTTAATCTAACTGAAAGGGAGGGTGAGGTTTTAATTCAAGTAGCTCAGGGAATAACTAATAAGGAAATTGCCTTTGAGTTGGCTATTACTGAAAATACTGTAAAGAATCACCTCTGCAATATCATGGAGAAACTTCACCTCCAGAATCGTGTCCAGTTAGCCACCTTTGCCTGGCGTGAAGGTTTTGTTGATAATTAAGTGAATGGGTGAGATTTTATAAGAAGATGCTATTCTTAGATCTAAGAATAGCATCTTTATTTTATGGACTTTACTTGCAGCTAGAAAGAGTTAAATCACTAAAAGGTTTAACATATGAAGTAAAGGGTATAATAATTTATAAATATTTGAGTTATAGTTCGGTTTCGAGGGGGATAATATATGGATTTTCCTCAATGGGATATTTTAATTATCGGATGCGGACCAGCTGGGCTTTCGGCGGCCGTTAATGCCACAATTCGCAACAAAAAGGCAATAGTGTATGGTGGAGAATTTTGCAGTCCCAAACTTCATAAGGCTCCCCATATCAATAACTATTTAGGTTTCTGGGATGTGTCGGGAGAAGAACTGCGGAATAACTATCTCAATCATGTTCAACAATTAGATATAAAAATTGAATATCAAAAAATTGATAATATTTATCCTGCCGGGAAATCTTTTAATGTTGTCAGTAAAGGGAATATGATTATGTGTAATGCAATTATAATTGCAGTAGGCTTGCAAAATCCTAAATACCTGCCAGGAGAGGAAGAACTTCTTGGCAAGGGTGTGGGTTATTGTGCTACGTGTGATGGTCCTTTGTATAAAGGAAAAAAGGTTGCAGTAATCGGTTATAATACTGAAGCCGAGGAAGAGGTTAATTTTTTGGCGGGATTAGCTAGTCAAGTTATATATCTTCCTTTGTATCAAGGGCTGGGAAGCATCGATAGCAGAGTTCGGATTTTAAATGAAAGACCTAAGGCGCTATTAGGTACAGATAGGTTACAAGCTTTAGAGACAGAAGGGGAAACCCTTGAAATAGATGGATTATTTATTATCAGAGATAGTATCCCTCCTGCTCAACTATTGCCTGGATTGGAGCTTGAAAAAAATGCAATAGTAGTAAATAGAAAAATGGCTACAAATATTTCAGGTGTATTTGCTGCTGGTGACTGCATTGGTTCTCCTTATCAGTTGGCTAAAGCAGTAGGCGAAGGAGCAGTTGCCGGACTAAGTGCAGTCAGCTATTTGGATGAAATGAATAAATAAAAGTGAAAAAAATAAAATTTAACCACGGGTCTTTCGGACAAATGGTTAAAAGACTACTCATAAAGACACCGCCTCAATGGCGAAGGCACCTGAAAAAGTTAAGTAATATGGCAAATAGCCAAACTTGTCATTAGGTGAAAAAACTAAGCGATGTAAACAAAATCTGAACACATGATTTTGATACCCTGCTTACCTGAGCGATAGCGAAGGATCTGAGCATTTTCGAGGCTTTATAGATTCTTCATTACACTTCGTTTCATTCAGAATGACACGGAACTGGACTTTTTCAGTGGTCTCCTCAATGGCTGGTGTCTTTTTTGAGCAATTGTAAAACCTTTTCTTCATCCGGTGTAATATAAATTGTTTTTTGATGCTCATATATTACCATCCCCGGTTTTGATCCTCCGGGTTTTTTTACATTTTTTCTTAATGTATAGTCAACTGGCACCTGTGCCGAATAACGTCCCTTGCTATAATAGGCTGCCAGATTAGCGGCTGTGTCGAAGATTTTTTGGGGAATTTCCTTTTTATCGGGGTTTTTAATAATTACATGGGAACCGGGAATATCCTTGACGTGGAGCCATAAATCCTCATTTTTACCTAACTTAAAAGTTACATAGTCATTTTGCTTGTTGTTTTTTCCAATTAATATTTTATAATCTTCGATAGCAACTGCCAGAGGTTCTGACTGAGCAGTGGTTTTAACCTTATTATTATTTTTTTGTGGCCGGGCTTTAGCATAACCGGCTTCTTCTAATTCCCATCTAATATCCTGCAGATCCTGGGGATTATCAGATCCATCTAAACTATTTTTGATGCTTTCCAAATATTTTATTTCTTCCATGGTTATTTTACTTTGTTCAAGGGTTTTTTCGGAACCTACTCTTGCTTTACTATACTTTTTAAAATATTTTTGAGCATTTTCATTAGGAGTTAAGTTTGCTTCCAGAGGAATAGCTATATTCTCCAATTCCTCTGAATAAAAATTAGAAACTATTGCCTCTTTAGCTTGCTTGAGATTGTGTAAATTGGCGGTAATAAGTTCACCCCATAGTTTATATTTGGCTGCTATCTCGACTTCTGCGATTTTTTCCAGTTGAATAGCTAATTTGCGCTGGCAGCGGTCTAGTTCTTTTTCAATTATTTTTTCCAGGTCGCTGGATTTTTGTTTGAAGAGATTTGTTTCTTCACTTTTGCCGATGAACGAGTCTATTAAATCACCCATAGAAGAATATGTTTCTTGTTCTAAACCGTCAAATTGCTCTAAGGAAAAGGGAGCAAAAGCAAAAGGCTTGCCATCAGTATCTCTGATAAGTGTAGGCTGGTATGTTTGGGATAATATTTGGTTTTTTAACCAGTTAAGACTTTTCCAAAGACTTAAGTATTCATATTCACCTAAAAATTCCAGACTGTTTTCCCGATCGATTCCGGCTCGAACTGTTAACTCTTTGGCTGTTTGGGGTCCAATACCTTCAATTATATTAAGCAATGCTTTATGGACTTTTTGCTCAGGGGGCAGATTTAAAAAACTATCAATTAAGTTTTCTACAGTTAATTCCTCTAGTTTAATTTTTTCATGGGGTGGTGGAGATATATAAGGAACCCCTGGTAATATTTCGCGGTATTGATTCACTGCATGACTTAAACGTTTAATACTATCGAGAATTATACCTTCCTTTTGTTTTACTAAAACTAGATTACTGTGCTTTCCCATAAACTCCCCAATGAGGATTCTATTTACCTTATCACCTAACTCATCAAAACCTTCTAATATAAAGTGAACAATTCTTTCTAGACCTTGCTGTTCAATATTAATAATTTTACTTCCTTCTAGGTGCTTTCTTAGTACCATACAAAACAAAGGGGGCTGAAGAGGGTTTTGTCTGGCATTATGGGTTAAATGGAAGCGGGCACTTTGGGGTTTTGAAGTTATTAAAAGCCGCAGATTTTTACCGGGCTGCCTAACAGTAATGATTAGAGTATTATGATCAGGCTGTTGTATCTTATCTATTCTGCCGCCAATTAACTGGGGCTTAAGTTCGTCAACTAAAGCTCTTATGGCTATACCGTCTAATGACAAGTTAGTCACCTCCTAATTTGCAAGTATACCATATTACTAATGGGTTTAGCTAGCAGGTCGGAAATACTTAAGGGTCTAGCTTGAGCGTCTGACAATTACTATGGGGGCAATTTATTGCGTCTGACAATTACTGTGGGGGCAATTTATTGCGTCTGACACCTGCTTATATGTTGACTTTTGGGGTCGGACAATACTTAAGGGTCTAGCTTGAGCGTCTGACAATTACTGTGGGGGCAATTTATTGCGTCTGACATCTGCTTATATGTTGACTTTTGGGGTCGGACAATACTTAAGGGTCTAGCTTGAGCGTCTGACAATTACTGTGGGGGCAATTTATTGCGTCTGACATCTGCTTATATGTTGACTTTTGGGGTCGGACAATACTTAAGGGTCTAGCTTGAGCGTCTGACAAT
>LADT01000069.1 GCA_000961765.1 Clostridiaceae bacterium BRH_c20a | reverse complement strand
ACATCATAGCAGTTGTTGTCAATTAACCACTGCTTGAATTGGAGAATGGATTTGTTAAAAGTTGAAAATCTCTTTTTTGAGTAATGAGGGATAATCCCCTGTGAAGTAATAAGTGTGGCGACGAGAAAGGTCTTATGCACATCGACACCACAACAGATAGGATAAACAACTTTCATGGCACAGCCTCCTTTCATAAATGGGGAGGAAGACATTGACTGAACCATCACACATTTAACTAAGAGCTAAAACAATGATTAGCGTGCGGTCTTATAGAACCACTTATTTGTGCTTGAAAGATGACTCTTACACTGGTTTTTATACTGTTTTGAACTGAGAAGTAATCTACGACTCACCTCACCGTGCTTTGTAGTGTATCTTCTCCCTAATCTAATCATAACCAAGTAGTGAAAGACACACACAATTTTTCATTACTATTTGTGCCGCCAGCGTAGCGGCGGAATGGAGGTTTTTATGAAAACTACTGTTGCTTTAGTACATGAATCAGATCCTAGGGTACGTGTCCAGAGGGTGATCAATCTTTTAGGTGGTATGGCTCGATATGTATCTCCAGGACAAACTGTTTTGATAAAACCAAATCTTGTTTACCCTGATCCTCCACCAAGAACAACTGATCCTGATATTATAGCAGCTTTAGTTGAGATGTCTATAGCGGTGGGTGCAAAGAGAGTTTTAGTGGGAGAATCCCCTTCTAGTGCAGAAAAAAAATCGAAAGGACTTACTTCACGTGATGTTTTTGAAGCTACGGGTGTATTTGAAAAAGTTAGTAAGGTTGATGGAGAGATAGTATTCCTAGATGAAGATGAGGAATTAGAAGTAGATATACCTGAAGCTAAAATATACAAAAAGGCTATAGTTAATAAAAAATTTATTGAAGCAGATGTGTTAATATCTGTACCAGTATTAAAGACGCACTTTCTCACAGATGTAACTTTGGGAATCAAGAATTTATACGGTTTTGTAAGCCAAGAGCATCGTAAACTTTACCATCGAGATGACCTTAGTCAGAAGCTAGACGATTTACTTAAAATAAGAAAACCCAATCTTACGGTTATTGATGCGGGTCTGGCTATGGAAGGCTTGGGACCAAAGGTAGGAAGTACAGTACCTTTAGATATTACTATTGCCGGTGGTGATGTCGTAGCTTGTGATGCTGTAGGAGCCTCACTAATGACGTACGACCCCATGTATATAGATCATATTAGAATGGCTTGGTTCGATGGTTTAGGTGAGGCGAGGCTTGAGAATATTAACATAATTGGCGACAAATTGGAAAAGTTAAGAAGGGAATTTCAAAAACCCGATTTACGCACAACGGCAATTTATTCTGGTGTAACTGTAATAGAAGGTGGTGTGTGTAGAGAATGCAGAGCACGCACGCGATGGGCATTAGATGAACTCTATAATAAAGCTCTTCTTTCAAAATTAGTTCCCTTGATAGTGATCGTAGGTGTAAAACCATATATACCAGATACAATCTTTCCATCCAATTTAATTATATTAGGGGACTGTGCACTAGATTATTTTTACAAGAATAGCCTGAATATTCCTACAGATGCCTTCTATGGACCTGGTTGTCCACCAGACTCTACACCAAGAATGGTATCAAAATGGGCTTGGGAGGTGGTATCCAAATAAATTTTAAATTACTAATCCTTTAAAAACTAAAATAATAAACTGGATCTAATACTAGATTTCTGTTTTGAATGAAATGAGGTGATAAAAAGAGATTAGTTACCTTCCCATGGAGTATTTATTATATTATACGAGGGGGAAAAATGATGAAGTTTACTAAATTATGTATAGTAGTTTTATTAATTAGTAGTTTAATAATGTTTGCAGGGTGTGGTACTCAGGAAAAACCATCAGATAATCAGTCTACTGAGGCTAATAAAGAGGTAGAACAAAACAATGAAGATAAAAGTACAGTTGCTGAAGAATATCCGACAAAGGATATTACAATTTTATGTCCCTATGGTCCTGGTGGTACCGATAACTTCACACGAGCTATTTCTCTATCCCTTACAGATATAATGGGACAGACGGTAGTAGTAAATAATGTTTCGGGTGCAGCAGGCTCTGTAGGTATGACTCAATTTTGCAAAACACCTGCCGATGGATATACAATATTAACTATTAGTACAGATCTAATAATTAATTCTGCAATGAAGCGAAGTGAATATACTCATAAAGACTTAATACCTATAGGTAGAATTCAACACGACCAAAGTATGTTTTGGGTAAATCCAGATGGTCCATATAAGACTATGGAGGATGTAATAAAATATGCCAAAGAGAACCCTGGGAAATTGAATTTCGGTATTACAAGCCCGGCTGGATTTGATGAAGTATTGGTAAGTTCTTTTTGCGATGCTGCAGGAATAGAAGCAAATATAATTCCTTTTAACTCAGGGTCAGAGACCATGGCCGCATTACTTGGAAAACATGTTGATCTAATGCATGAAGAGCCAAGTAGCGCAATGTCTGTATATGAAAGCGGTAAGATCAAACCAGTTGTGGTTATGACTGAAGAAAGGTTACCTAAATTTTCTGATGTTCCAACCGCCAAAGAATTAGGTTATGATGTTACTTTGGCAATTTGGAGAGGGGCTTTTGTTAATAAAGGGACACCTGTCCATATTGTAAAGTATTTAGAAGATGCTTTTAAAAAAGCATTTGATGATCCGCAATATAAAGATATAGAAGAGAAAAGTATGCTTGATCAACGACCTGGTTATTTGAATTCTGAAGATTTTGGAAAATTCCTTGAAGAAGAATTTGAAATATATAGTGGTGCTCTCAAAAAGCTGGGGTATATTTAATAATCCTTTTAAAATGCATGAGGAGAATGTTTACCAACCAAAGACCTAATAAGCAAATAATCAAAAATTGGTTCAATTTCTCACCGCCTTATAATTTTTTCTTGGCTATTTTGTTTAATCAACTAAATAGCCAAGAAAACTAGGTAGTAATGTTTGGAAAATTTTTGACCGGCCCAACACCAAATGAAAGGAGTAATTTATGCGAGATCGTATTGCGGGTCTAAGTCTTTTAAGTGTTACAATATTTTTGTTTATGAACGTAAATATTGTTGCTAGGCCTAGTATGACAACAAAAGGTATTAATGCATCATTTTGGCCCAAGTTACTTTTGATAATTTTGGCTTTATTAAGTATCGGCATAGTTATTGGTAGTTTTATAAATAGTAAAGAGAAGTTTGATTTAAAGATTATTTTTAATAAACGAAATCTTAAATTTGTTTTAACAGTATTAGTTTGTATTATCTACACGTCTATATTAGAAATACTCGGATTCATTATTGCAACACCGATGATGTTAATGTTACTTTTAGCTTTCATAGGTATTAAGAAAAAGTCCATATTATTTTCTGTACCTTTTATTGTTACCATTTGTATGACATTACTATTTTCTACATTAATTAAAGTACCGCTACCGGTGGGAGTGAGTGTATTCAGAGTAATCAATAAGTTTTTAATATGATGGGGGAATGAATAATGCTTACTAATATTATTACTGGTCTATCTGGTAGCTTTGAACCATATAATTTTATGATGTTGTTGTGTGGTGTGTTTGTTGGTGTAGTTTTTGGTGCTTTACCAGGCCTAACGGGAGTAATGGCAATCGCCTTATTTATACCCTTTACCTACTCGTTGGATTTAATTCCAGCAATATTATTTTTGGTAGGTATCTATAATGGATCTGTTTTTGGTGGTTCCATAACAGCTATTCTTGTAAAGGTACCAGGTGATACAGGTAACGCTGCTACAGTTTTTGATGGCTATGCCATGGCCCAAAAAGGGGAAGCAGGTAAAGCTTTAGGTATTGCAGCAGTAACTTCATCTATTGGTGGAATATTTGCTTCACTAATTTTATTGTTCCTTGCACCCTTACTTGCCGATGTAGCTGTGACTTTTGGCCCAGCTGAATATTTTGCGATGGCTTTTATGGGTTTAAGTGCCATAACAAGCCTGGGTGTTAACAATCAATTAAAGTCTATTACATCATGTATTATAGGACTTGTTTTAGCTTGTATAGGAATGGATGCAATAACAGGTGCAGATAGACTTACTTTTGGCAGTCCTTTTTTACAGGACGGGATACCATTAGTTCCAGCATTAATAGGCCTTTTTGCTTTTTCGGAATTATTCAAACAGATTAATGATGGAATCCAAGATGGAGAGGCTTTAGTGAAAAATGTCAGTACTAAATTACCTTCATTAAATGAACTTTGGCAATTAAGAAAGACTATCTTTAAGTCCTCAATCATTGGGACTTGGATAGGCATATTACCTGGTGCTGGAGCGACTTTGGCCAGTTTCTTAGGGTATACCGAAGCTGTTAGATCCTCTAAAAAACCTGAAGAATTTGGAACTGGTATCGCAGAAGGTGTAGCTGCTGCTGAAACGGCTAATAATGCAGCTGTTGGTGGTTCATTTATTCCTACATTAGCTTTAGGAATACCAGGCAGCGGAAGTACGGCTTTATTATTAAGTGCACTCACTCTACATGGTATAAGGACCGGTCCTATGATTTTTGTTCAACAGCCTAAAATGGTTTATACCATAATCATAGGAGTGCTTTTAACTAATTTTATATTTTTATTTATGGGAGTATGGGGAACACGGTATTTTGGAAAACTTCTGGAAATACCCTATAACATTCTTTTTCCCACTATAGTTACTTTTACAATAGTTGGGTCCTATGCTGTTAGAAATAACATTGGAGATTTGTGGTTAATGTTTGGTATGGGAGTAATAGGTTATTTATTGTTAATAAAGGGTGGGTTCCCCGTGGCACCAATAATTTTAGGCTTGGTTTTAGGCCCATTAACAGAAATGAATTTTCGTCGGGCTTATTTACTAAATGGTGATTTAATGGGCATTATCACAAGACCAATTGCAGGAACGTTAATACTCTTTTCCATAATATTTCTATTATCGCCACTTTCTAAAAAAATAATAAGTGGGATAAAAACTGAGAAATTAAAAGAAGCTTCTAGCGTTGATTAATTCTAATATTATACTTTTATAAGTAAAAAAAGGGTTTTTGAATTTAACTATTTAACTAAGATAGAAGGTTTTAAATTAATAGAAGCCTTCCATTTAGCTTTGAAAGGTGGAGTTGATTAGATGAAACCAGTGATTGGGATAACATTGGGCGATGCAACAGGTATTGGACCGGAGCTTATTGCTAAACTTTGTGCCGAGGATCGTTTAAAACCATATTGTCGGCCAGTTATCATTGGAGATGTAAGGATATTGGAAATGGGAAAGAAAATTGCTAAAGTTGATTTTCCTGTTCAGTTAATAGATGATATTTCTTTGATTGACTGGGAAGGTGCAGTACCGGTATTGGATTTAAATAATTTGGATCCTGCTAGTATTACTTTAGGCGAAATTGATCCTATTTCCGGACGTGTCACTGCTGAAGCATGTATTACTGCTATAAAATTATGGAAAAAAGGTTTAACCGAGGGATTTGTTTATGCTCCTCTTCACAAAGCTGCTTTCATTTTAGGTGGTTATGATTTTGAATGTGAAAATTTCCTATTTTCACATTATATAGGTACTGGAGATGCTTTTGGAGAGATGAATGTTTTTAATAACTTGTGGACATCTAGAGTAACCAGTCACATTCCTATTAAAGATGTAGCAAGTATTTTGAGTAAGGAGAAAGTATATGGTGCTATTCGTTTAGCCCATGAAACATTAAGTAAAGCGGGTTATGATTACCCTAGGATTGCAGTTGCGGCTTTAAATCCGCACGGAGGCGAAAGTGGCCTTTGTGGACGTGAGGAAATTGATGTAATTATGCCAGGTATAGAGATGGCTAAGGAAAAAGGGATTAATACTATGGGACCTTACCCTGCGGATACTATATTTATAAATGCATTTAATGGTGAATATGATGCGGTTGTTACTATGTATCATGATGAAGGTCAAATAGCAATGAAATTGATGGGCTTTCATTTTGGTGTAACTGTAGGAGCTGGCCATCCCTTTCCAATAGCTACACCAGCCCATGGGACTGCATTTGATATAGTTGGCCAAGGAGTAGCAAAGGTAGGTGCAATTGAACAGGCAGTAATAATTGCTTCGAAAATGGCAAGTTGGAAAAATAATAGTCTTTCTCAAGCAAGTAAATTAGAAACAATACAGTAAAAATACTTAATATTGTAGGTGTTTTATTTTATGATGAAGGCTAGATAGACTAAAGGGCTATCTACCTTCTTCTAAATTACATTGAGGTGGGAGATATGGAATATAGAATATTGGGCAAAACAGGACTAACTGTCTCAGCTTTGGGTTTTGGTGGTATTCTAGGGGTTATACCGATAGTGAGGAAAAAATGGGTTTAGGCCTTAAGGCATAAGGAAAAAGGTAATATTGGCAACTAAATCTTTAGTTAGGGATGATAAAGCAATGGCAAAAGATATTAAAATAAGTCTAAAAAATCTAAAAACTGATTATATAGATTTGTATCAATGCCATAATGTCAAGACAGATGTTGGGCTAGAGAAAGTCCTTGGCCCTAATGGCGCTTTAAAAGCCCTCCTTAGAGCAAAAGAGGCAGGAAAGATAAGATATATCGGTATTTCGGGCCATATTGTTAAAACTTTCTTAATGCAATTGAAGTTAGTGAATTTGAAACAGTACAATTTCCAAGAAATTTTATGGAGGATGAGGGTGAAAGGGACCTATTTCCAAAAGCAAGGAATAAGGGGATGGGTACTATTATAATGAAACCATTAGCTGGTGGCGCATATACCCAAGACTGTATAGACTTTGCTATTTGTGAATCAAGGTGCCCTTATCAATTACCTATTAGAGAAATGCTTAAAAAGGTCCATAAAGACCTAAGTTGTCAAAGTTTAAAATAATACTTTAGATATCTATTGTTCAGATCAAATATCTTATTGCGCAAGTTTTTGTAAATTTACTTTATTAGATTAAGAGGAAATCTATCTTATTACTGAATTGAGAAGTTATAAAATTAAAGACGTTGAAAAAAGTTAAGGTGGGGATCATATGGAAAGTATTAAGCAAAAAGCCTTAGAGGCTCGAAGTGTTTGGCCCCAATCAGATGTACTAAGGTTGGGTATGAACTGGACCGAGGACGATTTAGAGAAACTGCAAATTTTAGTTGATGATGCTTGGGGGGAAAGCCATCCCTGTAGCGTACATCTTGATAAACTTAGCAAAGAAGTAGCTATTGGAGTCTGGGAAAGTGGAGCTAGACCTGCTCATTTTCATGTAACTGATATTTGTGATGGTTGGGCACAGGGTCATAATGGCATGAATTATATTCTTGCTTCCCGGGAAACTATGGCAGATATGGTAGAATTGCATGGTTCGGTTTTACCTTGGGACGGGATGGTAGTAGTATCAGCTTCTGATAAATCTGTTCCAGCTCACCTCATGGCCATTGCTAGGCTAGATATTCCAGCGGTTCATGTACCAGGTGGGTCAATGCGCCCTGGACCAAAGCTTACTAATACAATTATTGGCGATATATCTACCAGAAAAAAAGCGGGTAGTATTTCTGAAACTGAGGTCCGTAGGCGGCAATTAGCTGCAGCAACCTCCTGTGGAGCTTGTCAGTTTATGGGTACAGCCAGTACTATGCAGTGTATAGCTGAAGCACTAGGTTTAGCTCTACCGGGAAGCGCTGTAGCACCGGCTACAATGAGTTTTATCACCAGAAAGGCCAGAGATGCTGGGAAAGCGGTTATTAATTTAGTGAAAAAGGGTTTAAAAACTTCCGATATTCTTACTATAGAAGCATTTCAAAATGCTATTATTGTTCATGCTGCTATTGGTGGTTCCACAAATGGCTTATTACATTTACCACGGATAGCAGAAGAACTGGATTTAGATTTATCTCTAGACACTTTTGATAAATATAATAGGGAAATTCCCCATTTAGCCTGGGTGCAGCCAAGTGGTAAATATCCAAGTGAATTATTTTGGTATGCAGGAGGTATACCCCTAGTACAGTTATATCTTAAAGATAAACTCAACCTAGATGTGCTGACTGCTACCGGGAGAACCTTGGGGGAGAATTTAGAGCAGCTAGAAAAAGAGGGCTATTTTGAATTATTCACCGAGTATTTAGATAACTATGGAATAAATCGGGATGAAATAATTAATCCACCGGAAAAGGCCGAGATTAAAGGCAGTATAGCTGTACTTTATGGAAATCTAGCACCATTAGGTGCAGTTGTGAAGTATTCCGCCGTTGTGCCAGAAATGATGCAACATAAGGGACCTGCCCGAGTATTCGAAAGCGAAGAAGAGTGTTGTAACGCTATTACCCAAGGAATCGTTATTCCAGGTGATGTTCTAGTTATTCGTTACGAAGGGCCGAGAGGTAGTGGGATGCCGGAAAATTTGATGGCAGCCGAAGCTATTATGGAAAGCCCAGAATTAGCAAATAGTGTGGTGCTAATTACAGATGGGCGCTATTCAGGTGGAACCCGTGGCCCCTGTATAGGACATGTAATGCCTGAAGCAATGGACGGCGGGCCAATAGCAGTTATTAAGGATGGAGATTTAGTTGAAGTAGATATTCCAAATAGAAGGTTAGAAATTATTGGTTTTACGGGAGAAATAAAAAGCGCAGAAGAGATAAATGAAGAAATTGCAGTTCGGCTGCAGGCTTGGCAGGAGCCCCCGTCTCGCTTTAAAAATGGGTTAATGACTAAATTTACAAGAAAAGGGTAGTTTTTTTGAATTTCCTAACAATAAAAAACTCAAAGCGGTTAATAATATTATAATTATTCATCGCTTTTTTATTACGCGACGCATGGGATTAACTTTATGGCGGAAGTCCAATACGGGGTTTGGTGCGGAGGAAAATAGTAGGAAGGTAAAAGAAGGAATTACAGCTATTTATAAGAAATTATAAAGATGAAGCTTTTTTGATATACCTTGATTGATTGGAGAAAAGAATGAAACCAATAATGCTTATAGCGCCATATAAAAATATGTATGAGCTGGCAAAAGAAATTGCTGAAAAATATGAAGACGTTGAAGTTCGTTTAGGACATTTGGACAAAGCCTTAGAAGTTGCTATAAATGCAGCAAATAATGGAGTTGAGGTATTTATATCAAGGGGTGGTACTGTTTTAAGTCTTGAAAATGGTAATATTAATTGCCCAGTTATTGAAATCCCGGTTACACCATATGATATATTGAAAGCAATACATAAGGCTAAAAGCTATGGGAGTAATATCTGTGTCATTGGATTTGATAATGTTATTGGTGGAGTGGAGAACTTAGCTCCTATTCTTGATATTAATATAATGACATATTTAGTTAAAAGTGAAAAAGATGCAATAGAACATTTACATAGTGTTTTGAAATCAAAGAAGATAGACGTACTATTAGGCGGTACTGTTGCTGAAAAATTGGCTAAAGAGCATGGAATACCTACTGTTTTTTTAGAAACCAGCTCAAATACCCTTGATTATTGTATTAATGAAGCGAGGAAAATATTAGATATAAAACGAAAAGAAAGGGAAAAAACTGAACAATTCAAAGCTATTTTAGATTATATAAACGAAGGAATAATAGCAGTAAATGAAAATGGGGAAATAACAACTTATAACCATGCTGCAGAAAGAATTACTGGTGTTGCAAAAAATTCAAGCATGGGAAAGAAAGTAACAGAGGTTATTAATAATAGCAAATTGATAGAAGTAATGGAGCAAAATATGCCTCAATTTGGCCAATTACAAAAGTTTGGGGATACTTTAGCCTTAACAAACAGAGTCCCTATAAAGGTGAACGGGGAAGTTGTTGGTGCGGTAGCCACTTTTGAAGATGTAACTAAGATACAAGAGTATGAGCAGAAAATTAGGGCTACTTTAATGAAAAAAGGTCATATAGCAAAATATACCTTCACAAGCATACTAGGAAGAAGTAAAGCTATATTGGAAACAAAAGAGAAAGGACTAAAATATGCTCAAACCGAAAGTACTATCTTAATTATCGGTGATAGTGGTACTGGAAAGGAAATGTTTGCTCAAAGCATACATTTAGCTAGTTCAAGAAGCAAAGGGCCATTTGTCGCTGTAAACTGTGCTGCAATTCCCGAAAACTTATTAGAAAGTGAACTTTTCGGTTATGAAGGTGGTGCTTTTACCGGGGCCAGAAAAGAGGGAAAGTCTGGACTTTTCACGTTAGCCCACGGAGGGACTATTTTACTTGATGAAATTGCTGAAACTCCCATAGAGCTACAGGCTAGATTACTAAGAGTGTTGCAAGAAAGAGAGGTTAGGCCAATAGGTTCCGAAAAGGTAATTCCAGTTGATGTTAGAGTTATTGCCGCCACAAATAAGTCTCTAAGAGAGGAAATCGACTCTGGAAAATTTAGAAGGGACCTTTATTATAGGCTGAATATTTTAAAGCTTTATGTACCAAATTTACAGGAAAGAAAAGCGGATATAGGTTTATTAAGTCACTACTTTTTAAAAAAATCGTGTTCTAAATTAATGAAAAGTTTAGAAATATCCAAAGAAGCCTTTGAATTGCTTGAGCATTACTCTTGGCCAGGTAATATTAGGGAATTAGAAAATGCTATGGAAAGTTTAGCTATTTTGTGTGATCAAGTAATAACTAAAGAAAACATTTTAGAAATCTTAGATGATTATGATTTCCAATGTTTTAGAGGAGATAAACCTTTAATAAATATTAAGAAGGAGCTCATTTTAAACACATTAAAACAATGTGGCGGAAATCGTACAGCTGCAGCTAAAGAACTAGGGATAAGTCGAACTCAATTATGGAGGTATCTTAAAAGTTTTTAACGGTATGCGTTGCATAAATGTAACACATACCGTTTCTTTTATGTAACAACAGCTAATCATGAAGTATAAAATATAGCTTTGGTAGGGAATAACCCTTGGCATGAATCTTGGAATAGTTGTTAATAAGGAGATAAAAAAATAGTATGGGGGACTAATATGAGCGAAGTTATTTTTAATGTGAACTATGGTAAAGGAAAATTAAAATTTAGTATTCCAGAAAACAACTTAATTGGAGTACTAAGAACAAGTGAGACAGAAAAGTTAACCGATGTAGAGAAAAATGTAAGAATAGCCTTGGAAAATCCAATTGGTACTAAGCCTTTAAGGGAGATAGTCCAAAGCGGAGAAAAGGTTGTAATTGTTATTAACGATATTACACGAGTAATGGGCACGGATCAGTTTCTACCAGTAATAATTAACTATTTAAATGAAAACGGAATTCCTGATGATAATATTACCTTGTTAGTAGCTACCGGTTTACATCGAGCCCATACTAAAGATGAACATAAGTATATTATTGGAGACGAGTTATACAAGAGAGTTAAAATTGTTGACCATATTGGAACTGATATGGAAAATACAGACTATATTGGAACCACTAAAGCGGGTACGGAGGTGTATGTCAATAAATTAGTTACTCAAGCCGACAAAGTCATCTTGACCGGTGAAGTAACCTATCATATGGCAGCTGGTTATACAGGCGGACGTAAAAGTGTATTGCCTGGTGTTTGTAATGAAAAGACTATTAATCAAAATCATCTTTTTATGTTGGATGAAAGAGCCCGTTCGGGTCAATTCGAGAATAACCCATTACATCTTGACATGTTAGAGGCAGCTCAAATGCTAAATCCTGACTTTATTTTTAACGTGGTTTTGGATAAGGATAGAGACTTTGTTTATATGGTTGGAGGGGATGTTGAACAGGCTCATAAAAAAGGGAGGGATCTTGTAGATAAGCTTTTTGCTGCCCAGATTAATGAGCTAGCCGATGTAGTTATTGCTAATTGTGGTGGATACCCAAAAGACATTGAATTTTATCAGTCTCAAAAAACCTTAGACAACGCAATTCGTGCTGTAAAAGAAGGTGGTACAGTAATATTATTAGCTGCTTGTACTGAAGGTGTAGGGTCTAAACTTTTTCATGATATAATGAAAAATCATAGTACTCCTGAGGAAGCCATGAAATTTTCCAAGGAAAATTTTAGAATAGGGATACATAAAGCATTTTTAACTTCTAGATTACTAGCAAAGGCTGAAACAATTTTAATATCAGAACTAACTGATGAAACTGTAAAGGAATTGATGATGCGTCCGGCCCATTCTGTAGAGGAAGCTTTAGATTATGTGCGAAGAAAACACGGCGGAGATTTTACCATGTATGCTATGCCGGAAGGTTTTCTAACAGTTCCTTTTTATAAGAAATAACCTTTTTGGAAGGAAAGATGAATAATGAATATTTATAAAATTGCAGCTATACCTGGTGATGGCGTGGGGAAAGAAGTAATACCTGAGGGTATTAAGGTATTGAGAAAAATTAGTGAGATTGACGGAAGTTTTAAAATAGAGCATCAGTATTTTCCATGGAGTTGTGAGTACTATTTGCAGCATGGGGAAATGATGCCCAAAGATGGGCTGGAAATTTTAAAGAAATTTGATGCTATTTATTTAGGAGCTATAGGTGATCCTAGGGTGCCTGATTATATTGGTGTAGGTCAGCTAATCTTTTTGATCAGGCAAAATTTTAAACAGTATGTAAACTTAAGGCCAATTAAACTCTTGAAGGGTATAGCCTGTCCCCTAAAAAAACAGCCAGAAGATATTGATATGATTTTTGTTCGAGAAAATACAGAGGGTGAATATGGAGATATTGGTGGTACCTTTATGTCAGACGCACCTCAAGAAACTGTACTACAGACAAACATATTTACTCGCCATGGTACAGAAAGGGTAATGCGTTATGCTTTCCAATTAGCTCAAAAACGCAGTGGGAAACTTACTAATGTAACTAAATCAAATGCACTAAGACACTCTATGGTTTTTTGGGATAAAATTTTTGATGAAATTGCTGGCGAGTATCCTAATATAAAAACCCGAAAGGTTTTAGTTGATGCCATGTCAATGTTTATGGTTACCAAGCCAGAGGATTTTGATGTGGTAGTAGCTTCTAACCTTTTTGGTGATATTTTAACAGATCTAGGGGCTGCTTTTCAAGGAGGCTTAGGCTTTGCACCAGGTGGCAACATTAATCCCGAAAAGGAATTCCCTTCTATGTTTGAGCCTATCCACGGTTCGGGCCCTGATATTGCTGGTCAAGGAGTTGCCAATCCTATTGCTACCATTTGGGCCGGGCAAATGATGCTTGAACATTTAGGTGAAGAAAGGGCGGCTAAAATGCTACTTACTGCCATAGAAGGGGTTTGTACAGAAGGTAAAATAAAAACCCGTGATATGGAAGGAATTAATACCACTAGTGACATGGGAGATGCAGTAGTTAGGAAGCTTATCGAATTAAATTCATAAAAGTTTAAGACTAAAAAAACTTCTAAGAAGGAGGACACTACTTAATGCATGCTTTAGAAAAAATATTAGCCAGACATGCCGAAAAAGATGTAGTAACTACAGGTGAAATTATAAAAGCTAAAGTTGATTTGGCAGAGGTTAACGACTTATATTTACAGACAATATATTCCTTTTATGAAATGGGTGGAAAAAAGGTTTGGGATAAAAATAAGCTTTGTTTTGTTTTTGACCATTATGCACCGGCTCCTACCATTAAAACTGCTCAAATTCATAAAGAAATGCGAGAATTTGTCCAAGAAAATAACCTGACTCACCATTTTGATATTAATACCGGAGTTTGCCATCAGGTTATGCATGAGGCAGGTTTGGTTTATCCCGGTATGATTTTGGTTGCTACAGACTCCCATACAACCACTCATGGAGCATTTGGAGCATTTGGTACTGGTGTAGGGGCTACAGATATGGCTACAATCATGATTTCCGGTGAACTATGGTTTAGAGTACCTGAAATCGTAGAAATAAAAATTAATGGTAAGCCTGAGCCGGGTGTTATGGCTAAAGATGTAATATTACATATCCTTGGCAAACTGGGGGCTGATGCTTGTGTCTATAAAGCAATAGAGTTTTGTGGAACATATATAGACGACTTAGATGTGGCTGAAAGAATGGTTATTTGCAACATGGCAGTTGAAATGGGTGCAAAAACGGCATATATGGTTCCTAATCAAAAAATATTGGATTATATTAGAACACGGACAAATAAAGAATTTGAAATTTATGATACTGATGAAGATTTTGTTTATGCTGAGAACTACGTTTTTGATATCAATAACCTATCTCCACAGATTGCAGTACCCCATAGTGTAGATAATGTCGTCTCAATTGATCAACTACCAGAAGTACGTATTGACCAAGCTTTTATTGGGGCATGTACCGGCGGTAGACTGGAGGATATTCAGGCAGCGGCTGAAATATTACGAGGTCAAAAGATCAATCCCCATACTAGGTTGATTATTATTCCTGCTTCTAATGAAGTGCTTTTAAATGCTATTAAATTTGGTTTTATTGAGGATTTAATAAAAGCAGGTGCTACTTTATCTACGCCCGGTTGTGGACCCTGTCTAGGAGCCCATCAAGGTGTTATTGCAGAGGGAGAAAATTGTGTAACAGCGTCTAATCGTAATTTCCCGGGTAGAATGGGGAGTACAGGCGGATCAATCTATTTGGCCTCACCAGCTACAACAGCAGCCTCAGCTTTGATGGGTAAGCTTACTGATCCTAGAACTTTTCTTAAGGGGGAAAATGTATGAGGAAAATAAAAGGTAATGCTTTTATATTTGGTCATAATATAGACACGGACCAAATTATTCCCGGCAGATACTTAGAATTGGTAAATCCAAAGGAAATTGCAGCACATTGCATGGAGGGGGCCGACCCTACCTTTGCTAATCGGGTGAATTCTGGAGATATAATAGTAGCCGGTAAAAACTTTGGTTGTGGTTCAAGCCGTGAGCATGCACCAATAGCTCTTGTTAATGCGGGAGTTGGTGCTGTTATTGCTGACTCATTTGCCCGAATTTTTTATCGAAATGCAGTTAATCTTGGACTGCCGTTACTAATATGTAAAGGTATTATGGAAAAAGTAAATGAGGGGGATGTTTTAGAGATAAACTTAAAAGAAGGTAAAGTATCAAATATTTCAACGGGTAAGAGTTTTAATGGTGAACAGCTATCTGAGTATGCTCTTGAAATATTAGGCAGTGGTGGTATTAAGCCATTATTTAAAAAAATAACTGCCGAAATGTAGTAATGCCACCAAAAAAGGGGGGAACTTTATGTATGAAACCGATGTCCTTGTCATAGGTGGAGGTGGCGCAGGTTTACGTGCAGCCCTTGAAGCAAAAGCATATGGTAAAAAGGTTTTACTTACAGCGAAAAAAGGTGGAAATTCATCAATTCAAACAGTTGGTGCCCACTGTGCCGTTATGGATGTACCGGGAAACTCCGATTCTCTAGAACGGCATTTTGAGGATACTATGAATTCCGGGCATTGGTTAAATTCCCCTGAATTAGTAGAAATTTTAGTATATAATGCACCTGCGGCAATCAAAGAGCTTGAAAGCTGGGGAGTAGAATTTTTAAAGGATGAAACAGATAATTATATACTTATGAAAGCAGGAGGACATTCTTTTCCTAGGACTATCCGATGTAAAGAAGGTTACCATCAGCTTTATAAGGTATTGTTGAACAAGGTAAAACAGGCTGGTATACAAATATTCCATAACTTCTCGGTTATAAAGCTTCTTTCAGACCAACAAAAAGTATGGGGTGCAGTAGGGGTAAACTCTTTAGGTGAATTGATTGTTATAAAGGCGAAATCTGTCATTTTAGCAACAGGAGGGCTTGGACAAATTTTTAAAAATACCACTAATCCTGCAGGTATCAGTGGTGATGGTTATGTACTGGCCCATGATGCTGGTGCAGAGCTAATTGATATGGAATTTATTCAATTTCTCCCTACATGCATGATCCATCCCCAACAATTTTCCGGAATGGTTATAAACGATACCTTAAGGGGGGAGGGGGCTAAGCTTTTAAACGCAAAAGGGGAAAGATTTATGGAAAAATACTCTCCCCAAAAAATGGAGCTAGCTACAAGAGATGTTATAGCTAGAGCCATATATCAGGAAATTAAAGAAGGAAATGGTACATTGCACCAAGGGGTTTATATTGATGCATTAGAGCTCTCTGAGGAACAAATTCTTAACAGCTTTCCATTGGTAAAACGGTTGCATGCTAAGGGTATTAATTTAACCAAGGAATATATAGAGGTTGCTCCATTTGTCCATTTTTGCTGTGGGGGAGTCAAAATCGATTCAAGCTGTTTTACAGGTATAGAGGGTTTGTGGGCTTGTGGAGAAACTGCTGGTGGAATTCATGGAGCCAATCGTTTAGGGGGGAACGCACTTTCGGAAATATTAGTTTTTGGTAAAATTGCCGGTGAAAATGCTGCAAGGCAATCATCTTTATCTACGGATAGTATTCCGGATTTTTTGTTAAAAGAAGTAAAGATGCTCAAAGAATTATTAGACGATAATCCTTTCCATGAACAAATAAATGAACATCTTAGTACATTGAAAGACAAAATAAAAACAATTATGTGGGATAGTGCCGGAATTGTCAGAAATAAAAAGATGATGGGACATGGTTTTCAAAGATTAGAGGAAATAAGTACTGAATTATCTAAATTACAAGAAACCAATGCTTTGGGAAAATTCGTTCCCTTATTTATGACTGTCAGGAATATGGACCTATTAGGGAAAGTAGTTTTACAAGGGGCAATGAAGCGAAAAGAGAGTATAGGAACACATTATAGAGATGATTATAAGGAAAAATGAAGTAAATAGTAAAAATAGTAAGGACAAATAACAGAAATCTTAAAATTTACAGCATGCATAAAAGTATATAAGATTCAGAAGAGTCAGATAATATCGTTTACATTTAATGAAAATTATGGTAATATTAAATAGATTAATATTTAAGTCAAAATAAAGAAAAACCAATAATTAAACAGCTATGTTTCTAATAAATAGGGGGAGGATGATAATCAAATGTTTCAAAAACATGCTATATAATAAATAGTACATAATATGTAGTACATTATATGTAGCGTGTTGAATGAACTGGTTTTAGTTTATGAAAGGGGGATAGCGTGAAAAATAAACTTAAATTCGGTAAAAAAGGGCGCACTGAACTAAGCCCTTTAAAAACTTAAAAAAAGCTTTAATCTAGGCAACGGAAATGTCAGTAGCTTTTATTAGCCCAAGGGATATCAGAAATTTCGCTGCTTGTTTAATGGCTTTTTCTTTCTGCTTGTCCTGCATTTCTTGTGGCATATCAATTTTATACAAGTCGGTTGGATTCCACACTTCGCCGGTAACAAACATATTGTAAATAGCTGTAAGTATCATCCTTGCTATAGCAATAATTGCTCTTTTTTTGCCTCTCCTTTTACAAATGTGTTCATACTTGATTTTGTAGTAAGGAGATTTATCCGATTTCACGGCTGCATGAGCAACTTGTACTAATGCAGGTTTGAGGTAAATACCGGCACGTGTAATTCGGACAGATTTCTTCTTACCAGCAGATTCATTGTTGCCAGGCGTTAGTCCTGCCCAGCAGCACAAACGCTTGGAGTTGGTAAATTGAGACATATCT
>LADT01000013.1 GCA_000961765.1 Clostridiaceae bacterium BRH_c20a | reverse complement strand
AAAGCATCTAAGCGCGAAGCCTGCCTCAAGATGAGATTTCCCATAGCAAAAGCTAGTAAGACCCCAGAAAGATGATCTGGTAGATAGGCCAGGTGTGTAAGTCCCGTGAGGGATTGAGCTGACTGGTACTAATAGGTCGAGGGCTTGACCTTATGTTCTTCCACTGTGAAGTTTTCAGGGAATAAGCAAAGCTTATTCCAGTGAAATAGTGTAACAGTGAAACAGTGAAAGAGAAAAAGATTTAAACACTCTTACACTTTTCCACTTTTCCACTCTTCCACTGACCTCATAGAATGACCCAAAAGTTAATATGTTCCTGGTGACAATAGCGGAGGGGCCACACCTGTTCCCATACCGAACACAGAAGTTAAGCCCTCCAGCGCTGATGGTACTTGGACCGCAGGGTCCTGGAAGAGTAGGTCGTTGCCAGGAACTTCATTTATCCATTTGCATGGATAAATGCGTCTATTCGTCTTACTTATACTGCTGTACAGCATGTCAGTGGGCGCGTGGGCGAGCTAAAAAAAATTATCTGCAATTCGTTTTCCTTCGCGCTCACGCGCCCACCGATAAACGAAGTAAGCGACCTAAAAACTTAACCTGTAAGCCAAACAATGCTCCTCGGTAGCTCAATGGTAGAGCACTCGGCTGTTAACCGAGTGGTTGCTGGTTCGAGCCCAGCTCGGGGAGCCAATTTTATATACTTTATGCTTATACTGCTATACTGGATGACAGCATCTGATAAATGATAGCCTTTGAGGATGAATCTGCTTTTAGGTAAGCTAGACATGCATGTGACACTGACCTAATTAACTAACCTAATAGTAAAAAACATGGAGGGGTTCCCGAGTTGGCCAAAGGGGGCAGACTGTAAATCTGTTAGCTGCGCTTTCACAGGTTCGAATCCTGTCCCCTCCACCATAGATATTTTAAACACAACTTTTTGAGTTGTGTTTTTTTTGTATATTTAGGATAAAATAAAGTATGCAAAAAAAACATCACTATGCTTATTAATTCAATGGTACCCCAGATGAAAAAAATATATTTTGATGCATCCTTTAAGCTAGACCCGGGAGCAGATGCCTCATGCAAGCTTCGCATGCATAGGGTGCATCCCGATAGACTGACATGCATCGTGACGCATCCCGGTAGATTGACATTCATCATGGTACTATGCTAAAATACTATAAACCGATAAAAATAGTAGGGAATGGAGTGGTTTTATGATTTATAATAATATTACTGAGCTTATAGGTAAGACACCTATTGTCAAGCTTAATAACATTACAAAAGATATACAGGCTGAAATACTTATAAAAGTTGAATCTTTTAACCCCGGCGGTAGTGTGAAGGATAGAATTGCTCTTAGTATGGTTAATGCTGCTGAAAAGGACGGATTGATTAATCCTAATACTGTTATAGTAGAACCGACCAGTGGCAATACGGGTATTGGCTTAGCTATGGTGGCAGGTTCTAAAGGCTATAAGCTTATTCTTACTATGCCTGAGACAATGAGCATTGAACGCCGAAATTTATTAAAGGCCTATGGTGCAGAGTTGGTATTAACACCAGGAGATAAGGGAATGAAAGGTGCTATTGAAAAGGCAATAGAACTTGTAAAAGAAAATTCTAACGCTATTCTTCTTCAACAGTTTGAAAACCATAATAATCCCGAAATACATAAAAGAACTACAGCAATAGAAATTCTTGAGGATACTAATGGTCAGTTAGATATTTTTGTGGCTGGAGTAGGTACTGGAGGTACTATAACTGGTGTAGGTACCATACTAAAAGAAAAACTCCCTGGTATACAAATTGTTGCGGTTGAGCCTTTCGAGTCACCAGTTCTTAGTGGAGGAGTGCCAGGTCCCCATAAAATTCAAGGAATAGGGGCAGGCTTTATTCCCAAAGTATTAAAAACTGAAGTAATTGATCAAGTTATTACAGTAAAGTCCGAAGACGCTTTAAAAATAGCGAAAGAACTTGCTAAAAAAGAAGGATTTTTAGTTGGGATTTCTTCGGGGGCAGCTTTGTCTGCAGCACTAGAATTAGCTCAGCGATCAGAAAATATCGGCAAAAGGATTTTGGTAATGTTACCTGATACTGGTGAAAGGTATTTATCAACTGAACTTTTTGAGTAGTAATGCTAAAGCATTACTAAGGTTTAGGTTTCGCTCTGCTAGGTTAAGGTAGTAGCAATGCTCGAGCATTACTAAGGTTAAGGCTTCGCTTTCGCTAGGTTAAGGTTGAGAAAAAGATTAATTACTTAACCTCAACCTCAGCCTCAACCTTACGCGATATCGGGAAAATAGGTCCCGGGTCCTAGGCGAATAGGACTGAAGTTTGTTTTCTCCCAAGTCTATTTGTGGTAAATTTAGAGCAAAACAAATGGTGGGGTGGGACCTGTGTGGGGTTACAGTAAATTAACTGAAGAAGAACTGATCAATATATCCCAGCGAGGGGATGAGTTAGCCCTAAATCAACTAATAAAGCTATATCAGGGCATAATATATTTTATTTGTGAAAAGTATTTTCTCAAAGATGGGGATAAGGAAGATTTATATCAAGAGGCAACCATTGGCTTAATAGAAGCGATAAAAGCTTATAAAGCAGAAAATGGAAAGAAATTTAAGAATTTTGCCATACTTTGTATTACCAGAGAATTAGATTCATGTATAAAAAGATCGAACCGTAAGAAGCACCAAATATTAAATGATGCAATTCCCATCTACGCATGTGCGGAAAAAGAAGATGAACGAATGGGAAGCGGTTACCAAAATTATTTGAATAGAATATTAAAAGACGATAGCCCTTCACCAGAAGCATTACTTGTTGAAAAAGAAACAATCAATGAGCTTTTGTTTAAGGTGAATTACGCTCTTTCGGATATGGAAAAACAAGTACTTAAACTTAGGATTAATGGACATTCTTACAATGAAATTACCTTGAAATTAAATTTACAAAATAAATCTGTTGATAATGCAGTTCAAAGAATTAGAAAAAAGATAGGTAATGAGTATATCCAGACTGCATAATCCTCTACGAACCACCATCAAAAGGTGGTTTTTGTATTTTATTTAGCTCGCCCACTGACATCATGGGTGTCCATTAAGCTTTAAACGCGCTCAATGACATGCAGTACGGCAGTCAAGTATTGTCGGCCTCTATTAATAGTGATATAATTGTTACAGCTTTGAAATAAAGGAAGTGTTTAAATATTGGATCTTAGAAGAGTAATAAAGCTAGGAATTAAGGACGGGGTGGAGACAACTTGGGAGCTGGCTAAAGTAATAGTTCCCGTTTTTTTTGTTATAACATTTTTTAAGCATACACCGGTAATTGGCTGGATGGTAACCATGTTTGAACCCATAACCTTATTATTAGGTTTGCCTGGTGAAGCTACGATGCCAATCGTAATAGCTAATGCGTTGACAGTTTATCCAGCTATCCCTGCTATAACCTCTTTTTCTTTTACAACTAAAGAAATAACAATCATTGGTACTATGATTTTACTTTGCCATAGTCTGCCAGTAGAAACTATGATCGCAAGAAAATCCGGTGCTAATGGTTTGTTTATCTTAATTGTTCGAGTACTAGCGGCTATATTGGCGGGAATAATTCTTAACTTATTCATGGGAGGATAAAGGTATGCTCTGGGATATAATCATAGAGGCTACTAACAGCAGCTTTAAAACCGTAACTCAGATCGCAATAATAGTTTTTCCTATTATGATGGTCTTGAGGATAGCTAGGGAGACACAAGTTCTCACTAAGGTCAGTAACTATTTTGAGCCCCTTACTAAAAGGATATATCTATCAAAAGAAGCGACTTTTCCTTTGATAGTTGGGATTGTCTTTGGCCTCACTTATGGAGCCGGTGTGCTAGTTCAAGCTGCTAAAGAAGGTCATTTAACTACTAGGGATATGTTACTAATTAATGTGTTTCTAGGCTTAAACCATGCGGTTTTTGAGGATACATTTATTTTTGGTGCTATTGGAGCTAATTCTTGGGTGTTATTTATGACTAGAACCTTATTAGCTGTAGCAGTTACCTATATAGTAGGCAGATGGTTGGTTAGTAGGGAGAAGGGACACACCTCATTGTCGGAATCATCTTAGGTATGAGGAATGGTCAGCGGAAAGGGGACACACCTCATCTTAGGGAGTCATCTTATGCTGAGGAATGTCATAATAGGAAAGGGGACACACCTCATCTTAGGGAGTCATCTTGCTGAGGAATATCCCCAATTTATTAGTTAAGACTAGGGAAACCTGGTCTTTTTTCTTTTCTGACCATACTTGACCATTGAATAAAAATAAGGTATTATGATTATAATAAGGTCAAATATGGTCAGGGAGTTGTCGCGATTAATGAGCAGTTTATCAAGGGAAATTGAAAAGTACTTAAAAACTTTGCTAGAAAACGCTCATAATGGAGTTATTGAAGTTCAGAGAAGTACACTTTCTGGTTTTTTTGAATGTGTACCATCCCAAATCAATTATGTCTTGAGTACCAGATTTACACCTGCCCATGGTTATATTGTCGAAACCCGCCGGGGTGGAGGAGGATATGTCAGGATAATTCGCTTAAATATAAACAGTAATAACAAGCTTAAAATACTTTTTGATGAAATAATTGGTAGTGAATTAACGCAGAACCAGTCGGAAGGTTTATTGGAGTATCTGAGAAAAGAAGATTACTTGACACGAAGAGAAGCAATACTTTTAAAGAATATAACAAGTGAAAATGTATTAGCAGGTTCATTACCTAAAAATATGGATACATTACGGGCACAAATATTACAAAGTATTTTAGCAACAATATTAAGGGAAGATATTTAGCGTCTATTCGTCTATTCGTCTATTCGTGAGCACGTGGGCGCGTTAAAAATTATAGTGGAAAGTGTGAAAGAGTTGAATAACGCCTTATCCTGTCATTGCGAGCGGAGAGAAGCAATCTCAGACCCAAGATTAAAACCGTAGATTGCCACACCTGGTACTTAATTTGTTTGATGCCCATCTTTTATTCTTAATTAAGTGCCAGGCTCGCAATGACATATGGCATGTGCCCTGAAGGGACCTGTGGGTATATTATGATACTTTTTATGGGCACTGGGTACTGGGCACTGAACACTGGGTACGAAAAATGTTTTTCTCGCCCACTCGCCCACTAGTAAACTAATAAATGATTGGAGGGTTTTAAGAAATGTATTGTGAAGAATGTCAAAAGCGTCCAGCAAATGTCCATATAACAAACATTGTTAATGGGCATAAAGTAGAAAAACATTTATGTGAACAGTGTGCAAAGAAACAGCAGAATCCTATAGGATTTGCGTTTTTCCCAGACTCTGCTTTTTCTAATTTTTTGAGCAGTATGCTTGATGTAGATTCTTTTACATCTTTTGATAAGAAAGATAATGAAATAAAGTGCGAAAAATGCGCAATGACCTACAGTCAGTTTGCTAAGGGAGGCCGCTTGGGGTGTGATAATTGTTATGCTCTGTATGGCAGTAAGCTCGAGTATTTATTTAAAAGGATTCACGGCAATGTTCGACATACAGGGAAGATACCAAAAAGGTCCGGTAAAGTTATAAGATTTAGACAGGAGCTCAATGCAGCTAAGATAGAGCTGCAAAAGGCAGTTTTAAATGAAGAATTTGAACTGGCAGCAAAGTTGAGGGATGAGATAAAAGAATTGGAAAAGGAAAAAAGTAGTGAGGGAGGAGTTTGTGAATGATTAGAAATCTAATTGAAGAGCCCCACACTATTTGGACCCAAGGTCAGGGTCAATTTCCGGAAATAGTATTGAGTTCCCGGGTACGTCTGGCTAGAAATCTAGCCCAATTTCCCTTTCCCTTGAAACAAACTGAGGTTACAGCTAAAGCTGTTCTAGAACATTTGGAGAAAACAGTAGCTAACGATAGAGAGCTAAGAATGTATAAATTTATCGAATTGCCTGAATTAGAGAGGCAGGTTTTGGTTGAAAAGCATATTATTAGCCCGGATCATGCTCAGAAACCCGAGAATAAGGGGTTAATAATCAACAAGGAAGGCTCCATAAGTATCATGTTAAATGAGGAAGATCACCTGCGCATTCAGTGCTTTGCTTCTGGTTTACAATTAGATGATTTGTGGAATACTGCGGATAAAATAGATGATGAAATGGAAGAAAAGTTAACATATGCCTTTGATGAACAGTTTGGTTATTTAACCTGCTGCCCAACTAATCTCGGTACAGGCATGAGAGTGTCGGTAATGATGCACCTTCCTGGTTTAGTGCTTACCGGTCAAGGGGGTAGAATACTTACTCAGCTTTCACAGCTTGGTATTGCGGTGAGGGGTTTATTTGGAGAAGGTACAGAAGCGCTAGGAAATCTCTTCCAAGTATCTAATCAGATTACTCTCGGCCAAAATGAGGAGGAAATACTTTCAAATATCAATGGTGTCGCTAAAAAAATTGTTGCTCAAGAGCAGGCTGCTCGAGACTATTTAGTTCAAAATGCAGGTTTGCAGCTAGAGGATAAGGCAAGAAGAGCTTATGGAATATTAACAAATGCAAAAATAATCTCATCTCAGGAGGCGCTCAATTTAATTTCTGATTTAAGACTAGGCAAAGCAGTAGGTATGATTGATAGTATGGAATTTAAGCTGATCAATGAGCTTTATCTCTTATGTCAGCCAGCATATCTGCAAGTGTTAGCAAAAAGGAAGATGGATTCTCAGGCTCGGGATATTAAAAGAGCAGAAATTTTTAAAGAAAAGCTAGCTTAATTTTTTGGAGGTGGAACTATGTTTGAAAGATTTACAGAAAAAGCACAAAAAGTTTTATATTATGCTCAAGAGGAAGCAAGGAAATTAAAACACCCAGCAATCGGTACAGAACATATTCTTCTAGGTTTACTACGAGAAGGAGAAGGTGTAGGTGGTAAGGCTCTTGCAGCCTTAGGAATAGATTTGGATCAAGTCAAGGAAACAATCAATAAGTTAGTTAATATTGGTCAGGAAGAGATGGGACAGAATGAAATTGGATTTACTCCACGAGCCAAGAAGGTTATAGGTTTGGCCCAGGATGAAGCGGTTAAATGGGGAGTAAACTATGTTGGTACTGAGCATATTTTGCTTGGACTGATTCGAGAAGGGGAAGGGGTAGCTGCCCAGGTACTTTTAGATTTAGGAGCAAATCCTGACAAAATGCGAAAACAAGTCTTAGCATTACTAGGAGGAGTTCCCCACAACGATTCTGGTGGAACCGGCCGTAAGCAAGGTAACAAGGGAGGGCCAGGGCAGTCTAGGACACCAACTCTTGACGAATTTGGTCGGGATTTGACAAATATGGTCCGGGATAACAAGATTGACCCAGTTATCGGCCGAGAAAAAGAAATTGAAAGAGTAATTCAGGTTTTAAGCAGGCGAACTAAAAATAATCCTGTTCTAATTGGTGAACCCGGTGTTGGTAAAACAGCTATTGCTGAAGGGTTAGCTATAAGGATAATAGATGGAAATATACCTGAGAGTTTAAAGGATAAACGAGTTGTTGCTTTAGATATGGGTTCACTTGTTGCTGGCTCTAAATATCGTGGTGAATTTGAAGAACGATTGAAAAAAGTAATGGATGAAATACGCCAAGTTGGTAATGTTATTTTATTTATTGATGAAATGCATACCTTAATTGGTGCAGGTGCAGCGGAAGGAGCAATAGATGCAGCTAATATTTTAAAACCAGCTTTAGCTAGAGGTGAGCTGCAGACTATTGGTGCTACTACCTTGGATGAATACCGCAAGCATGTGGAAAAGGATCCAGCCTTAGAAAGAAGGTTCCAACCTATAAAGGTAGATGAACCTAATGTTGAGGAAGCGGTAAATATCCTTTTGGGTTTAAGGGATAGGTATGAAGCCCATCATAGTGTAAAAATTACCGATGAAGCTATTAAAGCTGCAGTAAGCCTCTCCGATAGGTATATTTCAGATAGGTTTTTGCCAGATAAGGCAATCGACCTGATTGATGAAGCGTCATCTAAGGTCCATCTCCAGGTACAGACTGCTCCACCAGATCTTAAAGAGTTAGAGGAAGAAATAGAAAGATTAAGTAAAGAAAAAGAAGCATCTGTTATGGCTCAAGAATACGAAAAAGCAGCTGAATTAAGAGATCAGGAACAGAAAAAACGCAGAGAATTAGAAAATAAGCGAGAGCTCTGGAAAAATGGAAACCTGAATAAAACTCAGACAGTAACGGCTGAGGATATAGCAAATATAGTATCGAGCTGGACTGGAGTTCCCGTAAGTAAGCTTGCTCAGGAAGAAACAGAAAAGCTTTTAAAAATGGAGGAAATACTTCATCAAAGGGTAATCGGACAAGAAGATGCTATCAAAGCTGTCTCTAAAGCTGTGAGGAGAGCTCGGTCGGGGCTCAAGAGTCCGAAAAGGCCAATTGGTTCATTTATCTTCCTTGGTCCTACGGGAGTAGGTAAGACAGAGTTAGCTAGAGCGTTAGCTGAAGCTTTATTTGGTGATGAGGATTCGTTGGTAAGGATTGATATGTCGGAGTATATGGAAAAGCATGCTGTATCTCGATTAGTAGGTGCACCACCCGGATATGTCGGATATGATGAAGGGGGGCAGCTGACAGAGGCAGTTAGGAGGAAGCCATACTCGGTGATTCTCCTAGATGAAATTGAAAAGGCCCATCCCGAGGTATTTAATATATTGCTGCAGGTTCTAGAAGATGGTCGCTTAACAGATAGTAAAGGCAGGACAGTTGATTTTAGAAATACAGTTTTAATTATGACCTCTAATGTCGGAGCTAGTCACTTAAAGCAAACAGGCCCATTAGGTTTTACTCAACCCAGTAACGATGATAATTATAGGGTTATGAAAGATAGGGTAATGGAAGCACTGAAAAAATCCTTTAGGCCGGAATTTTTAAACAGAATAGACGAAACTATAGTTTTTCATGCTTTGGAAAAGGAGCATATCAAAGAAATTGTAGGTTTAATGCTAAAAGAATTAGAATCTCGCTTAAAAGAGAACGAGTTTCAGCTAGATGTTAAAGAAGGAGCCAAGGATATTCTAGTTAAAGAAGGCTTTGATCCCACTTATGGAGCACGCCCATTGAGAAGGGCAATCCAAAAGCTGATTGAAGATACATTAGCAGAGGAGATGCTGAAGGGAACGTATAAGGCCGGAAGTACTGTGATAGTCGATGCCGAAAATGACAAAATTGTACTGAAATAAGAAGGCGAAAAAAGAAGGCGAAAGCCTTCTTTTTTCGTGAACATGACGGCTATTGGGATAATCAAGATGACGGCGTGACGGCTATGGGGCTATTCGGGAGGTCGGCATGACGGCATGACGGCTATTGGATTATTTGGGAGGTCGGCATGACGGTTTGAGGGATATATTGCATGTCGGTGTGACGTAAACTTGGATCTTAATGCCGACCGCAAAAAATGACTTATTAGCCGTCATGCCGACCCTAATGGTCTCAGAGGAGACGTCACGCCGACCCAAAAAAACTCGCGTGGTAGCCATCGCGCCGACCTACAATACTTACTCAGGAGACGTCACGCCAACCTTAATAGCTTGCCTCATTAGCCATAATGCCGACCAAGAATTTGACAAAGAAGCCGTCATGCCAAACAAAATATGGTATAATTTAGAATAATAAAACTAGATTTTTCTGGTCACCGGTCACCGGACCCTGGACCCTGAGCCCTGGTCACTGACCCATAATCTATCCCAGAAGAAAAACGGAGGAAAATATGGCTGCTAAAAATAAGGTTCGGTTTTTTTGTCAGGAATGTGGACAAGAAAGTCTAAAATGGTTAGGACGCTGTCCTGGTTGCAACAGTTGGAATACCTTTACTGAAGAAATTGTCTCCTCTGTAAAAGGGAAAAAAACCATTACTGAAGGCAGAGAAAGTAAACCGGCTTATTTATGTGATATTCAGGCCGATGAGAGTGAAAGAATAGATACGGGGATCCCGGAGCTAAACAGAGTTTTAGGTGGTGGCTTAGTCCCTGGTGCTTTAATACTTCTAGCAGGTGACCCGGGAATAGGCAAATCTACTTTAACTTTGCAGTGTGGTCATACTGTTAAGTTGGAAAAACCAGTGCTTTATGTAACCGGGGAAGAATCCTGCCATCAGATTAAGCTTAGGGCACAAAGATTAGGTGTTGATAATAGTAACTTGCTGATTCTAGCTGAAACAGATTTAGAAAAAATTGAAATAGAGATTCAAAAGTCTGAGCCTGGCTTTATTATTTTAGATTCTATTCAGACTGTTTATTTAACAGAAGTTTCCTCGGCTCCTGGAAGTGTCAGTCAGCTAAGGGAATGTACGGGGAGAATATTACAGTGGGCTAAAGGCTGGGGAATCCCAGTAATTCTTGTGGGCCATGTAACCAAGGACGGATCTGTAGCGGGACCTAGAGTTTTGGAGCATATGGTAGATGCTGTTTTATATTTTGAAGGAGAAAGGCATTACCAGTACCGGGTTTTGCGGGGGCTCAAGAATCGCTTTGGCTCAACTAACGAATTGGGAATATTTGAAATGACCGGAGACGGCTTAAAAGAGGTAGCCAATCCATCCCAGGCTTTTTTAGCGGAACGTCCTTTAGAAAGCTCAGGTTCCATTGTGGTGCCTTGTATGGAAGGGACTAGACCTCTGCTTATTGAGCTTCAGGCTCTCGTATCTCAAACAGTTTTTGGGCAGCCTCGGCGGATGACTACAGGGACAGATTATAACCGAGTAGCTATGATTATGGCTGTTTTAGATAAAAGAGTAGGTTTGAATTTAGGTAACCATGATGCATATATAAATATAGTAGGTGGTCTGAAGATTGATGAACCCGCCCTTGATTTGGGGATTGCTTTAGCTGTTGCTTCAAGTTATAAAAACTTTGCTGCGGATAAGGATATTGTTGTAATTGGAGAGGTTGGCTTAACGGGAGAAGTGAGAGCGGTAAATTATTTGGAGAAGCGTTTAGCTGAGGCAGCTAAATTAGGTTTTCGAAAAGCAGTTGTACCTTTTGGTAATACTACAAATAAGCAGGAGTCTCCAATTGAGTTAATTGGAGTAAAAACTGTTCGGGAGGCATTGGATTTTGTACTGGGGGGTTAATTATTGGAAATGAATAAAATATATGAGGAAAGGCTGATCGAGGCTTTAAAGATGGTAGCTCCCGGAACTAGGTTGAGGCAGGGGTTGGAAGATATTCTACGGGCTAAAACAGGTGGTTTGATTGTTGTTGGGGACAGTCCGGAAGTAATGTCTATTGTTGAGGGCGGATTTCAGATCAATACTCCTTTTTCGCCCTCATTTTTATATGAGCTGGCTAAAATGGATGGCGCAATAATCCTAAACCGGGATGCCTCAAAGATATTGATTGCTAATGCTCAATTGGTTCCGGCATTTACTATTCCTTCAACTGAGACGGGAATAAGACATAGAACAGCTGAAAGAGTAGCTCGGCAAACTGAAGAGCTGGTTATTTCTATTTCTCAGAGGCGAAATGTTATAACGTTATATAACGGCTTTATTAAATACTACTTAAGAGATATCAGTGTTATTCTGACAAAAGCCAACCAAGCTATTCAGATATTAGAAAAGTATAAAAACGTTTTAGATAGAGCACTAAACAATTTAAGTGCATTGGAATATGATGATCTGGTTACTGTATTTGATGTAACAAAGGTTTTGCAGCGCACAGAGATGGTAATGAACATTGTTAAGGAATTGGAGAAATATATTACGGAACTGGGGGTAGAAGGACGTTTAATTAATATGCAGGCTGAAGAGCTGGTGGTTAATGTAGAAGAGGAAGGCCTGTGTGTAATTAGGGATTATTATCAACGCAGCCTAGAAAAAAAACCGGAGGAAATAATGAAGAATCTAAGGACATGGTCCTCGGAGGAATTATTAGAGCTATCAAATATAGCTCGAGAAATGGGTTATACTCTACCCCATAATAATGTAGATATTTCTGTTTCGTCTAGAGGCGTTAGATTATTACATAAAATTCCCCGTCTGCCTGCTCAGGTAATAGATAACTTATTGGTTTCTTTCCCCAACTTCCAAAGCATTTTGGATGCCTCTACTGAAGAGCTTGATGAAGTGGAGGGGATTGGTGAAGTGAGGGCCAGAAATATTAAGGATGGACTAAGACGCCTCCGGGAACAGATATTCCTTGATAGACATATTTAAGGGGGTTGAAAAGCCGCATCTAGCTTCGTTAATTTTAAAGCCGAGGTCCTCGACGTAAAATGGAAAGGGGACACACCTGCCGAGTTTTTGAGAGTTTTTTGGACAGGAATGTCCCCAACAATTACGACTGCGGCCTGGGCTTTAAAATCTGCCTTGCTATCTACAACTTTTGAACCCCCTAAGTTATACTTAGGGGAAATTTTTTCTAATGACAATTTAACTTTTAAAAGAAAATGATGCAATTTTCCATTGCACCCAGGAGAGCCAACTGGTTTTTCCGGGCACCGGTAACTGATCCCTGATCACTGATCCCTGGTCCCTGTTCACCGATCCCCGATCCCCGATCCCCGATCCCCGATCCCTGAGCCCTGGTCCCTGAGCCCCGATCCCTGAGCCCTGGTCCCCGATCCCCGATCCCTGAGCCCTGGTCCCTGAGCCCTGGTCCCTGAGCCCTGGTCCCTGAGCCCTGGTCCCTGAGCCCTGGTCCCTGACATAAAAGAAGTCCGGATTCCCGGACTTCTTTTATGTCAAATTAAACATTCTCAAAGTTTTAACTTTCCTATGTTCCTTATCAAGGACTTCCTCAAAGCTGAGACCTAAGGCATTGCAGAGACCAGCTAGATAAAATAGATTTTTGCCTATTTCCTGTTCAATTACACCTTTGCAGTGTTCGCACAATTCGCCAGTCAGTTGACTGCTAAGCAGTGATTTCATGCTTTCAAAGGAAGCATCTTCGGTTAAGGGGCTTTTTTTACCATTTATATCTACACATCCGCATTGAGTTACAGCTTTAGTAACAGATCGATTAACACGGGCATTTGTTTCCTGGGTTTTTGAAAGGATATCTAAAATACTCTGATGCCGAATAAGGTATTCAGCAACGGTTTGCTGGAAATCTTTACATATTGAATCCTTCATTTCGAAATCAACTCCCTTTATGGGCTCCTATATTTAGTATTATAGAGCTGCGGAAGTTAATATGTCAACGAAATAACATAACTATTTATCTATTGCATAAGCATTAATAAGGCGAGGTTGAGGTTAAGGTTAAGGTTGAGGTTAAGGTTAAGGTTAAGATTAAGATTAAAGGATGAAGCTTAAATAATAAAATAAAAATCAGCGGATGTACCATTGTGGGGTAAAATTGGCGTTGTTTTAAGGATTTTCGGAAGAAATTCTAGCTAAAAGTTTGTGAAAAGTTGTTGACTTTTATTAAAATGCCATGATATAATTATTAAATTTTGACAACATCCTCCTTTTTTGATAAAATAGGCTCATATTTATTCTGGAGGTGAAAGAATGTTTAAGATTGGGGATAAAGTAGTATACCCTATGCATGGAGCTGGCATTATCGAGGCTATTGAAGAAAAAGAAGTACTGGGTGACAAACGTAGCTACTACATCATGAAAATGCCTTTTGGAAATATGAAGTTAATGGTTCCTATTGATAATGTCAATGAAAACGGCTTACGGCAGGTTGTTAATCCTGAAGAAGTAATTAGGGTAATATCAATCCTCCAGGATAATGACAATTCCATGTCTGCCAACTGGAATAGACGCTATCGGGCAAATATGGAAAAGATAAAAAGCGGTAATATTTATGAAGTTGCAGAAGTTGTAAGGAATCTTTCTTTGCGGGATAGAGAAAAAGGGCTTTCGACAGGAGAGCGGAAAATGCTTGAGAACGCACGGCAAATTTTAATAAGTGAGCTGGTTCTGGCCAAAGAGGAAAAAGAAGATTCTATTAAAAATATGTTAGAAGAGTTATTTGCATAAGCTGTAATTGCCAGGCTTGCCTGGTCGTTTTTTTTGTAGGAAATAGACTTTGCTATTTTTAGGCTATTTTCCTTGAAAGCAAGCCCGAAAGTATCGTATAATGATAACTAAGTTTGTATATTCTGGAAGGGGGGTGAAAAAGTGATAAAAAAGCTAGTTAGAATAGGGATTGGACTGGCTTGTGCGGCAGGAGGTCTTTATTTAGGTTTCTTTGTCTCCCGTGAATTTTTTACATTACCCGCTAACAATGAGATTAAAATAGCCTTAATGGTTTTTCCGGGGGTTATTTTAGGACTAATTGGCTACAGTATAGCCCCTAGGGCAATCCAGTGGGTATTGCAAATGACGGGTTGGATTGAAGGAAGCCTGCAAAAAATGCCCATTCAGGATCTTTTGGGTGGTGCTATCGGTTTGATTATTGCACTTATAATTGCTAGTTTTATAGGAAACTCATTTTCAAGAATTCCTTTTGTCGGCACGTACATTCCTATTTTTGCCAGTCTATTATTGGGTTATATCGGAATGAGTGTAGGGGCTAAGAAAAAAGAAGACCTACTCAGTATTTTTTCGATATTCAAGTTTGGTTCTAAGGATAAAGCAAACAAACTTGAAAGCAAGCCAAAGCATAAGGTCTTGGATACTAGTGTTATTATTGACGGAAGAATCGCAGATATATGTAAAACAGGTTTTGTAGAGGGCCCACTGGTTATTCCCAACTTTGTTTTGGAGGAGTTAAGGCACATTGCTGATTCATCAGATTCTCTAAAGCGAAATCGAGGTCGGCGGGGATTGGATATTTTAAATAAAATACGTAAGGAATTGGATATTACAGTTCAAATTTCCAGCACTGACTTTGAGGAAATTGCAGAGGTGGATAGTAAACTAGTAAAACTCGCCCAGGTTTTAGATGGATATGTAGTGACAAATGATTATAACCTCAATAAAGTTGCAGAGCTACAGGGAGTAAAAGTATTAAACATAAATGAATTAGCGAATGCAATAAAGCCGGTAGTTCTTCCTGGTGAAGAAATGACGGTACAAATTTTAAAAGATGGTAAAGAATCTGGTCAGGGTGTGGCTTATCTAGATGATGGCACCATGATTGTTGTGGAAAACGGCAGGCGCGTGATAGGTGACACGGTTACAGTCTTGGTTACAAGCGTGCTCCAAACTGCGGCTGGAAGGATGATTTTTGCTAAGCTTAAGGGTGATGAAAAGAGAGGTTATAATGAGGTGGGAGGAATTGTTTAAAACTGTTGCTGTTATTGTTGCCGCTGGTCAAGGTAGCAGAATGGGTACAAAAGTTAATAAACAATATCTAAACCTGATGGACAAGCCAATACTAGTCCATACCTTGGAGGTTTTTGAAAAACACCCTTTAATTGATGGGATAATTGTTGTTTCGCGGCAAGATGAAGTAAATTTTTGTTATCAAGAGATTGTTAAACCCTATCACTTTAATAAGGTACTTGAGGTAGTGGTTGGTGGTAAAGAAAGGCAGGATTCTGTTTTTGAAGGTCTAAAAGCCCTGCCAGTCCAATGTGAACTAGTGGTCGTGCATGATGGTGCACGGCCACTTATTGCGCAGAATATAATATCTGAGGCTATAGCACTTGCCCAAGAGAAAGAGGCAGCAATTGTTGCCGTACCTGTTAAGGATACTATTAAAAGAGTAATATCCGGAGCTGTCAGAGAGACTATTCCTCGGGGGGAAATATGGGCTGTACAGACACCACAGGTTTTTAATAGGGAACTGCTCCTGAAGGCATATCAATTTGCCTATGAACAAGGAATATGTGGAACAGATGATGCATCTCTTATAGAGTTAATTGGTAAAGATGTAAGGGTTGTTCTTGGCAGCTATGAAAATATTAAAATTACGACTCCGGAAGATTTGGATATTGGAAATGCTATTTTAGCCAGGAGGCTAAAATAGCAAGGTTAGCTCTTAAGTAATTTTGCAGGTCAGGCCAAGGCTAAGGCTAAGGTTGAGGCTGAGGCTGAGGTTAAGGCTAAGATAAGATTAAGATTTCGCTTCGCAAGATTCAAAAAACTAAAGAAAATCTAGCGAAATGTAATGTAGCGAAACCTTAACCTAGCGTAATGAAGTGAAGCGATACCTTAACCTTGTAAATAATGGAGGATAATCATGCGGATAGGATTTGGTTATGATGTACATAGGCTTGTAGCGGGAAGGGCTTTGGTCCTAGGTGGGGTCAATATTCCTTATGAGATGGGATTATTGGGCCACTCTGACGCGGATGTTTTAGTGCACGCTGTCATGGATGCACTCTTGGGTGCTTTGGCGCTGGGTGACATTGGCAAGCACTTTCCTGATACTGATGAAAAATATCGAGGCATTTCTAGCATTCTGCTTCTGGCGGAGATAAATAAGCTTTTAGCAGATAGAGGCTTTCGGGTAAATAATATTGATGCTACAATTGTAGCTGAAAAGCCTAAACTAGCACCATTTATTCTTGAAATGCAGGAAAACATATCTCACTGTTTAAAAGTCGAAAAAGATCTGGTAAATGTCAAAGCAACGACAACAGAAGGTCTTGGCTTTGCTGGAAACGGACAAGGCATAGCTTGCTATGCGGTATGCACAGTTTTTAAAGTCACCAGTCACCAGTAACTAGTAACTAATTGATGGAGGTTAATTTAAATGGAAAATATAAAAGTTCGTTTTGCTCCTAGTCCTACCGGCCCATTACATATAGGGGGAGCTCGTTCAGCTCTTTTTAATTATTTGCTGGCTAGAAGATTAGGCGGCAAAATGGTGCTCCGGATAGAAGATACCGACTTAGAAAGGTCTAGTCGGGAGTCTGAGCTTAATATTTATGAATCGCTAAAATGGCTGGGGATTGATTGGGATGAAGGACCAGATGTCGGAGGCAGCTTTGGACCCTATCGTCAAACTGAGAGGTTGGATTTATATACTAAGTATGCCCAAGTACTTATAGAAAAAGGATTGGCATACCTTTGTTACTGTAGTGAGGAAGAGCTAGAGGAGCAAAGGCAGGCCTTTACTGCAAAAGGGGAGTTGCCGCGCTACAGCGGCTGCTGTAGAAAACTAACTAAAGGGCAGGAAGAAAAGTATGTTAATGAGGGACGTAAGCCGGTTATAAGATTTAAGGTTCCCGATAACCAACCCGTTGTTATTGATGATTTAGTTAGAGGGACCGTTATTTTTGAGTCCAGCGGTATTGGGGATTATGTCATAATTAAATCAGACGGGATTCCCACCTATAATTTTGCAGCAGTAGTTGATGATTATTTAATGAAAATCACCCATGTTATTCGTGCCGAGGAACACTTATCAAATACTCCACGGCAGGTTTTGATTTATGAAGCTTTAGATTGGGGAAAACCAAAATTTGCACATATTTCTTTAATACTGGGTAAGGATAAATCCAAAATGAGCAAAAGGCATGGAGCTACCTCTGTTGTTCAGTATAAAGAACAGGGCTATTTGCCAGAAGCTGTGGTGAATTTCCTGGTTTTATTGGGCTGGTCATCTGGCGGCGAAGAAGAGATATTCACAATGGAGCAGTTAATTGAACAGTTTTCTCTGGATAGAGTTGCGAAGAATCCTGCTGTATTTGACATGGATAAGTTAAAATGGATTAACGGCTACTATATTAGACAAAGCCCTGCTAAAGAAATTGTAAAGCTAGCCTTACCTTTCCTTCGGGAAGCAGGCTATTTACCTCAGGACATTAACGAAGAACAATACCGGTGGGTAGAAATGATTGTAACTTCTATTCAGGAAAAAATACATTGTGTTAATGAAGTTCTTGATTACATGAAAATATTTGTTGGGGTAGAGGTTGAGTTTGAAAATGAGGAGACCCGCCTAGTGCTAACGGAAGAACAGGTGCCTCAAGTTATTGAAGCTTTACGAACAAAGCTCAAAGAAATGGATATAATAGAACCAGAAGCAGTTAAAAAGGCGTTGAAGGCAATTACCAAGGAAACCAAACTTGGAGGCAGAAATGTATTTATGCCCATTAGAGTAGCTTTGACGGGGCAGATGCACGGACCAGAGCTTCATTATATTATTCCTGTTCTAGGTACAGAACTGGTAGAAAAGCGGGTAGAGTATACGCTAGAGAAGGCTAATAGTCGATAAGCTAATAGTCCATCGTCTAATAGAAATGTCTTATGTTTTAATTCATACCTTGACACTAGGAATTAAGCCGAGATATAATTATTATTAAGATTCAAGTCAACTTGAAATATACTCAGATTTTAATCCAATGTGTCATTGTGATGGAGGTACGACTGAAGCAATCTCTTGGGTAAGAGATCGCCGCGCTACGCTCGCGATGACAAACAAAATAATCGATGGACGATAGACGAAAGTCTAAATAAGTAAAGATAATGACCGGGAGAGTAGTTTTTATTGAACCTCCAGAGAGGGTTTGTCGTCGGCTGTAAGCAAACCTAGGCTCCGGTAGAAGTGAAGTGCACCCGTGAATCGAAAAGCTGAAGTGTTATCTGGCTACGCCTGATAACAGGTTAAGGTTGACTTAACTTTTAGGTCAAATCTTATTGGTCAAGGTTAGCTTCTAAGTAATTTTGTTGGTCAGACTAAGGCTAAGGTTTAGTCCGGGTTTAATTTCTGGTCTTATCTCAACCTTAACCTAGCGAAGCGAAACCTTAACCTTTTGTTGGCTCTCCAATAAACCGTAGGTTTTTCCGGTTGGCACCGTTAAAAGCCCGAATGAGTGGAGCGGTAATTATAATTACTGTTCAACCAGAGTGGAACCGCGAAGTCTTTCGTCTCTGTAGGAGATGAGGGACTTTTTTGCGTACAAAAAAAGGCATGAATCTGCTTAAAGGTAAATATTATGGGATGCATCCCATGCATGCTAGTATCATAGGTGGCATCTGCACCCGGGTCTAGCTTAAAGGATGCATCAAAACAAATTCACAATCATCAGATGCATCATGCAGTAAGACCTAATAGCAGATGCATCCCAGGAAAATGCCATTCATCGGATGCTGACCACAAAGCTTTACCCATAAGTAAACAGAGGAGGAGATAATAATGTTTAATAGAATAAAAAAGGATATACAGGTTGTATTTGAGAGAGATCCTGCCGCTAAAAGTATCTTAGAGATTTTAATAAATTATCCCGGATTACATGCAATCTGGTTTCACAGAAGCAGTCACTTTTTCTACAAAATGAAATGGTATGTTTTAGCCCGCTTTATCTCGCAGGTAGGAAGGTTTCTTACCCAGATTGAGATTCATCCGGGGGCCACTATTGGTGAAGGATTATTCATTGACCATGGAGCAGGGGTGGTTATTGGTGAAACAGCAGAAATAGGAGATAATGTTACTATTTATCAGGGCGTTACTCTAGGAGGCACAGGAAAAGAAAAGGGTAAACGACACCCGACTATTGGAAATAACGTTGTTATAAGTACCGGGGCAAAAGTACTTGGTTCTTTTAAAGTTGGGGATAATGTAAGAATAGGGGCAGGCTCAGTTGTACTAAGGGAGGTTCCGGAGAATTGTACAGTTGTAGGGGTACCAGGGCGGGTCGTAATTAAAGATGGAGTAAATTTAAATAAAGAAAGAATAAATGAAATAGATTTGCAACACAATAATCTCCCAGATCCTGTTCAAGAAATGCTTTTATGCTTGCAAAAGCAGGTTCAAAGGCTCGAAGAAAAGGTATATCAATTGGAGGGTAAAAAAAATGAATAATAATTTACACGTTTATAATACCTTAACTAAGAGGAGAGAACATTTCATAACCAAGGAGGAAGGACACGTACGAATGTATGTATGTGGGCCGACCACCTATAACTTTATTCATCTCGGTAATGCTAGGCCCATAGTAGTATTTGATACTATTAGAAGGTATTTGGAATATCTGGGTTATAAGGTAACTTATGTGCAAAATTTTACTGATGTGGATGATAAGATTATCAACAAAGCTAAAGAAGAAGAGGAAAATCCTTTGGCTTTAGCTGATAAATATATAACTGAGTATTTTACGGATGCAGATAGGCTTATGGTAAAAAGAGCAGATATCCATCCTAAAGTAAGTGAACATATGGAAGAAATAATTAACTTTGTTAAAAATTTGGAAAAAAAAGGATATGCCTATGAGGTTGAGGGAGATGTTTATTTCTCCGTAAGAAAATTTGTTGACTATGGGAAGCTTTCCGGTAGAAGTATTGATGACCTCCTATCGGGGGCAAGGGTAGAGGTTGACCAGCGAAAGAAAGATCCTTTGGATTTTGCATTATGGAAAAAAGCTAAGTCAGGAGAGCCTGCTTGGGATAGCCCCTGGGGTCAAGGACGGCCGGGCTGGCATATAGAGTGCTCGGCAATGTCCTGCAAGTATTTGGGTGAGGAGTTTGATATTCATGGAGGAGGCTATGACTTAGTTTTCCCCCATCATGAAAATGAAATTGCCCAGACGGAAGCCTTAATGGATGCACCTATGGCTAGGTACTGGCTGCACAATGGTTTTATAACTATAAATCAAGAGAAAATGTCCAAATCTCTAGGTAATTTCTTTTTACTTAGAGAAATAATGGAGAAATTTGATCCAATGGTAATAAGGTTTTACCTGTTGGCTACCCATTATCGCAGTCCGCTAGATTTTGATGATGAAAAATTGAGGGTAGCCCAAAAAGGGCTAGAAAGGCTATCCAATTCTTATTCGCAGCTTTTAAACGGGTTAAAAATCTCGGGACAATATGATAATGGAAAGAAAATAAGGCAGGCGGCTGAAAAAGCCTGTATAGAATTCCAAGGGGCTATGAATGACGATTTCAACACCGCTTTAGCAATAGCTGTATTATTTGATTTAGCTCGGGAGGTAAATACTTACTTAAGGGAGCCACAGTTGGATAAAACTTCTTTAGGAGAGGCGCAAAAAGTATTTGACGATTTATTAGCTGTTTTGGGAATTTCCCTAGGAAAAGAAGTGAACGGAACTGGAAATATTGATGGTTTGATGAATTTAATAATCATATTACGGCAAAATGCTAGAGCAGCAAAGAATTTTAAAACTGCAGATAGTATTAGGGACCATTTACAGGAAATTGGAATAGTTTTGGAAGACGGCACTAAGGGAACCCTTTGGAAGCATGAGGGGGAGGCAGCGGATCTTTTAGAAAAAATAATGGAAGTGATAATCAATATTAGGCAAATTGCCAGAAAAAATAAAGATTTTAAAACTGCTGATTTAATAAGAGAGGAGTTGAAAAATGTGGGTATAATTATTGAGGATGCACCACAGGGAACTAGTTGGAAGTAATGTTTTAAAGGAACATTACTTCCAACTAAGGTTGAGGTTTCGCTCATTTTGTTTCGCTAGGTTGAGGCTAAGATTAAGCATTTTTTTTAGGTACTTCCTTAACCTTAACCTAGCGAAGCGAAACCTTAACCTAAAAAACGGCGGAGCCGTTTTTTCCTGTAGGATTAATGATATAATATTATGGATAAGTTTAAAGGAAGTGTTCTTATGTTTTCGTCTTTTCAGGGAGACCCTACTCAGCTGCCATCTTTAACTTTAGCTTATATTGGTGATGGTGTTTATGAGCTGTATGTACGGAATAGCCTAATAGAAAAGGGTCATGTTAGGGTGCAAAATTTACATAAGGAAGCTATCAAAAGGGTCAATGCTACTTTACAGGCAAGGCTGCTCGAAAGGATCGAAGGTCAACTTACAGAAACAGAGCGGGCTGTTGCTCGAAGGGGACGTAATGCAAAATCAGGTCACGTTCCTAAAAATACTGAGGTAACTGAATACCGGAAAAGTACGGGGCTGGAAACGTTAATTGGTTATCTATTTTTAAAAGGTGAATTTAGCCGGATAGATGAATTTTTGTCGCAAATAGAAGAAATAGTGGAACAGTGAAAAAGTGAAACGGTGAAAAAGTGGAGGGTGGAGGTTTGAAATGGGGAATGTAAATTTAAAGGTGGAGTTATTGAGATATACTCCCGGGCCGGAAGAGATTGTAGCAATGGGTGCTAAACTATGTTATACCAGTAGTGATTTAACTGAACTTCAAAAAGGGGTAGAAGAAAAAGAGCAAGGATCTTTTATTGATAAACTCCTAGATATGGAGCATCTTTCGCCTATTGAACATGTTGCATTTACTTTTGGGATAGAAGGCATATCGCGGAGCCTTTTGGCTCAAATTACCCGTCACCGGATCGCAAGTTTTAGTGTTAAATCTCAGAGATACGTAAGTGAACAAAGCCGGGAGCAAGGCGAAACCTTTAATTACATAATTCCTCCTAGTATTCAGGAATTAGGTGTGGAGGCTATTGAAGAGTATAGAGGGCAGATGCTGACAATTCAGAGCTGGTATGATGGGTGGCTGGAAAAATTGGGTGATAAAGGGGAAAAATCCAACGAGGATGCCCGTTTTATTTTGCCAAATGCTGCAGAAACTAAAATGATTGTAACCATGAATGCTCGACAGCTTTTGCATTTTTTTAATCTCCGCTGCTGTAATCGTGCCCAGTGGGAAATCAGGGCTCTGGCTGTGGAAATGCTTAGCTTATGCAAAAATGCTGCTCCAAATATTTTTAAAGCTGCAGGGCCGGGATGTATAGCCGGTCCTTGTCCTGAAGGCAAATTTACTTGTGGACAAGTGAAGGAAATGAGAGAGAAGTTCAGCGGGAAAGTGTGTTAGTGTGTTAGTGAGTAAGCGTGTGAGTTAATTGGGTCCCGTGTCCAGTAACCCGGTGACCAGTGCCCAGAAAAGACAATTGCTAACTAATGGGATATTTTTTGCGTCTAACAATACTTTCGGGTGAATAATCTGCGTCTGACACAGGCATTGCAGGATAATTGGTAGGGGCGCCCATTGGGCGTCAGAAAGATTCTTCTGTAGCACTGTAGCACTGACATTCAGTATGTCAAAGGAGTGTAAAAAAATGGCTGAGATTTTTGGAAGAAACCCTGTATTGGAGCTTTTAAGGTCGGATAAATCAATAAACAAAATACTTATAGCCGCGGGAACGGAAAAAGGACCAATACAAGAAATTGTTAAGCTTGCAAAACAAAAAAGAATTACTCTTCAACAGGTTGAGAGAAGCCATTTGGACAAAATGTTTTCCGGTGAGAATCACCAGGGGGTTGCAGCTCTAGCGTCGGCTGCTGATTATGTAGAATGGCAGGATATCGTAGAGAGAGCACGAGAAAAAAATGAGGATCCCTTAATTATAATATTGGATGAAATTGAAGACCCCCATAATTTAGGGGCCATATTAAGAACTGCAGATGCAGCAGGGGCTCACGGGGTGATTATTCCTAAAAGGAGAGCTGTTCCTTTAACCGAAGGGGTAGCAAAGGCTTCCGCAGGTGCTGTAGAATATGTGCCTGTTGCCCGGGTGGCTAATATTGTGCAGACTATGGAGCAGTTGAAGAAGGAAGGCTGCTGGATAGTCGGTACTTCTTTGCAGGGAAAAGTGCTTTATGAACAGGATTTAAAAGGGCCCCTTGTAGTTGTTGTTGGCAGTGAAGGCAGTGGCCTCGGCAAACTAACTGAGGAGAAGTGTGACTTTTTAGTCACCATACCTATGCAAGGTAAAATTAATTCACTAAATGCCTCAGTGGCAACTGGTGTTGTTCTATATGAAGCATTACGACAAAGAAGTAATGCTTAACAGGCGTGACGACCCATAAATTTCGTTATATCTTGTTTTCGCGCCCACTCGCCCACGAAAGGACGGTAAAACTCGCTGGGGCGAGTTTTGCTTGCTGACCTAAAAGTCTTAGCCAGTAGAAAAAAGTGGAGGAGACAGAATGCCCCATGATGAAATATTAATAATTGATGGATATAATGTCATAAATGCTTGGCCAGAGCTCATAAAATTAAAAGAAAAAAACTTTGAACATGCTCGTTTGAAATTATTGCAGATTATTAGTAATTATTCGGGATATAAAGGCATAAAAGTTATAGTGGTGTTTGATGCCCATCTTGTAAAAGGTGGTGTTGAGCGTAGGGAGTATTGCGGAAAGGTGGAGGTAATATATTCAGGAGAGGGTGTACCTGCAGATTTAGTAATTGAAAAGCTCGTTTCTACCTTTTGTATCAACTGCAGGGTTTTTGTTGCTACTTCGGATAAAACTGAGCAGGAGATGATTTGGGGCAAAGGGGCATACCGCATATCCTCTCGGGAGCTTCTAGCAGAAGTAGAAGAAACAGTGGAAAATAATAGGAATTTTTTTAAAGAAAATCAGTACAGGCCATACCGCTTAGACTCACATTTGACTGATGAAGTTAAAGTGATTCTTGAAAAATGGCGGCGGGGTAAATAGCTGCAATTTAAACTTTCCTTGACTTATTTTTATGACCTCGGGTATAATTATCAATGTGATAAGTGGACAAACTAAAGAGTATATGGGTTTTTTAAGGCTGGGCAATATTCAGACAATTGCATAATGTTGAAATTTTTAAGTGGAGGCGAGAGCATGACTATTACTGCAAAGCAGGATCTTTGCGACACCTTTGAGATAATGGATGATGAAAAAGTAGTAGAAATAGCAAAAGACGGTGATACCTATGCTCTGGAGTTTTTAATTAATAAATACAAGAATTTCGTGAGGGCAAAGGCTAGATCATACTTTCTCATAGGTGCTGATCGTGAAGACATTATTCAAGAAGGGATGATTGGCTTATATAAAGCTATACGGGATTTTCGCTATGATAAATTGTCTTCCTTCCGTGCTTTTGCGGAGTTATGTATTACTCGTCAAATAATAACTGCTATTAAAACAGCTACCAGACAAAAACATATCCCGCTTAATTCCTATGTTTCCTTAAATAAGCCTATTTATGATGAGGATTCTGATAGAACCTTATTAGATGTAATATCCGGTTCCAAAATAACCGATCCTGAGGAACTTATTATTAGCAGAGAAGAGTTTGACGACATTGAAGAAAAAATGGGTGAGATATTAAGTTCATTAGAATGGAAAGTTCTGATGTCTTATCTAGAAGGCAAATCCTATCAGGAAATTGCTGTTGACTTGAAAAGACATGTAAAATCAATCGATAATGCACTACAAAGGGTGAAAAGAAAACTAGAAAGATATCTAGAAAAACGGGACTAGGAAATAGGAGTATTTAATGGCTAGTAGGAGTCAGTATTTATCTGGACAAACCAGTAATTACCACTGAAAAAGTGTTGACTTGAGGCCGAATTTGATATAAAATAGATTTTGTCAGTAAAACAGATAGCCGGGCCGACGTAGCTCAATTGGTAGAGCAGCTGACTTGTAATCAGCAGGTTGCGGGTTCGAGTCCCATCGTCGGCTCCATTTTTCTCTTAAGGGCTATACGGTATATCCGTGCCATGGCTTACAGGCTAAACTGCATGACCGTGCGATCGTGCCACCGAAAAAAACGATGACACATCCCGGTAGAATGGCATTCATCGTGACACGTCATGTAAAATTGACAATCATATGGACACGTCATGTAAGCTAGACATTCATGTAGACACTGACCCAATAAATTAACCTAATAGTAAAAACATGGAGGGGTTCCCGAGTTGGCCAAAGGGGGCAGACTGTAAATCTGTTAGCTGCGCTTTCACAGGTTCGAATCCTGTCCCCTCCACCAAGAACAGAAGTCGGAGGTCGGAGGTCGGAGGTCGGAAAAAAAGATAAATTATGGTTTAAATTCTGATATCCGATTTCTGACGACTGATTTCAGATTAGCGCGGGATGGAGCAGCTGGCAGCTCGTCGGGCTCATAACCCGAAGGTCGAAGGTTCAAATCCTTCTCCCGCAACCATTTTGCCCATATAGCTCAGTTGGTAGAGCGTCGCCTTGGTAAGGCGGAGGTTCACCGGTTCAATCCCGGTTATGGGCTCCAGCTCAAGTTGAGGCGATTAATAAAATATATGGCGGCGTAGCTCAGTTGGCTAGAGCATGCGGTTCATACCCGCAGTGTCCGGGGTTCAAATCCCTGCGCCGCCACCATAAAAAAGAGCAAGATGAGTAATCACATCTTGCTCTTTTTTTAGTATAGGGTGATTTAGATGGCTAGCGTGACGTCTTCGAGTCGGCATTACGTCATGCTGTCATGATTCACCCTTATCTAATTGACAGGTTTTTTAAAATTATGTAGAATAACTTAGAAAAATAGAGGAAATATGATAAAGCATTACATTTACAATGAAAAGCATAATGTTATGCTAGCTTTTGACTAATTCAGCCGGCGATTGGCAAAAATACATTTAATTATAACTTAGTAATTCTATCAATAGACCATAGACCATCAGTACATAGTAACTAACGGCTAATTTGCAGTTGACACATCTGCAACCGGTGTGCTAAAGTAGATAAGGTACTGATTAAATAATAGTAATCTAGTAAGATTCGACTAGGAGGTGGCGCCAGTGCGTTTAGGTATTACAATAGCGTGTACTGAGTGTAAACGCCGTAATTATAGTACTAACAAGAACAAGAAAAACAACCCGGATAGAATTGAGCTTAAGAAATACTGCCCATTTTGCAAAACCCATACTGTTCATAAAGAAACTAAGTAGTTAGGGAAGTGGAGAAAATGAGTGTGAGACAAGCTGAAAAAAAACCGGGCCTAATGGAAAGACTAAAAAAATATACTAAAGGCTCATTAAATGAGCTAAAAAAAGTACATTGGCCAAATAAATCAGAGTTAATTACTTATACTTCCGTTGTTTTGGTTACGGTTGTTATAGTATCTGCAATGATCTGGGTTGTTGATTCCGCCCTTAGCTTTGTCTTGGAGTTAATAATCTAAGAATTGGTTTGTTGAGGGGGTGGGGGTCCTGGTGATAGGGCCCTTGTGTTATGGATAAAAAGTGGTATGTTATTCATACGTATTCGGGATACGAAAACAAAGTTAAAGCTAATTTGGAAAAACGAGTTGAGTCGATGAACATGGGTGATAAAATTTTTCGCATATTAGTCCCCATGGAAGATGAAATGGAAATTAAAAATGGAAAAAAGAAGATTGTCAAACGCAAAGTATTCCCGGGATATGTATTAGTAGAAATGAAAATGACAGATGACTCTTGGTATGTAGTTAGAAATACCACAGGAGTTACTGGTTTTGTTGGTACGGGTTCAAAACCGGTACCTTTACATGATTCAGAGGTGAAAAACCTCTTGAAACAAATGGGAGTAGAAGATCCTAAAGCTAGGATTGATTTAAACGTAGGGGAAAATATTCGGGTTAACTCCGGTCCCTTTGAAAACTTCTTGGGGATAATTGGGGAAATATATCCCGATAAAGGTAAAGTCAAAGTTCTCCTTTCTATGTTTGGTCGTGAGACACCTGTTGAACTTGAATTCACACAGGTAGCTAAAGTATAAAGTATAATTTTGTTTTGTTTTAGTGGGAGGGTTAAACCCCGCTATACCACAACTTGTCTAAGGAGGTGTACCCTAAATGGCAAAAAAAGTAATTGGTTTTATAAAGTTGCAGGTAAATGCAGGTAAAGCAAATCCTGCACCACCAGTAGGACCTGCATTAGGTCAGCATGGTGTTAACATTATGGGTTTTTGTAAAGAATTTAATGAGAGAACAAAAAACCAGATAGGTTTAATTATTCCTGTTGAAATTACAGTTTTTGCGGACAGGTCGTTTACATTTATCACCAAAACGCCCCCCGCCGCTGTACTTTTGAAAAAAGCTGCAGGTATTGAAAGAGCTTCTGGTGAACCAAACCGTAAAAAGGTTGCCAAGGTTCCTATATCTAAGGTTCGCCAAATAGCTGAAGAAAAGATGAAGGACTTAAATGCAGCTTCGGTTGAAGCCGCTATGAGAATGATAGAAGGTACCGCCCGCAGTATGGGTATCGAAATCGTAGAAGGATAGGTCCCTAACGGGGGACAGGTTAAGGCTAAGGCTAAGGCTGAGAAAAAATCTTAACCTTAACCTAAGATTAAGTGGGAGGATTTTTCCGCAAATACCACAAGGAGGAATGTAAGGTGCCAAAACATGGTAAAAATTACCTGGATTCTATAAAAACATATGAAAAACAGACAGTTTATGAACCGCAGCAGGCTCTAGAATTGGCGAAAACAATGGCTAAAGCTAAATTTGATGAAACAATTGAAGTTGCAGTGAAATTGGGTGTGGATCCCCGTCATGCTGATCAACAGATCCGTGGTGCTGTTGTATTGCCTCACGGCACCGGTAAGACCCGCAGTGTCTTAGTCTTTGCCAAAGGTGAAAAAGCTAAAGAAGCAGAGGCTGCAGGTGCTGATTTTGTAGGCGCTGAAGATATGCTGGAAAAAATCCAAGGTGGATGGTTTGGTTTTGATGTTGCTATTGCAACTCCTGATATGATGGGCACAGTTGGAAAATTAGGCCGGATATTAGGTCCTAAAGGATTAATGCCTAACCCCAAAACCGGAACTGTTACTTTTGATGTTGAAAGAGCTGTTAATGAGGTTAAAGCCGGTAAAATTGAGTATAGGATAGACAAAACAAGTATTATCCATGTTCCTATCGGTAAAGCTTCCTTTGATGTAGAAAAACTCCAGGAAAACTTTCAGACAATAATAGATGTTCTTGTTAAAGCTAAACCAGCCAGTTCTAAAGGTCAGTATTTGAGAAGCATTACTGTTTCATCCACTATGGGACCTGGTGTAAAAGTTAATACAACAAAGGTATCCTAAGAGCTGGTGGAATAGTTTATCAGTGAAAGTTGACAAATTATTAAACATTATATATATTAAGTGATGTAAATAAAATATAATATTTCGCTGTAGACAGTAGGTGCCGTTATTGGCTTAATTTCCTGCCGAGGCTAATTTTAGGAAAATATTCCTGAAGTTTTCTTGCCTCCGTATTGTCAGCGGGGGCAATTTTAGTTTAGTCGATAGCTAATGGTCAATAGCTTATTGTAAAGGCACTATACTATAGACTAACGACTATAGACCATAGACCAATCACATTTTTAACCCAAAATAAGAATGGAGGTGTACACTATTGGATAGTCCCGAAACTAAAAAACAGATAGTTGTAGAGATGGTTGAAAAATTTAATGATTCAAAATCTGTAGTTATTACTGATTACCGCGGTCTTAATGTTGCTGAAGTTACCGAATTAAGAAGCAAACTAAGAGAAGCAGGTGTAGATTATAGAGTAGTAAAAAATACTCTTTTAAAAATCGCTGCTAAGGAAGCGGGCATTGCAGGTACAGAGGAATACTTCCAAGGACCTACTGCCGTAGCCTTTGGTTTAGCGGATGCAGTTTCGCCAGCACAAATACTTTCCAAGTTTGCAAAAGACCATAAAAACCTGGAAATTAAGGGCGGTATCTTAGAAGGCCAGGTTATTGGGTTTGAACAGGTAAAAGCTCTGGCTGACCTTCCTCCAAGGGAAGTTCTGCTAGCTCAAGTCGCTTCTGTTTTCCAAGCTCCAATCGTAGGTCTGGTCAATGTGCTTCAAGGACCTATCAGAAAACTGGGTTATGCTCTAGAAGAAGTCAGAAAACTCAAAGAATCACAAGCGTAAGAAAGAGTGCCTAACAAAAAAATAAACTAGTTGTATATAATAAGGAGGAAAAATAAATGTCTAAAGTAAATGAAATTATTGAATTAGTAAAAGGTCTTTCTGTATTAGAATTATCCGAATTAGTTAAAGCTTTTGAAGAAGAATTTGGTGTAAGTGCCGCTGCTCCTGTTGCTGTTGCAGCTGTGGGCGCAGCTCCTGTTGCTGAAGCTGTTGAAGAGCAAACTGAATTTGATGTAATATTAACTGCTGCCGGCGAGAAAAAAATCAACGTAATCAAAGTGGTTCGTGAATTAACTGGTTTAGGCTTAAAAGAAGCTAAAGACCTAGTTGATGGAGCGCCTAAACCAGTTAAAGAAAAAGTTGAAAAAGCAGAAGCTGAAGAAGTTAAGAAAAAACTTGAAGAAGCTGGCGCAGCTGTAACAATTAAGTAGTTAAAAAACACCCGAAAGGGTGTTTTTTAACGTCAATTCGCCTTCTCGTGGGCACGTGAGCGCGTCATAAAATTATGTAATAAATGTAGCATTGTTGCCCGTTTGCTTCGGAAACTGTATGATGAAGAATTTAGATGCAGAAGTGAAATACGTACCTCTACGGTTTTTCGTGCCCACGCGCTCACGAGCCCACGCAATAACGTTCCCGAAATACTCCCTTGACTTTCCAAAATCGTTGTGCTAGCATTATAGAATGCGATTTCATGTTAATCTTTGGCAAATGGATTTGTAATAAGAATATACTAGTTGAATAATGGCAAAAATAGTTAAGGTAATTTTCTTTATTTAATAAGTGAGGTCACTGCCTTGCTTTTATATTGCATATTGTCGTTAAATAATGCTAAGGGGTGAGAGTAATTGGTCAATCCGACTCGTGCGCTTAGACAAAGGCATAGTTTTGCGCAGATCCAAGAGGTTATGGAAATGCCTAACTTAATAGAAATTCAACAAAACTCTTATCAGTGGTTTCTTGAAGAAGGTTTAAGGGAGATGTTTCATGATATATCCCCCATTCAGGATTTCACTGGAAATTTAATTCTAGAGTTTGTTGATTATACTCTGGGGGAACCCAAATATCATGTGGATGAATGTAAAGAAAGAGATGTTACATATGCTGCCCCCTTGCGTTTAAAAGTAAGACTAATTAATAAAGAAACCGGTGAGGTTAAAGAGCAAGAAGTTTTCATGGGGGATTTTCCGTTGATGACAAATAAAGGCACGTTTATAATAAACGGTGCCGAAAGGGTTATTGTCAGCCAACTGGTTCGTTCTCCTGGTGCATACTATTCGGAAACTATAGACACCAGTGGCAAAAGACTTTACAATGCCACACTTATTCCCAATAGAGGTGCTTGGCTGGAGTTTGAGACAGATGTCAACGAAAATATATTTGTCCGTATTGATAGGACTAGGAAATTGCCGGCAACAGTGTTATTACGGGCATTAGGATATGGTAGCAATGGTCAAATTTTAGAACTCTTTGATAGTGATGACAGAATTAGGATGACTTTAGAAAGAGACCATACTGAAAGTGAGGGAGAGGCATTAGTTGATATATATAAGAGACTAAGGCCAGGAGAACCACCCACAGTTGATAGTGCTCGGTCTTTATTGTCAACCTTATTTTTTGATCCCAAAAGATATGATTTAGCTAAAGTTGGTCGTTATAAACTAAATAAAAAACTGAAACTTCAAATTGATAAAGAAATCAAGCATATTACTAAGGAAGATATTGTTGCTTCCATAAAATATTTAATAAAGCTTGTCAAAGAAGAAGGTCGTCCAGATGATATTGACCATTTAGGCAATCGTCGATTGCGTTCTGTGGGCGAACTGTTGCAAAACCAATTTCGTATTGGTCTTTCTAGGATGGAAAGAGTTGTACGGGAGAGGATGACTATTCAGGATGTGGATGTAATTACTCCTCAAGTATTAATCAATATTCGTCCTGTAGTAGCAGCCATTAAAGAATTTTTTGGTTCCAGCCAATTATCACAGTTTATGGACCAAACTAACCCTTTGGCAGAGCTGACTCATAAAAGAAGGCTTAGTGCCTTGGGTCCCGGTGGATTAAGCAGAGAACGGGCAGGCTTTGAAGTTCGTGATGTACACCATTCTCACTATGGACGGATGTGTCCTATTGAGACTCCGGAAGGCCCCAACATCGGGTTAATCAGTTCCTTAAGTACCTTTGCCCGGATTAATGAATTTGGGTTTATTGAGACTCCTTATCGGAAGGTTAATAAGGAAGAAGGAAAAGTTACCGAAGAAATAGAGTATTTAACTGCAGATGAAGAGGATAATTATGCCGTTGCCCAGGCTAATGCTCCTTTGGATGAAGAAGGGCGTTTTATCAATAAAAAGGTTAATGCTCGCCATGGCCATGAAATCATCTTTGTTGATGCCCACAGGGTAGACTATATGGATGTGTCCCCTAAGCAGGTTGTATCCATAGCTACCGCTATGATTCCATTTTTGGAGCATGATGATGCTAACCGAGCATTAATGGGTGCAAACATGCAGCGTCAGGCAGTCCCACTTTTACGGACCGATGCTCCATTAGTTGGTACAGGGATGGAGTTTAAAGCTGCTTACGACTCCGGGGTAATGGTAATTGCTAAAGAATCCGGTTCTGTTCAAAAGGTTACAGCAAATGAAATTGTTATCAATAATGACCAAGGGAAAACAGATAACTACAAATTAACAAAGTTTGATAGATCAAACCAAGGAACCTGTATCAACCAAAAGCCTCTCGTAAGAAGTGGGCAACGGGTTGAAAAAGGTGATCTTCTAGCTGATGGTCCTTCCACTGATAAAGGTGAATTAGCCTTAGGGCGTAATGTTCTGGTTGCCTTTATGACTTGGGAAGGATATAACTATGAGGATGCTATTTTATTAAGCAAAAAACTGGTGAAAGAGGATTACTATACCTCTATTCACATTGAAGAATATGAGTGTGATGCTAGGGATACTAAATTAGGCCCTGAAGAAATAACCCGAGATATTCCCAATGTTGGCGAAGATGTTCTCAAAAATTTAGATGATAGGGGTATTATCCGGGTAGGTGCGGAGGTTCGGCCTGGAGATATTCTCGTAGGTAAAGTAACACCGAAAGGCGAGACAGAGCTTACGGCGGAAGAAAGACTACTAAGGGCCATATTTGGAGAAAAAGCCAGAGAAGTTAGGGATACATCATTAAGGGTTCCCCACGGTGAGGCCGGGAAAATTGTTGATGTAAAAGTATTCTCTAGAGAAAATGGCGATGAACTTGCTCCTGGAGTGAATCAGATTGTTCGTGTCTATATTGCACAAAAAAGAAAGATTTCCGAAGGGGATAAAATGGCAGGTCGTCATGGTAACAAGGGGGTTGTTTCCCGTATTATGGCGGAGGAAGATATGCCTTTCCTTCCCGATGGAACTCCTGTTGAGATAGTACTTAACCCGTTGGGTGTTCCTTCAAGGATGAACATCGGGCAAGTCATGGAGACCCATTTGGGTATGGCCGCCAAGGCCTTGGGGATTCATATGTCTGTCCCTGTATTTGACGGTGCTTCAGAAAACGATATTATGGAAATGCTAGAAAAAGCTGGCTTTGACAAAAGTGGTAAGTTTACTCTGAGGGACGGTCGTACTGGTGAAGCTATGGATAACCAGGTAACGGTTGGATATATGTATGTTCTTAAATTGGCTCACTTGGTCGATGATAAAATACATGCGCGGTCTACAGGTCCATATTCTCTGGTTACTCAGCAACCATTAGGCGGTAAAGCTCAATTTGGTGGTCAGCGATTTGGTGAGATGGAGGTTTGGGCTCTAGAGGCCTATGGGGCAGCCTATACACTCCAGGAAATACTTACTGTCAAATCCGATGATGTTGTTGGCCGGGTGAAAACTTATGAGGCTATAGTCAAGGGTGAAAATGTCCCAGAGCCGGGTGTGCCTGAGTCCTTTAAGGTATTGATCAAGGAATTACAGAGCTTATGCTTAGATGTGAAAATATTATCTGAAGATGATGAGGAAATTGAAATCCAAGAAGCTGAAGATGACATTGCAGAGACCGCCAAAGAGTTAGGCTTAGATATTCCCAGTGAAGAAGAGAAGGAAAGAGCAATAATAGCTGACGGCAATCTAGTTGTTGGTGAAGATATTGGGGACGATGAGGAAGATGTAGATTTCGAAGATATGAATATTGATTTAGATGAAGAAGATGAAGATGCCCTTGATTAAGAAATAATGATTCAGGGAAGGGAGCGAGGCCCTTGTTAGATGTTAATAACTTTGATCGAATGCGGATTGGCTTGGCCTCTCCGGAACTGATCCGTGCCTGGTCCAGCGGAGAAGTGAAAAAACCGGAGACAATTAATTATCGGACTTTAAAACCAGAACGGGAAGGGTTGTTTTGTGAAAAGATATTTGGTCCAACCCGGGACTGGGAGTGCCACTGTGGAAAATATAAGAGGGTCCGATACAAAGGTATAATTTGTGACCGATGTGGTGTTGAAGTTACTCGCTCGAAGGTTAGAAGGGAAAGGTTAGGACATATTGAGCTAGCTGCCCCCTGTTCACACATTTGGTATTTTAAAGGTATTCCCAGTCGTATGGGACTATTACTGGATATGTCACCGAGGTCTTTGGAAAAGGTAATATACTTTGTCTCCTATATAGTCATTAATCCAGGGGACACTCCTTTAATGAAAAAACAATTGTTGACAGAAACAGAATACCGAGAATATAAGGAAAAATATGGAGCCAGGTTTGAAGCAGATATCGGTGCTGAGTCTATCCAAAAGCTCTTGGCTGAAATAGACTTAGAAGCCCACTATCTAGAACTGCGACAGGAAATCCGAGATACAACGGGCCAGAGGAAAATCAGGGCAATTCGCCGCTTAGAGGTAGTTGAAGCACTGAAAAAGTCTGGTAATAATCCTACATGGATGGTAATGGACGTACTGCCCGTGATTCCTCCGGAATTAAGACCGATGGTTCAACTTGATGGTGGGCGATTTGCCACTTCGGACTTAAATGACCTGTACCGCAGAGTAATAAACAGGAATAACCGACTAAAAAGGCTTTTGGATTTAGGTGCACCTGATATTATCGTTCGCAATGAAAAACGGATGTTGCAGGAAGCGGTAGATGCTCTTATTGACAATGGACGCAGGGGTCGCCCTGTTACTGGACCTGGCAACAGACCATTAAAATCCTTGAGTGATATGCTTAAAGGTAAACAAGGTCGTTTTCGGCAGAATTTATTGGGTAAAAGGGTTGATTATTCCGGTCGTTCGGTTATTGTGGTAGGTCCTGATTTGAAGATGCATCAATGTGGACTTCCTAAGGAAATGGCTTTGGAGCTTTTTAAACCCTTTGTAATGAAAAGATTGGTAAATGATGGTCATGCCCATAATATAAAAAGTGCTAAGAGGATGGTTGAAAGGGTTAAAACCGAGGTTTGGGATGTCTTAGAAGAGGTCATTAAAGAACATCCTGTACTCTTAAACCGGGCACCTACCCTGCATAGATTAGGGATTCAGGCTTTTGAGCCGGTTTTAGTTGAAGGCAGAGCACTGCAGATACATCCCCTTGTTTGTACGGCTTATAATGCTGACTTTGATGGTGATCAGATGGCTGTACACGTGCCCCTTTCTGCAGAAGCCCAAGCGGAAGCTAGAATTTTAATGCTTTCTTCCCATAATATCTTAAACCCTAAAGATGGTCATCCCGTTTGTACGCCAACACAGGATATGGTCTTGGGTTCTTATTATCTAACAGTTGAGAAAGACGGGGTTTTAGGGGAAGGGAAAATATTTAAAGACTATAATGAAGTAATGTTGGCTTATAATACAAATAATGTTGATATTCATGCCAAAGTCAAGGTGCGCCGTGAGGGTGTTGGCCGTTTAGAAACAACTGTAGGCAGAGTAATCTTTAATGGGGTTATTCCTTCAGGGGTTGGTTATATTAATGAAGTTGTAACAAAAAAAGTGCTAGGTAAAATTGTTGCCAAATGTTTTAGGAAATTAGGCTCAAGCGCTACTGCTGAAATGCTTGACGGTATAAAAAAACTTGGGTTTACTTATTCTACTAAAGCAGGCATTACCGTTGGCCTTAGTGATATTATTGTGCCCGATGAAAAAACAGAGATTATAAAGGAATCCGATGGTAGAGTTGAATCTATCGAGCAGAAGTTTAGAAGGGGTTTAATTACCGGAGAGGAACGTTACCAATTAATAATTGATGTTTGGAATAAATCTACGGATGCAGTAACTAAAGCCTTATTAGAATCATTAGATCATTTTAATAACATCTACATGATGGCTACCTCAGGAGCTCGGGGTAATATCCAGCAGATTCGTCAGCTGGCCGGTATGCGGGGACTGATGGCTGACCCATCGGGGAGAACCATCGAATTACCTATTAAGGCTAACTTTAGAGAAGGCTTGACAGTTTTGGAGTATTTTATCTCCACCCACGGTGCTCGTAAGGGTCTAGCCGATACTGCTTTACGTACTGCTGATTCCGGGTATTTGACCCGTCGTTTGGTTGATGTTGCTCAGGATGTAATAATACGGGAAGATGACTGTGGAACTGTAGATGGCATAGTAGTAGATGATGTTAAAAACGGTAATGAAACAATTGAACCTTTGGAAGAAAGAATTGCTGGCAGATTCGCAGCTAAGGATATTCTCCATCCGGAGACTGGCGAAGTTTTAGTAAAAGCTGATGAGATAATTACTGACGACATGTCCGAATATATCATTAGTACAGGGCTGCAACAGATAGAAATAAGGACAGCATTAACCTGTAAAACCCGTTATGGTGTTTGCCGCAAATGCTATGGTCGCAATCTAGCTACTGGTCACCATGTTGACATAGGTGAGGCGGTAGGTATTATAGCTGCCCAATCCATTGGTGAACCTGGTACTCAGTTAACAATGCGTACCTTTCATACCGGTGGTGTAGCGGGTGACGATATTACCCAGGGCTTGCCCCGGGTTGAAGAACTATTTGAGGCTAGAAAGCCTAAAGGTCAGGCAATTGTCGCTGAAACTGACGGTATAGTTAGAATTAATGAGATAAAAAGCCGTAAAGAAATTGAAGTTACACCTACCGATGGTGAAACTAAGAGTTATCCCGTTCCATATGGTTCGAGAATTAGGGTTCTGGACGGACAGCGGGTTGTACCCGGTACTGAACTCACTGAAGGCTCTGTTAACCCCCATGACCTCCTGCGGATTAGAGGTATTAGAGGTGTTCAATCATATCTTTTGCAGGAAGTACAGAAGGTTTACCGTTTGCAGGGTGTTGATATTAATGATAAGCATATTGAGGTTATGGTACGACAAATGCTTAGAAAAGTTAAAGTTGAGGAACCTGGTGATACAGATCTTTTACCGGGCGGATTAGTGGATATTTTCGATTTCGAGGATGAGAATAATCGTATACAGGCTTTAGGGGCGGAAGCCGCAACTGCTAAGCCGGTATTGTTGGGTATTACCAAGGCCTCCTTGGCTACCGACTCATTCTTATCAGCAGCATCATTCCAAGAAACTACCAGAGTTTTAACTGATGCAGCAATTAAAGGTAAAACGGACCCACTACTTGGCTTAAAAGAAAACGTAATTATTGGTAAGCTGATTCCTGCTGGTACAGGGATGAGCAGATACAGGAACCTTAGAGTTATACCTAATGAACAAAACTTACCAGAATTTGAATCAGAACCTCAATCTTGACAGTAAATATATGTGGTGATAAAATGTTCAAGTGTGTGTATTATGGGGGGAGTTAAGTGGCGGTTGATGAATTGAGGAATGTACCCAAGGTAATAGGCATCAAACAAACCACCAAAGCTTTGCAAAAAAATGAAGCAGCTGTTTTATATATTGCTAAGGATGCTGAAAACCGTGTTACAGAACCTTTAGAGACTCTGGCTAAAGAAAAAGGTGTCCAGATAATTAAGGTTCCTTCCATGAGAGAGCTAGGTAAAGCTTTTGGTATTGAAGTAGGTGCAGCAACTGCTGCAATTCTAATCCAAAAGTAAAATTTACAGGTAATTAAAGTTAGTGGGTCGAGGCTAACTATAGTCTCGACTCCCAGCTATTTTTTAAAACATCAAAGATGAGTCAGGAAGGAGGTGTAGGGGATGCCAACAATCAGTCAATTAGTTAGAAAAGGTAGAAGTGTTATGAAAAAGAAATCTACCGCTCCTGCTTTAAAGGAAAACCCACAAAAAAGAGGAGTGTGTACTAGAGTTTATACAACTACACCTAAGAAACCAAACTCCGCTTTACGTAAAGTGGCGAGGGTTAGGTTGACAAATGGTATTGAAGTTACCGCATATATTCCTGGTATTGGACACAATTTACAAGAACACTCCGTGGTACTTGTAAGAGGTGGTCGTGTTAAGGACTTACCTGGTGTTCGTTATCATTTAGTTCGTGGTACTTTAGATGCTGCCGGTGTACAAAATCGTAATCAAAGTCGTTCTAAGTACGGCACAAAACGTCCAAAGCAAAGTAAAAAATAATGAATGAAAAGGGGGGAGACTATTGCCCAGAAAAGGTGAAATTGCTAAAAGGGAAGTATTGCCTGATCCAATATATAATAGTAAAAAAGTGACGAAATTAATTAACCAAATTATGCTTGATGGCAAAAAAGGAACAGCTGAAAAGGCTGTATATGGTGCTTTCGATATTATTCGTGAAAAAACAGGTAAGGAACCCTTAGAGGTTTTTGAGGAAGCCATGAAAAATATCATGCCTGTTTTAGAAGTTAAAGCTCGCAGGGTGGGTGGGGCAAACTATCAAGTTCCCATTGAAGTTAGATCTGACCGCCGTCAGACCTTAGCTGTCCGTTGGTTAGTAACTTATACCCGTAAGCGGGGAGAAAAGACCATGGATAAAAGATTGGCTGGAGAATTAATGGATGCAGCTAATAATGCTGGTGGTTCAGTTAAAAAACGGGAAGATACCCATAAGATGGCTGAAGCCAACAAAGCTTTTGCCCATTATCGTTGGTAATATAATATAGGGTAGTTGTTCACTGGGGTAACCCTAAAGATTATGTGGCCAACACAGGCTGAAGGAGGACTTGAACGTGGCTCGCGCTTTTCCATTAGATAAAACAAGAAATATAGGTATAATGGCTCACATTGATGCCGGTAAAACTACTACCACTGAGCGTATTCTTTTTTACACTGGTCGTGTGCATAAGATAGGTGAGGTGCATGATGGTGCTGCAACCATGGACTGGATGGTGCAAGAGCAGGAGCGGGGTATTACTATTACCTCTGCTGCTACTACTGCCCAATGGAAGGGAAATCGTATAAACATTATTGATACGCCAGGGCACGTGGATTTCACAGTAGAGGTAGAACGGTCTTTAAGGGTTTTAGATAGTGCTGTAGCTGTTTTTTGTGCTGTAGGTGGTGTAGAACCTCAATCCGAAACAGTGTGGCGTCAGGCTGACAAATATGGTGTTCCTAGAATAGCCTTCGTCAATAAAATGGATAGAGTGGGCGCTGACTTTTTGAATGTTGTCGGTCAGATACAAGAAAAATTAGGTGCAAATGCTGTGCCTATCCAATTACCTATTGGTTGTGAGGATGAGTTTAAGGGCATTGTGGATCTAGTTAAATACAAGGCATTTTACTATAAAGATGATTTAGGTAAACTAGGTGATGAAGAGGATATACCTGAGGAATTGGTTGATGTAGCCGGAAAATATCGGGAAAAACTGCTGGAAGCTATAGCTGAAAGTGACGAAGACCTGATGATGAGATACTTAGAGGGCGAAGAGCTCACTGAGGGAGAAATCAGGACAGCACTACGTAAAGCAACAATTGATGTTAAGGTTATTCCTGTTGTTTGCGGTTCTGCCTTTAAAAATAAAGGTGTCCATCTATTATTAGATGCGGTTGTTGAATACTGTCCATCACCTTTAGACATACCGCCTATTCATGGTATGCTGCCTGACTCCGATGAGGAGGCTTTCCGTAAGGCTGATGATAAGGAACCATTTAGTGCATTAGCCTTTAAAATCATGACTGATCCATATGTTGGAAGACTGACATTTTTCCGTGTTTATTCTGGTACTATGAAAGCCGGATCTTATGTATATAATTCAACAAAAGGTAAAAGGGAACGACTAGGTCGTATTCTGCAGATGCATGCAAACCATAGAGAAGAAGTTGATATAGTCTATGCCGGTGATATTGCAGCAGCTATAGGTTTTAAGGATACTACGACTGGCGATACCCTTTGTATAGAAGAGGATACAATTATCTTGGAATCAATGGTATTCCCTGAACCTGTTATAAAAGTGGCAATTGAACCTAGTACTAAGGCGGATCAGGAAAAAATGGGTGTTGCTTTATCAAAACTGGCTGAGGAAGATCCCACTTTTAAAACTTATACTGATGCAGAAACCGGTCAAACTTTGATTGCTGGTATGGGAGAACTTCACTTAGAAATCATAACAGACCGTATGCTGCGCGAATTCAAGGTTGATGCAAAAGTAGGTAAACCTCAGGTTGCTTATAAAGAAACTATCCGTAAGACTGTTAAAGCTGAGGGTAAGTTTGTACGGCAGTCTGGTGGTAGAGGTCAATATGGGCATTGTGTCGTGGTCTTTGAGCCTTTAGAGCCAGGTTCTGGTTATCAATTTGAAAGTAAAATCGTTGGTGGTGTAGTTCCCAAAGAATATGTTGCACCTGTTGATGCAGGTATTAGAGAATCTTTGCAAAATGGTATCTTAGCCGGCTATTCTGTTGTTGATATTAAAGCTACCTTGGTTGATGGCTCTTACCATGAGGTTGACTCCTCTGAAATAGCCTTTAAGGTTGCTGGTTCCATGGCATTTAAAAGTGCGGGAATTAAAGCAGAACCAGTTATCTTAGAACCTGTAATGAAAGTTGAAGTAGTTGTACCGGAAGAATATATGGGCGATGTTATTGGTGACCTAAATTCTCGCCGGGGTCGTATAGAAGGCATGGAGCCAAGGGCTAATACCCAGGTGATTAGGGGTTTTGTACCTCTGTCCTCAATGTTTGGATATGCAACAGACCTGCGTTCCAAAACCCAAGGTCGTGGAATTTATACTATGCATTTCAATCATTTTGACGAAGTTCCAAAGAGTATTGCTGAAGAAATTGTTGCTAAAAGGCAAGGAAGATAATCTTTTGCTTTTTGGTCAAAACTTATTGGTCGAGGTTAGCTCTTGAGTAATTTACAGGTCAGGTTAAGGTTAAGGTTAAGTGAGTTTTCAAGGCATCTTCTCAACCTTAGCCTAGCGAACCAAAGTGAGCGAAACCTTAACCTATACCCAAAATATTGACTTATTAAATATTAAGGAGGAAATTAAAGATGGGAAAAGCAAAATTTGAAAGAAACAAGCCCCACGTAAATATTGGAACAATCGGTCACGTTGACCATGGTAAAACAACTACAACAGCAGCTATTACATCTGTATTATCCTTAACAGGGAATGCAAAAGCAACAAAGTTTGATGAGATCGATAAAGCACCAGAAGAAAAAGCTCGTGGGATCACAATCAACACAGCTCACGTTGAGTATGAAACTGCCAATCGTCACTATGCCCACGTTGACTGCCCAGGTCACGCTGACTATGTTAAAAACATGATTACAGGTGCAGCGCAAATGGATGGAGCAATTTTAGTAGTAAGTGCAGCTGATGGCCCTATGCCTCAGACCCGTGAGCACATTCTTTTAGCTCGCCAAGTAGGTGTGCCACATATCGTAGTATGGTTAAATAAATCCGATATGGTAGATGACGAAGAATTATTAGAATTAGTAGAACTAGAAGTAAGGGAATTGTTAAGTATGTATGAATTCCCAGGTGATGACATTCCAGTAATTAGAGGTTCCGGACTAAAAGCCTTAGAAGACCCAACAGGTCCTTGGGCAGAAAAAATTCATGAATTAATGAAAGCAGTAGATGAATTCATTCCGACACCTGAGCGTGCAGTAGACAAACCATTCTTAATGCCGGTAGAGGACGTTTTCAGTATTACAGGTCGTGGAACAGTTGCTACAGGCCGTGTAGAACGTGGAACAGTCAAGGTTGGCGAAGAATTAGAAATCGTAGGTATGACTGAAGCAACTCGTAAAACAGTATGTACAGGAGTAGAAATGTTCCGTAAGCTTCTAGATAGAGCAGAAGCGGGGGACAACATCGGTGCATTGCTGCGTGGTGTAGATAGAAAAGAGATTGAGCGTGGCCAAGTATTAGCAAAGCCAGGTTCCATCAAACCACACACTAAATTTTATGCGGAAGTTTATGTATTAACAAAAGAAGAAGGTGGCCGTCATACTCCGTTCTTTAATGGATATCGTCCACAGTTTTACTTCCGTACAACAGACGTAACAGGCGTAGCTCAACTCCCAGAAGGAATTGAAATGGTAATGCCTGGTGATAACATTAAGATGGATATCGAATTAATCACTCCAATCGCAATGGAAGAAGGCTTACGCTTCGCTATTCGTGAAGGTGGAAGAACTGTTGGCGCAGGAGTAGTATCGGCAATCCGTGCAGACTAATTTCTTCTAAGCAATATATTGGGTCAGTGTGATGGCTAACAAGTTAGTCTGCATGACAGTGCGAAAGTGCTACAGTGCTACAGAATAATCTTAAACACTTACACGCTAATCACACTTATACACTTAAGAATCAGTGGGCGAGATTACCTCGCCCCTGTATCTGTTATCCAGGCAAGACGATAGACAATAGTAGACAAAAATACCTAGAATAAAATAAATTTTTTTCTAGCGTAATTTCAAGCACTGTGCTATAATTGTAAAAGTGTGCATGACATGCGATGAGGCAGGAGGTTGCTACCATGGTGACACGCCAGACACCGTGGACTAGGAAATTTTTGCTGAGAATGTCCGTATTTTAATTCGGGCGCAAAGGAGGGAATCTTTATGGCAAAGCAAAAGATAAGAATTCGCTTAAAGGCTTTTGATCACAAAATTCTGGATCAGTCTGCTGAAAAAATTGTGGAGACTGCAAAGAAGACGGGGGCTAACGTTTCGGGACCTATTCCTCTTCCTACGGAGAAGAATATTTTTACTATTTTAAGGTCACCCCACGTTAACAAAGACTCCAGAGAACAGTTTGAGATGCGTACTCATAAGCGGTTGATCGATATTTTAGAGCCTACTGCAAAGACAGTGGACTCATTGATGAGATTGGATCTACCCGCTGGTGTAGATATCGAAATTAAGCTTTAGTGGATATCAAACATCTAATCCGGTAGGAGGTGGCAAAAAAAGATGAAAGCTTTATTAGGAAGAAAAATTGGTATGACTCAAATCTTTAATGAAGAAGGTAAAGCTGTACCGGTTTCAGTAATTCAGGCAGGACCATGTGTAGTAATTCAAACTAAGACTGCTAAAACTGATGGGTATGAGGCTATCCAGGTTGGATTTGGCGCACAAAAGGAATCCCGGGTTATTAAACCGTTAAAAGGGCATTTCACTAAGGCGCAAGTTAAGCCATTAAGATTTTTGAGAGAATTCCGGCTGAATAATGCAAGTGAGTATAAGGTTGGCCAAGAAATTGGTGTTGATGTGTTTGAAGCTGGTGAACAGGTTGATGTTTCGGGTATCAGCAAAGGTAAAGGCTTCGCTGGAGCTATTAAGAGACACAACTTTAGCAGAGGGCCCATGGCTCACGGTTCTAAATATCATCGTCGTACTGGTTCGCTAGGTGCTTTAGGTCCAAACAGAGTTTTTAAAGGCCGTAAGTTGCCTGGTCGCATGGGTAATGACAAGATTACTGTACAAAACCTGCAAATTGTAAAAGTTGACAAGGAGCGCAATCTGCTTTTGATCAAAGGTGCTGTTCCGGGTCCAAAAAAAGCTTTACTAACAATTAAAGCTTCCGTTAAGTCTAAGTAATACAAATGGCAAGCGTTTAAGCATAAATGCCGTTTGACGAAAGGAGGAACTACGATGCCAAAGGTAGCTTTATATAATAAAGAAGGCTCTCAGGTTGGAGAAATCGAGTTGAATGATCAGGTTTTTGGAATTGAGCCAAATGAGAGTGTAGTTCATGAAGCTGTAGTTATGCAGCAAGCCAGTTTACGCCGCGGCACTTCTAATACTAAATCAAGGGGAGAAGTAAGGGGTGGTGGACGCAGGCCTTGGAGACAAAAAGGCACAGGACGTGCTCGGGCGGGTACAATCCGTTCCCCATTGTGGCGGGGTGGTACTATAATCTTTGGACCAAAGCCTAGAGATTTCAGCTACTCAATTCCTAAAAAGAAAAGAAGGTTAGCTCTTAAATCAGTATTATCTGCTAAAGTCTTAGATGGTGAATTAATTGTAGTAGATGAATTAAGCTTTGAGCAACCAAAAACAAAAGAAATGATTAAGGTGCTAGAGGCCTTAAAAGCTTCTAAAGCTCTAGTTGTTACAGCTGAGCTTGAAGAAAATGTTGATAAATCCTCAAGGAACATTCCGGGGGTTACGTCACTGGGAGCGACAGGTTTAAATGTTTATGATATCTTAATGCATGATAAGCTAATTTTGACTAAAGAAGCAGTAGCTAAGGTTGAGGAGGTGTTTGCGTAATGAAAAATGCACGCGACATCGTTGTTAAGCCTATTGTATCTGAGAGATCTGTGGCTTGCATGGAACAGAATAAATACACATTTAAAGTAGATTTGAAAGCAAATAAGATAGACATCAAAAGTGCCATTGAAGAAATATTTAAAGTAAAAGTACTTGATGTTAAAACAATGGTCGTTAAAGGCAAGGTAAAGCGTATGGGTCGTTATGAAGGAAAAAGACCTAACTGGAAAAAAGCTATTGTTACCTTAAAAGAAGGCGACAAGATTGAAGTTATTGAAGGACTATAAACTAGCTGACAAGTGAGATGCTGGGTCGAGGTTAAGGCTGAGGTTAAGGTTAAGGTTAGTTAACAATTAAGGTTAAGGTTAAGGCTAAGGTTAAGTGATACTCAAAGTATTTCTCAATCTCAACCTAGCGAAACAAAGTGAGCGAAACCTAAACCTTAGTAATGCTAAAGCATTACTACTTAACCTCAACCTAGCGAAGCGAAACCTCAACCTTATAAATTGTCACTAGTAACTTTCCAAGAAGGAGGGAACTGTGATGCCAATCAAAAAGTTCAAGCCTACTTCTCCCGGTAGACGTCAGATGACTGTTTCTACATTTGAAGAAATAACAACTGATAAACCGGAGAAATCATTGGTTGAACCTCTAAAGAATAAAGCCGGCCGAAATGCTCAGGGGCGTTTGACAGTGCGTCACCAAGGTGGCGGCCATAAAAGATCTTATCGTATAATCGATTTCAAACGGAATAAAGACGGTATTCCAGCTAAGGTTGCAACTATTGAATATGATCCAAACCGTTCAGCAAGGATAGCTTTACTTCATTATGTTGATGGTGAAAAAAGATATATCCTTGCACCTAATGGGTTAAAAGTTGGGAATATGGTTGTATCCGGAGCAGACTCTGATATTAAAGTAGGTAATGCTCTGCCGTTAAAAAATATTCCTGTAGGTACAGTTATCCATAATATTGAGTTAAAACCATTAAAGGGTGGTCAACTTTGCCGCTCAGCTGGTGGCGCTGCTCAGCTAATGGCTAAAGAAGGGGACTATGCTCATTTGAGATTACCTTCCGGTGAGGTTCGCTTAGTACACATAAACTGTAAAGCAACTATCGGTCAGGTGGGCAACTTAGACCATGAGAATATTACAATCGGTAAAGCTGGTCGTTCCCGTTGGAAAAACAAGAGACCTACAGTTCGTGGTGTGGTTATGAACCCTGTTGATCACCCCCACGGCGGTGGTGAAGGCCGTGCTCCTGTTGGGCGGAAAGCGCCTATGACACCTTGGGGTAAGGTTGCGATTGGTGGTAAAACCCGCAAGAAGAATAACACGAACGACAAATTTATTGTTAAACCACGCAAGAAGAAATAGTCAAAATTTATCTTGCGCGAAAGGAGGCTAATCAATCCTCATGGGTAGATCATTGAAAAAAGGACCATATATTGAAAAAAAATTATTGACAAGAATAGAAGCTATGAATGAAAAAAATGAGAAAAAGGTTCTAAAGACCTGGTCACGCAGTTCTACAATTTTTCCCGAGATGATAGGTCATACCATTGCAGTTCATGATGGGCGAAAACATGTTCCTGTATATATAACAGAGGATATGGTTGGGCATAAATTAGGGGAATTTGCTCCTACTAGGACTTTTAAAGGTCATGGATCCCATACTGAAAGATCTACATCCCTTAAATAGAAACCAGAGAGGGGGTTCCTGTTATGGAAGCTAAAGCAGTTGCTAAATTTATCAGAATATCTCCCCGGAAAGCACGTCAGGTAATGGATCTTATCAGGGGTAAAGGTATTTATGATGCATATGCAATTTTGAAATTCACACCAAACAAAGGTGCGGAATTGATTGAAAAAGTATTAAAATCTGCCGCAAGTAATGCAGAGAATAATTATGAAATGGATGTTGACTCTTTGGTTGTAAGTCGTTGTTATGTAGATCAAGGACCAAGCTTAAAGCGGATTAAACCTAGAGCAATGGGTAAAGCGGATTCCATCCGCAAAAGAACTAGTCATATTACAGTGATAGTTTCTGAAAAGAAGGAGGGATAACTAAGTGGGTCAAAAGGTAAATCCTAAAGGGTTGCGTATTGGTATTATCAAAGATTGGGATGCCAAATGGTATGCTGATAGAAACTATGTAGAACTCCTCCATGAAGACTTAAAACTCCGTAAGTTTATTAAAGCGAAATTATTCCACTCCGGAATTGCTAATATCGTAATCGAAAGAGCTGCCAATAGCAGAGTAAAAGTTACTATTTTTACTGCTAAACCTGGTATTGTTATTGGGCGTAATGGATCCGAAGTAGAGTCCTTGCGCACCGAATTGGAAAAAATGACCAAAAAGCAGGTAAACATTAACATCCAAGAAGTTAAGAAACCAGATGTTGAGGCTCAGCTAGTAGCTGAGGGTGTAGCAGCACAATTAGTGCGCCGCATTGCTTTTAGAAGAGCTACAAAACAAGCAGTTTCCAGATCTTTAAGGATGGGTGCTGAAGGTATTAAAATTGCTGTTTCCGGTCGTTTGGGCGGTGCTGAAATTGCCCGTACAGAATGGTACAGTGAAGGCAAAGTGCCCCTGCATACCCTAAGAGCTGATATCGACTATGGTTTTGCAGAAGCTGATACAACTTACGGAAAAATTGGTGTTAAAGTTTGGATTTATAAAGGAGAAGTTCTTCCTGAGGCTAAGAAGGTTCAACCTAAGGAAGGGGGCCAATAATCAATGTTAGTTCCAAAGAGAGTAAAATATCGTAAGCCCCATAGAGGAACAATGAAGGGTAAAGCCCAAAAAGGTAATGCTGTTTCCTATGGTGAATACGGTCTGCAATCCTTAGAAGCAGCTTGGATTACCAACCGCCAAATAGAAGCGGCCCGTATTGCGATGACCCGTTATATTAAACGGGGTGGTAAGGTATGGATTAAGATTTTCCCAGATAAACCTGTAACAGCTAAACCTGCCGAAACCCGGATGGGTGCTGGTAAAGGTTCGCCAGAGTACTGGGTAGCTGTTGTAAAGCCAGGTCGTGTGATGTTTGAACTGGCTGGAGTGTCTGAAGAAATCGCCCGTGAAGCTCTTCGTTTGGCTATGCATAAATTGCCCGTAAAATGCAAAATAATTAAGCGGGAGGAAATGGGTGGTGACGCAAATGAAAGCTAATAAGCTTATTGATTTAACGGTTGATGAATTAGTACGCAAGGTTGACAACCTCAAAGAAGAACTCTTTAATTTGCGTTTCCAAATGGCCACTGGACAACTTGAAAATCCAATGAGGATTAGAGATGTCAAGAAGGATATTGCTCGTGCAAAAACTATTTTACGGGAACGTGAAATAAAGGAGCAAAGGGCCTAATATAAGCTAAAGGAGGTTAGTACGGATGGAAAGAGGAAACCGTAAAGTCCTTTACGGAAAAGTAGTTAGTAACAAAATGGATAAAACAGTTGCTGTGGCTGTAGAAAACTATTTCCGTCATCCTCTATATAACAAAGCCACTAAATTAACAAAAAAATATATGGCACATGATGCTGAAAATACTTGTGGTGTAGGGGATAAAGTTAAAATCATGGAAACACGTCCTTTAAGTAAATCTAAAAGATGGCGTGTGTTAGAAGTAGTAGAAAAGGCACCTATTCTATAGTCAGATATAGACCTGTTGCCGAAAGGAGGTAACCTGGCATGATTCAACAAGAAACAAGACTTAAAGTGGGTGACAATACCGGGGCTAAAGAGCTATTGTGCATCCGAGTGTTGGGTGGTTCTAAACGTCGGTATGCTTCTATTGGTGATATTATAATTGCTTCTGTTAAACAAGCAACACCAGGGGGCGTTGTTAAGAAGGGTGAAGTGGTTAAAGCTGTTGTAGTAAGAACCACACATGCCCTAAGAAGACCCGATGGTTCACATATCCGCTTCAGCGAAAACGCTGCTGTAATCATTAAAGATGATAAAAGTCCAAGAGGAACCCGTATCTTTGGGCCAGTTGCTAGAGAATTGCGGGAGAAAGACTTTATGAAAATAATATCTCTTGCTCCTGAAGTGCTCTAAAAGATGTAGCCTTTGGAGGTGAAAATTATGGCGAAAAAAAAATTGCACGTCAAAAAAGGTGATAATGTTGTTGTTATTGCCGGCAAAGATAAAGGTAAAAGAGGAAAAGTATTGCAGGCTTTACCCGATGATTTGCGTGTAGTAGTTGAAGGTGTTAGTTTGATTAAAAAACACACCCGTCCTACGCAAAAGATGCCTCAAGGAGGTATTGTTGAGAGGGAAGCAGCTATTCATGTATCAAATGTAATGCCTTATTGTTCCAAATGTGGTGAGGGTGTAAGAATATCTAAAAAAGAATTGGCAGATGGTAATAAGGTACGCAGCTGCCATCAATGCGGAGAAGTTTTTGATAAATAACTCTGGCAGAAAGGAGACTAAAAACCGGATGGCTAGATTAAAAGAGAAATATCTTAATGATGTAGTTCCAGCTTTGCAGCAGAAATTTAATTTTAAAAACGTAATGGAAATTCCTAAGCTAGAAAAGGTTATCATTAATATTGGTTTAGGAGAAGCTGTTCAAAATCCTAAAGCACTAGATGCTGCTTTAATAGATTTAACAACTATTTCTGGTCAAAAACCTGTTGTTACAAAAGCGAAGAAATCCATAGCTGCCTTTAAATTACGTGCTGGAATGCCTATTGGTGTTAAAGTAACCCTTAGGGGTGAGCGGATGTATGAGTTCGTTGATAAACTTATCAATGTAGCTTTACCCAGGGTACGTGACTTTAGAGGAGTTTCTCCTAAGTCCTTTGATGGTCGGGGAAATTACAGTATGGGATTGAAAGAACAGTTACTATTCCCTGAAATCGAATATGATAAAATTGATAAAATCCGCGGTATGGAAGTTGTTTTTACAACTACCGCTAAAACAGACGAAGAGGGTAGAGAACTGTTAAAGCTCCTTGGAATGCCGTTTGCAAGTTAAAATTATAAGGAGGTAATACAGTGGCTAAAACGTCGATGAAAGTAAGAAGGGCTCCAAAATATCAAGTGCGGGTAGTAAATAGATGTAAGGTCTGTGGACGTCCCCATGCTTATATGCGCAAATTTGGTCTGTGCCGGATTTGTTTCCGGGAACTTGCTTATAAAGGCCAATTACCTGGAGTCACAAAATCCAGTTGGTAAACCTCATGGAATGGAAGGAGGTCGTTGTAAATGGTGATGACTGATCCGATTGCTGATTTTTTAACAAGAGTTCGTAATGCAAATATGGTTATGCATGAAAAAGTAGAGATTCCTGCTTCCAAAACTAAGAAGTCTTTAGCGGAAATTCTTAAAAAAGAAGGTTTTGTTAAGGATTTTGAGTATATTGAAGATGGAAAACAAGGAGTTATACGGATCTATCTGAAATATGGTAGTAACAAAGAAAGAGTTATTACAGGTTTGAAGCGTATCAGTAAGCCTGGTTTAAGAGTTTATTCCAAAAAGGACGAAACACCAAGGGTGCTTGGCGGACTAGGAATTGCAATAATCTCCACTTCTCAGGGCATTATGACTGATAAAGAAGCTCGTAAAACCGGTTTAGGCGGCGAAGTTATTTGTTATGTATGGTAATTAATTATAAAAGTTAAGCTCGGGAGGTGTAAAAATGTCCAGAATTGGTAAGCTTCCCGTCATAATCCCTGACGGAGTTCAAGTTAATTTACAAGACGATGTTATTACTGTAAAGGGACCAAAGGGTGAACTGACAAGAGACCTCGGCAACCTGCAAATGGATATCGTTATAGAGGATAGTACTATTTTGGTTAATCGTCCCAGTGAGAGTAATAAACATAAAGCTTTACATGGACTAACTCGTACCCTTGTTAACAACATGGTTGAAGGTGTGACAAAAGGATACCAAAAGAATTTAGAACTAGTTGGTGTTGGTTACAGAGCACAATTACAGGGTAAAAAACTGGTTTTGCAGGTTGGATACTCTCATCCTGTGGAATTCGAGCCAAGTAAAGACATGGAAATTGAAGTTCCGGCTCCTAACAGAATTGTTGTCAAAGGGATTAACAAAGAGGATGTTGGGACATTAGCTGCTAATATTCGTGCAGTGAGAGAGCCTGAACCTTATAAAGGGAAAGGCATCAGATATGAAGGCGAAAGAATCAAACTAAAAGCAGGTAAAGCTGGAGCTAAAAAATAAGTAGCGTAAGCTCTTATTTTCGGTGAAAGGAGTGATGCAAAAGTGATTACCAAAACTCCCAAGAAAAAAATCCGTGCTAAAAAACACTGGAAATTAAGACACACTATTACTGGTACTCCTGAGAGACCACGTTTGAGTGTATATAGAAGCTTGAATAATGTTTATGCTCAGGTTATTGATGATGTAGCTGGCGTTACACTAGCGGCGGCTTCATCTTTAGATCTAGGATTGGGCGGCAATGTAGAGGCTGCAAAAAAAGTCGGTGAAATAGTTGCTCAAAGAGCATTGGAAAAGGGAATTAAGAAAGTTGTTTTTGACCGGGGCGGCAATATTTATCATGGTCGTATAAAAGCTCTCGCCGAAGGGGCCAGAGAAGCCGGTCTTGACTTCTAAATCGATTGTGAAGGAGGGAAAGGTAATTGGCGAGAATCGATGCTAGCAAGCTGGATTTAAGCGAAAAAGTAGTTAATATAAACAGGGTTGCTAAAGTTGTAAAAGGTGGACGTCGCTTTAGTTTTAGTGCCCTAGTAGTTGTCGGAGACGGAAATGGTAGAGTTGGTGTTGGTATGGGTAAAGCCAACGAAGTGCCTGAGGCTATTCGTAAAGGGATAGAAGACGCTAAGAAAAATTTAATTCAAGTACCCGTTATCAACTCCACAATTCCTCACTTAGTTGTAGGGCGTTTTGGTGCAGGTAAAGTTTTATTAAAACCTGCATCTGAAGGTACCGGTGTTATAGCCGGTGGTGCAGTAAGGGCAGTAGTTGAATTAGCTGGAATTAAAAACATCCTAACTAAATCATTAGGTGCTGATACTGCACTAAATATAGTAAAAGCTACTCTACAAGGTTTGGCTTCATTAAAGAAGGCTGAAGATGTTGCTAGACTTAGGGGCAAAACTGTAGAAGAAATTCTGGGTTAGGGGGATAACAATGGCTAATAAAATCAAAGTTACTTTAGTTAGAAGTGTTATAGGTAGACCTGAGCAGCAACGCAAGGTTGTAAAAACCCTCGGCCTTAAGAAAACTAATAGTTTTGTTATTCATGAGGATTCACCTGCTATTAGAGGTATGGTTAATGCAATTAGCCATTTAGTTGAAGTTGAAGAAGTTGAAGCTTAAAACAGGAGGTGTTTTCAGTGAAACTCCATGAGCTAAAGCCTGCAGAAGGTTCACGACATGTAACCAAACGCAAGGGCAGGGGTATAGGTTCAGGCTTAGGAAAGACTGCCGGTAGAGGACATAAAGGCCAAAAAGCCCGTTCCGGAGGCGGTAAAGGACCATACTTTGAAGGTGGTCAAACTCCTTTGCAACGCCGCATGCCTAAAAGAGGCTTTACTAATGCTAGATTTAAAATAGATTTTACAGAAGTTAACCTGACGCTGCTGGAAAATTTTGATGCAAATGCCGAAATTACTCCGGAAGTGTTAAAAGCAGCCGGCATAGTTAAACAGATCAAAAATGGTGGTATCAAAGTTCTGGGAAAAGGTGAAGTAACAAAGCCTTTAACGGTTAAAGTTAATGCCATTAGTAAAGCTGCTCAGGAAAAAATCGAGGCAGCTGGTGGTAAAGTAGAGGTGATATAATGTTACAAGCTCTGCGAAGTGCTTTGAAAATTGGGGACTTAAGGCAAAAAATTGTTTTTACATTAATGATGTTTCTGGTTTTTAGAATTGGGGCTCACATCCCGGTTCCTGGCATAAACCTAGACGTAATAGCAGATATCATGGGCGAGGGGCAGCTTTTAGGCTTTTTTGACGTTATATCCGGGGGTGCTTTTAGAAACTTTTCTATCTTTGCTATGAGTATTACTCCCTATATTAACGCATCAATTATTATGCAGCTTTTAACAGTAGTTGTTCCCTTTCTAGAGAGATTGGCTAAAGAGGGTGCAGAAGGACGCAAAAAGATAGTTGAATATACCAGATATTTAACAGTAATATTAGGTTTTATTCAAGCTATAGGTATTTCCTTCGGCTTAAGGAGCGCTTTAGTAGATACTTCCTTTGGGAGCATTGTTTTAATCGCCCTTACTCTAACAGCTGGTACAGCATTTTTAATGTGGTTGGGTGAAATGATTACTGAAAAAGGTATAGGAAATGGTATTTCCTTAATCATCTTTGCAGGTATCGTATCCAGCTTACCAGCTGGTTTAGCATCAATTTATGCCTATGTTAAAGCAGGGACTACTAATATTCTTGTTGTAATTTTATTTGCAATTATTGCATTAGTGGTAATCGTGGGTATTGTAGCCATCCAAGAGGGTCAGCGCCGCATTCCCGTGCAGTATGCTAAACGGGTTGTAGGACGTAAGGTCTATGGTGGACAGAGTACGCATATTCCTATTAAGGTAAACTCTGCCGGTGTTATACCTGTAATTTTTGCAATGTCAATTTTAATGTTTCCAGGCACCATAGCATCATGGTTTCCCGATAACAGTTTTGCAGTCTGGATTACTAATGTTTTTAATTTCCAATCATTTTTTTATAATTTGTTATATGCTCTGTTTATTATCTTTTTCACTTATTTCTATTCAGCAATTACTTTTAACCCAATGGACGTAGCAGACAATATAAAAAAATATGGCGGTTTTATACCTGGGCTTAGACCAGGTCGGCCAACCTCAGAATATATTGCTAAAGTGATGAACAGGATTACTTTGGTAGGTGCATTTTTCTTGGCGGCTATTGCAGTACTTCCGACAATTTTGATTTCGACTACTCAACTACCGGTTTATTTTGGTGGAACTGCTCTCTTGATTGTAGTTGGGGTAGCCTTGGAAACAATGAAACAGTTAGAGGCTAGTCTGTTAATGCGCCATTATGAAGGATTTATGAAATAATAACCTCCAAGGAGGGATATGATGCAAATTATTTTAATGGGACCTCCAGGTGCAGGTAAAGGTACCCAAGCCGAAAAGCTGACTCAAAGCTTGGCTGTTCCCCATATCTCAACAGGTGATATGTTTCGTAAAGCTCTTAAAGAGGAAACAGAATTAGGGAAAAAAGCGAAAAGCTTTATGGACCAAGGCAAGCTTGTTCCAGATGAAGTAACAATAGGTATTGTTAAAGAACGTCTAGCAGAACCTGACTGTAATAAGGGCTTTCTTTTAGACGGGTTTCCCAGGACTGTTCCACAGGCTGATGCTTTAAAGAAAATTTTAGTTGAATTGGATATGGGTCTGGATGCCGTAATTAATATTACAGTTTTAAGAGAAATATTAATAGAGAGGCTTACAGGCCGTAGAGTTTGCAAAGCTTGTGGTGCAACTTATCACGTAATATTTAATCCCTCTAAAGATGATGGTAGCTGTGAAAAATGTGGTGGGGAATTGTACCAGCGCAATGATGATAAGTTTGAAACTGTTGGAAATAGGCTTGATGTATATGAGGATCAAACTGCTCCTCTGATTAATTACTACAGGGCCCAGGGGCTTTTGTTAGAAGTTGATGGTACCCAGTCTATGGAAAAGGTTTTAACAGACATCCTGATGGTGTTAGGGAGAGAGTAGTATGATCATAATGAAATCAGGCCGGGAGCTTTCGTATATGCGGGATGCTGGCAGGATAGTAGCCGAAACCCATCAAGAGCTAAAAAAAACGGTAGCTCCCGGAATTTCTACCCAAGAACTTGATCAGGTAGCAGAGGATTACATTACCCAAAAAGGGGCTGTACCAGCCTTTAAAGGATATCATGGTTTTCCTGCAACCATTTGTGCTTCTATAAACGATGAGGTAGTACACGGTATTCCAGGTTTAAGAGCCTTGAAAACTGGTGATATTATTAGTATTGATATTGGTGCAGTCATTAATGGTTATTATGGTGATGCTGCAGTTACACTGCCGGTAGGAGTAATATCAAAAGGTGCTGCCCATTTATTAGAAGTGACAGAAAAGTGTTTATATAAAGGGATTGAACAAGTAAAGGTAGATAATAGGCTTACTGATATATCACATGCAATTCAATCTTATGTAGAGCAAAATGGATATTCTGTGGTCAGAGATTTTGTAGGACATGGTATAGGAACAAAGATGCATGAGGAGCCACAATTGCCTAACTTCGGAATGCCTGGACGGGGACCACGATTAAAACCGGGCATGTGCTTAGCTATAGAACCTATGGTAAACATGGGGACTTATGAAGTAGAAACTCTACTGGATAACTGGACGGTTGTTACTAAAGACAAACAACTATCAGCCCATTTTGAGCACTCGGTTGCTGTTACTGAAAAAGGTCCTTTAATTTTAACGGAAATCTAAGGTGATAGTATGTCAACCCGGGAAATTAAAAAAGGTCAACTTGTTAAATCAAGAGCTGGTCGTGATAAAGATCAGGTTTATTTAATATTCGATTGGGATCAGGAATATATTTATGTAGTCGATGGTGACATTAGACGCATTCAAAATCCCAAAAAGAAGAATATCCGGCATTTATGGTATACTGACAAAGTAGCAGATAAAATTAGGGAAAGATTAGAAAGTGGCAGCAAGGTTACCAATGCCGACATCCGTGAAGCTCTTGAGAGCCTTATGGCTGGAGTTGACATGGAATAAGGAGGTCACACATTATGTCTAAGGATGTTATTGAAGTTGAAGGTACTGTAATAGAGCCTCTTCCGAATGCTATGTTTAAAGTAAAATTAGAAAATGGTCATCAAGTTCTTGCTCATGTTTCCGGAAAAATAAGAATGAACTTTATTAAAATCTTACCCGGAGATAAAGTAACAGTAGAACTTTCACCATATGATTTAAAGCGTGGGCGTATTACGTATCGATTCAAATAAGATACTTCCGGCAAGGAGGATAATGTAATGAAAGTAAGAGCTTCGGTGAAGCCTATTTGTGAAAAATGTAAGATTATAAGAAGAAAAGGCAAAGTAATGATTATCTGTGAAAATCCAAAACATAAACAAAAACAAGGTTAAGTGCCAATTTGGGAATGGGAGGTGCACTAGATGGCAAGAATTGCAGGTGTTGATCTGCCAAGAGAAAAACGGGTGGAAATAGGTATTACCTATATTTACGGTATTGGCAGAGCAACTTCTCAAAAAATATTGGCTGAAGCAGGTATTAACCCTGATACTAGGGTTAGGGACCTTACAGAAGAAGAAGTAGCTAAGTTAAGAGAAACTATTAGTCGGATGCGGGTAGAGGGTGATCTTCGCAGAGAGATTTCCTTAAACATTAAACGCTTAGTTGAAATTGGCAGTTATCGTGGTGTTAGACATCGCAAAGGAATGCCTGTAAGAGGTCAGCGGACTAAAACTAATGCTAGAACTCGTAAAGGAAAAATTAGAACAGTAGGCGCAAAACGCAAGAAATAAAAGGGGTGATAATTAAGAATGGCCAAACCAAAGGGTGCAGCAACTAGAGTTAGACGTAGAGAACGTAAAAATATTGAAAAGGGTGTAGCCCACATCAAATCTACTTTTAATAATACTATTGTTACAATTACCGACCTTAATGGTAATACTCTTTCTTGGGCAAGTGCCGGTGGAATCGGTTTTAAAGGTTCGAGAAAAAGTACTCCATTTGCAGCGCAAATGGCGGCAGAAACAGCAGCTAAGGCTGCTATGGAACATGGTATGAGGGAAGTAGAATGTACTGTTAAGGGACCTGGCGCAGGCAGAGAGGCGGCTATCCGTTCTTTACAGGCTGCTGGATTAGAAGTAAACATGATTAAGGATGTTACTCCTATTCCTCATAATGGTTGTCGTCCACCAAAACGCAGAAGAGTTTAGGAGGTGTTATAAGCGAAATGGCAAGATATACAGGACCAGTTTGTCGTTTATGTCGTAGAGAAGGCTTAAAGCTATATTTAAAAGGTGATCGCTGTTATTCCGAAAAATGTGCTATTGATAGAAGAAATTATGCTCCTGGACAACATGGTCAACGCCGCACTAAAGTCAGTGAGTACGGAATGCAGTTAAGAGAAAAACAAAAGGTTCGTCGTGTATATGGTATATTAGAGGGACAATTCAGAGGCTACTTTGGAAAAGCTGACCGTCAACAAGGGGTTACTGGTGAAAACCTACTGCGTATTTTAGAAAAACGTCTAGATAATGTGGTTTTCCGTTTAGGTTTTGCAAACTCCAGATCTCAAGCAAGGCAGCTAGTTCGTCACAACCATTTTACATTAAATGGACATAAAGCTAATATTCCTTCTATGCAGATTAGTGTTGGTGATGTTATTCAACTGAAAGAAAAGAGCAAGAATTCTGCAGTAATTAAGGAAATTGTTGAGAATCTTGGGCAAAAAACACCCCCCGCTTGGCTGGAATTAGATAAAGAAGCTCTAAATGGTAGAGTCGTTGCCTTACCTACAAGAGAAGATATCGATTTGCCTGTCCAAGAACAAATGATTGTCGAATTATACTCCCGGTAGATAGTCATTACCTGGATTTGGGGTTATGCCAGGTATGAGTAGGAGGGTTATAAATGATTGAAATTGAAAGACCCAGAATAGAATGTGTAGAATCAAGTGATGATAATACTTATGGAAAATTTGTTGTAGAGCCTCTAGAGAGAGGCTTTGGTACTACTTTAGGTAATTGCCTGCGTCGTATCCTATTATCATCCTTACCCAGTGCTGCGGTAACATCAGTTAAAATCGAAGGGGTTCTCCATGAATTTTCCACAATCCCTGGGGTTGTGGAAGATGTAACTGATATAATTCTTAATTTAAAATCACTAGCAATAAAAATGGATACCGATGAACCGCAGATTGTTCGTATAGAAGCTGAAGGTGAAGGTGTTGTTACTGCTGGGGATATTAAGATTAATAGTGATGTGGAGATACTAAATTCTGATTTGCATATTGCTACATTAAACGCCGATGCCAAATTGTTTATGGAATTGACCATTGAACGAGGCCGGGGTTATGTTTCTGCGGAAAAGAATAAAAAAGAAGATGATGTTATTGGTCTTATTCCCATTGATGCTATATTTTCTCCGGTAAAGAAAGTGAACTTTGGGATAGAGGGTACCCGGGTAGGACAGCGAACAGATTACGATAAATTAACACTAGATATCTTAACCGATGGAAGTATCAGACCAGATGAAGCTATCAGTTTATCAGCTAAAATTTTGAGTGATCATCTCAAATTATTTGTTGGTTTGACTGATACCATGGGTGACGTAGAAATAATGGTCGAAAAAGAAGAAGAAGAAAAAGATAAGATCCTGGATATGACTATTGAAGAGTTAGATTTATCAGTACGTTCCTATAATTGCTTAAAGCGGGCGGGTATTAATACCGTTTACGAGTTAACGCAAAAATCAGAAGAAGATATGATGAAAGTAAGAAATTTAGGAAGGAAATCCTTAGAGGAAGTAGAACACAAGATGAAAGCTCTTGGTTTAATTTTAAGGGCCTCTGAGGAATAAGGAACAACAAACTGGCAGGTAAAGGAGGTAAAAGGTATGAGCTATAGAAAGCTCGGCCGTCCTAGTTCACAGCGTAGGGCAATGTTAAAGAATATGGCAACTTCTTTACTAAAATACGGAAGAGTTGAAACTACTGAACCTAAAGCTAAAGAAGTGAGAAGAGTTACTGAGAAGATGATTACTTTAGGTAAAAGTGGTGATTTGCACGCCCGGAGATTGGCAATGGCCTATCTATTGGATGAAACTGTTGTCAAAGAATTGTTTGATACAATTGCACCTAAATTTGCCGAAAGGCAGGGCGGGTACACTAGAATTATGAAAACAGGACCCCGTCGTGGAGATTCTGCTCCCATGGCTATTGTAGAATTGGTAGAATAGATCAACTTAGAGGTCAGGATCGTATTCCTGGCTTCTCTGTATTTAATAACTAAGGCAGAGCCTTAGTTATTAAATAAGGCTAAGGCTAAGGTTAAGGTTTTTCTCAACCTCAACCTAGCGAAGCGAAACCTTAGCCTTAGTAATGCTTTAGCATTACTACTGAGCCTCAACCTAGCGAAGCGAAACCTAAACCTTAGTAATGCTTAGCATTACTACTTAAGGGTGAGAGTATGATTGAGATAAGAAACCTTACACATAAATACCGTATGGGCAATAACCAGGAATTAACGGCTATTAATAATCTAAGTTTAAAAATTGCTAAAGGGGAATTTGTAGCTGTCCTGGGCCATAACGGATCTGGAAAATCAACCTTGGCCAAGCACTTAAATGCTCTGCTTTTACCGACTGAAGGAAAAGTAATGGTCAATGGTCTTGATACTTCTGACCCTAATCAGTTGTGGGAAATTAGGCAGCAGGTGGGTATGGTATTTCAGAATCCTGACAACCAGCTAATAGCTACTACTGTTGAAGAAGATGTGGCCTTTGGTCCGGAGAATTTGGGTATTTCACCTGAAAAGATTAGGCAAAGGGTAGATGAGGCCCTTGATATCGTGGGTATGGCTGATTTTAAGTCTAGGGCACCCCACCTTCTTTCTGGCGGGCAAAAACAAAGAGTCGCTATTGCTGGGATTATTGCTATGCGGCCCCAGTATTTAGTGTTAGATGAACCTACTGCTATGCTGGATCCTTCCGGCAGAGATGAGGTTATCTCTACTATTAAAAAGCTTAACAAAGAAGAGGGACTTTCAATAGTCCATATTACCCATTTTATGGAGGAAGCAGTTTATGCTGACCGGGTAGTAGTCATGGAAGCGGGAGAGATTGTTCTTGAGGGTAAGCCAAGAGAAGTTTTTTCCCAGGTTTCCGTATTAAAAAAGCTGCATCTAGATGTCCCGGCAATTACTGTACTTGCATATCTTTTAAATAAAGAAATTCCGGAATTCCCTAGAGATATTATGACCATTGAAGAAATGGTGGTGGCCTTATGCCCATAGAGATTAAAGACTTGTATCATACCTATCAGGTCGGTACACCATATGAAACTCATTCTCTTCAGGAAGTTAATCTCGCCATTGAGGAAGGTGAATTTATTGGATTGATTGGCCATACCGGTTCTGGTAAATCGACATTAGTTCAGCACTTAAATGGACTATTAAAACCTTCCCGAGGGCAAATAATAATTGATGGTGTGGACATAAGTCAAAAGGGCATCAAATTGAAAGAAATACGCAAAAAAGTCGGATTGGTATTTCAATATCCCGAGCATCAATTATTTGAAGAAACGGTTTTGAAGGATGTCAGCTTTGGCCCACAAAATTTAGGCCTTTCAACATCGGAAATAGATAAAAGAGTAAGAGCTGCCTTGGAGGTAGTAAATTTGGATTATATGGAGATTAAAGATCAATCCCCATTTAATTTAAGCGGCGGACAAAAAAGGCGGGTAGCTATTGCCGGAGTACTGGCTATGGAACCTAAATACCTGGTTCTTGACGAACCGACTGCTGGACTTGACCCTCGAGGTAGGGATGAGATCTTGGCTCAGATTAAAGAACTTCATCGAAAACTAAAAATTACTATTATTCTAGTTTCTCACAGCATGGATGATGTAGCTAAAATGGCTGATCGTTTAGTTGTTATGCATGATGGAAAAGTGGAACTCAATGGAACACCCCGGGAGATTTTTCAAAAACCGGAAATACTCAAGGCTATAGGCTTAGGGGTACCCACTGTTTCTGCATTACTATATAGTTTAAAAGCTAAAGGCTATGAGGTCAGAACGGATTTGCTAAATATGGAAGAGGCAAAAGCGGAGATTATTAAAATATTGAGGATGGGGATGAGGGAAAATGCTTAAAGATATAACTATTGGGCAGTATATTCCCGGAGACTCCCTGATACATAGGCTAGATCCTAGGACTAAAATATTAACGGTAATAATATATATGACAGCATTGTTTATCATAAATAATGCTATTGGGTATTATTTTATTTTACTTTTCTCTTTAAATATTATCCTTTTATCCCGTGTTCCCATTAAATATTATTTAAAAGGATTAAAGCCATTATTAATAATTATTATTTTAACAGTAAGTCTTCATATTTTTATGACTCCTGGAACAGTAGTAGCAGAAATTGGTCCTCTAGTAGTAACCCGGGAGGGCCTTAAGCAGGGTATCTTTATGGGTACACGATTAATACTTTTAGTTACTGTTACCTCGGTATTAACCTTAACAACTACACCAATGACTTTAACTGATGGTATCGAGAGGCTGCTTAATCCATTTAAAAGGATTGGGGTTCCGGCCCATGAGCTGGCAATGATGATGACAATAGCTCTTAGGTTTATTCCCACTCTGATTGAAGAAACAGATAAGATTATGAAGGCCCAGATGGCCCGAGGAGCAGATTTCGAAAGCGGCAATATTATTCAGCGGGCTAAAGCACTTATTCCTTTGCTTGTTCCTTTATTTTTAGGAGCATTTCGCCGAGCTGATGAATTGGCTATGGCAATGGAAGCAAGGTGCTATCGGGGCGGTGAAAATAGAACCCGAATGAAACAACTCATGTATACATCTCTAGACACTGGTGCAATGTTTGTAACTATTGTTTTTCTTGGCTTTAGTATTTACACAAGGGTTGCAGCGTAGGCTAATACTGCTATACTGAAGGTCAGGTTAAGGCTAAGGCTGAGGTTGAGAAAAAACTTAACCTTAACCTAGCGAAGCGAAACCTTAACCTTAGTGGCCACGTTGGCATGATCATGCTTTTCTCACGAATGCACTGATGCACATTGAGGTGAAAGTGATGCGCAATATTAAGGCCACTATTGAATATGATGGGACAAATTATCATGGTTTTCAAACTCAGCTCAATAAAAAACTTCCCACTATTCAGGGTAAACTAGAGAGTTGTTTGATGCGGGCTTTAATGGAGCCTATAAAAATTACAGGTGCAGGTCGTACCGATGCCGGAGTTCATGCCGAGGGACAGGTTATAAATTTCAAAATAAATAACAATATTCCTCTGGAGCGTCTCCCCATGGTAATAAATGGCCAACTGCCTAATGATATAGCAATAAAAGTTCTAGAAGAAGTAAGACCTGATTTTCATGCCCAGTATGATGCTCGGGGAAAGTATTATATTTATCGAATTTATAATAACCGAATTCCATCGGCTTTTCACAGTCGTTTTTCCTATTATATTCCTTATAAACTGGATATGGAAAAAATCCGGGAGGGCTCTAGGCTTTTTGTGGGGACCCATAATTTCAAGGGCTTCTCAGCTAGTGGGACAAATGTTAAAAATTTTGTGAGGACAATTCATTCGTTAGATATTGTCAGCAATGAAAATATATGGGAATTCCATATTCAAGGTAATGGTTTTCTGTACAAAATGGTAAGAGTAATTATCGGTACTTTAGTGGAGCTAGGCAAAGGACGAAGGGATGAAGACTCGATTAAGGAAGCACTGAATAATAAAGACCGTACATTTGCGGGGAAAACTGCCCCACCCCAGGGATTATGCTTAAAAAAAGTATTCTATTCTTGACATGGGGGTAAGAGTCTATTAAACTATTAGTATGTCTTTTTATGTTATTTTGTGATCCAGAGCCCCGGATCTTAAATAATAATAAATTAATTCATTACATTAGTTACCTTTGAACTAAGGAGGGAAATAACAAATGCGCACCTATATGGCTAAGCCTAATGAGGTTGTAAGAAAATGGTATATTCTTGATGCCGCTGGCAAACCACTAGGTAGAGTAGCTACAATTGCTGCTACTTTACTAAGAGGCAAGCATAAACCGACCTATACTCCCAATGTGGATTGTGGTGACCATGTTATCGTCATCAATGCTAAGGAAGTAGTTTTAACAGGCAAAAAGTTAGATCAAAAGGAATTGATTCGTCACAGCCGTTTCCCTGGTGGCTTAAAAAGAACTAAGTACAGGGTCTTAATGGCAACTAAACCAGATTTAGCTGTTGAAGTAGCAATTAAAGGTATGCTACCACATACTAAATTAGGTAAACAGATGTATAGTAAGTTACAAGTTTACCGTGGTTCAGATCATCCACATCAAGCTCAAAAACCTGAAGTATGGGGAAGGGAGGCGTAATTGGTGGCACAAGTGCAATATTATGGAACAGGGCGTCGTAAGTCTTCAGTAGCAAGAGTAAGGTTGATTCCTGGTGATGGTCACGTAGTAGTTAATAACCGTCAGTTGGATGAATACTTTGGTAAGAAGACATTAGAGATGATTTCCAAACAACCGTTGGTACTTACCGACACTGAAGTAAGATTTAATGTAGTTGCAAAAGTAAACGGCGGCGGCACAACCGGTCAAGCCGGTGCTATCCGCTTAGGAATAGCTAGGGCCCTTTTGAAAGCAGAGCCCAGTTTGCGTCCAGCTTTAAAAAGAGCAGGTTTCTTAACAAGAGACCCAAGAATGAAAGAAAGAAAGAAATACGGCTTAAAGGGTGCAAGAAGAGCACCACAGTTCTCAAAGAGATAAAGATAAACCTGGACATTGTCCAGGTTTTTTTCTTTATCTCTTGGAGCGTTAAAACGTGGGCGCGTTAGCTCGTGGGCGCGAAAAATTACAAGATGTCATTGCGAGCCCGTTAGGGCGTGGCAATCTAAGACCCAAGATTAAAATCATACATCCCATGGGCTAAGTCCCTTAAGCAGGGAGCCTCTGAGGCACACGAATTCGTGGCTATAATTAATTATGTTTCGCGCCCCAAATACTTAACAACCCCTGAGTAGATAGCAAATGCCATGCGATACTGGTATTCCTCCTGGGAGAGTAGTTCAGCTTCTTGGGGATTTGATAGAAATCCGCATTCAATAATTACTGCCGGAATTTCCAGCTTATCAAACAAATAGGTTTCTCTACGGACTAAAGCCTGCCGTTTTGTATTTTTCAACTGTTTAATAATCTCTTCTTGGATAGCCTTCCCTAAGATCTCACTTTCTTTATGCTCTGGATCATAAAAAGTTTGAGCTCCAGCCCATATTTGGGAAGGAGTACTGTTTGAATGTATGGAAATAAATAAATCAGTTTGATAGTCGTGGGCCAGTTTTACCCGATTTTCTAAATCAGAGCGCTGTTTAGTTAAAAAGCTGCCGTTAGTATTAGGTGAGACTAGGTCAGAATCATTGTTCCGGGTCATAATGACCATAGCTCCGGATTCACTAAAAATTTGAGATAATTTTTTTGCGATTTCTAAATTAATATTCTTTTCTACTAAACCGTTACTACCTACTTTACCAGGGAAAATTCCGCCATGGCCGGGGTCAATTACAATTTTTTTGCTGGCCACAACCCAGGATAGGGCATCAATATGCTGGTCATAGCTACCTATCTGATAAAACCAAAAGCTAAAACTCGATACACAAACGAAGACAATTAATAGACTGACAATAACCGGAAGTTTTCTGAAATTTAAGGCTTCTTTAAATTTCATTACATAACACCCCGCTTTATTTTGTAGGGGCGCGCATTGCGCGTCCGTGGCTCATATTGGTAGCTGGTAATTTCTGGTATTAATGCTCAGTGCCCGGTGCCCGGTGACCAGGGACCAGGGACCAGAATTTCTTTTGGGTAAGATATTGCGTCTGACATGCTTTGAGGGCATTTTATTGCGTCTGACAATACTTCTGGGTGAATATTGTGCGTCTGACACAGGATTTCCCAGTGACTTTGGGAAGAAACAATATTTTTCTGTAGAACTATAGAACTATAGAACTGTAGCACGGTGCACTGACATTCTGTATAGTCTTTTATAGCTATTTAGTAATAGATATGGCTATAGATAAGAAGAATAGAACAGGAAATTTGGGATTATGGGTAAAATATTAATAGCGTTACAAATAGAAGAATATGAAAATGGTTTAGTTAATTGTCATTGCGATGGAGGTACGACTGAAGCAATCTTAACCCAAGAGATTTCCACGCCCTCACGGGCTTGCAATGACATGTTAGTAGACTAGACCATAGACCATAGTCTATAGTCGTCTTACCAGTCCACCAGTTCCTTAGTCACCAATCAATATATTTACGACCTTGCCCTGATTACCGGGCACAGAGCACTGAATCACCGAGCACAGGTCACTGAACCCTGGTCACCGGTCACGTAACCCGAAAAGTTATCCAAAAATAGAGGAGGTTTTTTTATGCTGCAGATGGTAGCAATTTGCCCCCACCCTCCGATAATCATTCCGGAGGTAGGAAAGGGGGAGGAGAGAAAAGCTGAGAGTACAGTCAAGGGAATGATGGAAATTGCTTTAGATATTAAAGAATTAGAACCAGATCTATTAGTATTTATTACACCCCATGGTCCTGTTTTTCAGGATGCTATAACTATATCCCGTCCCAAAAAGGTCAAAGGGTCTTTGCAAAAATTCGGAACTTCCCTTTCTTTAGAAAGAACCTTTGGGGGAGAGTTTAGTACAAGTTTAGTTAAACGGGCCAGGGGATTAAAGGCGATGGTTGCGGAGATAACTGATTCTGATGCTCATGGTTATGGGATTAATTTGGAGTTGGATCATGGAATATTAATACCCCTTTATTATTTTGATAAAGCCGGCATTAACGCACCTATTGTTCCAGTAAACATGGGCATGCTTCCTTTTCATGAATTGTATGAGTTTGGTATATGTTTAAAGGAAGTAATAAATAGTTTTCCTGGTAAAGTAGTAGTGGTAGTCAGCGCAGATTTATCCCACCGTTTGACCCATAATGCCCCTGCTGGTTTTGAACCCCTAGGGAAGGTATTTGATGAGATATTAGTTCAGGCATTAGAAGAAGGCGATGTTATGAGGGTTTTAACAATCGATAATCAATTAGTCAATAAAGCAGGGGAGTGCGGTTTAAGGCCAGTTATTATGGGGCTTGGCGTTTTGGATGGTCATGAGATTATGTCCAAAAAATATTCTTATGAAGGGCCTTTTGGAGTTGGATATCTTGTTGCAACTCTGACGCCTGGACCGGAATTAGAGACCCGATTTTTACTTAAGGAAATAATAAAAAATGAGAAGGATAATATCGATAGGATTAGAGAGAATGAGAGCTGGCCAGTAAAATGGGCTCGGGAAAATCTGGAGAGTTATCTAAGTACCGGCAGGAAACACAGTAAGCCGGAAACTGTACCCCAGGAGTTTTCGAGTCCTAAAGGTGTATTTGTATCCATCAAGAAACAAGGACAACTTAGGGGCTGTATTGGAACCATTTCTGCAACAAAGGAAACTTTAGCTGAAGAGATACAAAGTAATTCCTTAAAGGCTGCACTGGAGGATCCCAGATTTGAACCGATAAAGGAGGATGAATTAGATCAATTAACCTATTCAGTAGATATCTTAGAAAAACCAGAAAAAATAGCTAGCATGAAAGAGCTTGATCCGGAAATATATGGTGTAATCGTCAAAAAAGGTTCCCGACAAGGACTTTTATTACCAATGCTTGAGGGAATTGATATAGTAGAGGAACAGGTAGCAATTGCAAAGCAAAAGGCGGGAATTCGACCCCATGAAGATGTGGAATTAGAGAGGTTTAGAGTGGTTAGATACTACTGATGTACTCGGTGACCAGGGCCCAGGGACCGGTGACCAGGGACCAGGGACCAGTGACCAGTGAGGACATTACTGCTAAGACAATTTTTAGCGCTTGATATACACTACTGTTTAGATTTTGCGTCTGACAATACTTAAGGGTTAACATATTGCGTCTGACACAGGCTTTAGAGGCTCATTGCGGGATAGGATGTCACCTGTCGGTGCAGTAAAAAAGTATGGACTTATATATATTCTGTCATCGCGAGCGTAGTGCGGCGATCTCCACATACTATCCGAGTGTGCCCCAATTTAAATTCTTTTTCTGCCACTGGTCATCGGGCACCGAGTGCGAGCACCATGCACTAGGACTTGAGAATGGGAGTGATTTTGTTGGTTAAGGAAGCAATGTATTATCTCAAAAAGGACAATGATGTAGTCCAATGCATTCTTTGTCCCCATGGTTGTGTGATTTCACCGGGGAATAAGGGTATATGTAGAGTAAGGTTAAATTATAATGGTATTTTAAGGAGTATTAATTATGGTCTTTGTACTGCTCTTGCCATAGATCCTATCGAGAAGAAACCTCTTTTTGACTTTTTTCCGGGCTTTTCTATACTTTCTGTAGGTACCTTTGGATGTAATCTTAAATGCTCATTTTGTCAAAATTGGGAAATTGCCCATGGTGAACATCCGACCAAGTATGAAATTACCCCCAAAGAACTAGCTGATTTAGCCGAAAAACATAAGGTTAATGAGAGCATTGGAATTGCCTATACCTATTCAGAACCCTTAATGTGGTATGAGTTTGTTTTGGATGGGTGTAAGGAAATAAAAAAGAAAGATTTAAAAAATGTACTGGTTTCAAATGGATATATAAATGAGGAACCCTTGGAAGAATTACTCCCTTTTATTGATGGGGCAAACATAGATATCAAAGCTTTTAATCAAACCTTTTATCCTAAAATGTGCAAAGGTAAGCTAGACCCTGTGCTAAAGACGGTGGAGATGGTAGCAAGCAAATGTCATGTTGAAGTAACAACTTTAGTAATTCCTGAAGAAAATGATGCTTTAGAGGAGATTGAAGAGCTGGCAAGATGGCTCAAATCAATTTCACCCAGCATATCGTTGCATTTGACTAGATATTTTCCTAATTATCAGTTGAATTTACCGCCTACACCTATAAAGACATTAGAAAAGGCACGGGAGGTAGCAATGAGGCATCTTGGTAAAGTGTATTTAGGGAATGTACCGTAGGGGCGCCCATTGGGCGTCAGTGGTTATTGGCTAGTAAGACGACCATAGTCGATAGTCGATACTCCATAGACATTTTTTAAAGAATAAAGAAGGATTTTGATTGATAAATGGGGAATTTAGCCGATAACTACCAATTTTCTGAGATGGGGGGATAGTATGTCAGAGCAGCAGAATGTAATATTTAAACTAGACAAGGTTGAATATGGAATTGATATTTTGCAGGTCAGCGAAATAGTAAAAATGCAAGCTATAACTAAAATGCCTAATACGCCTGCATATATGGATGGAGTAATTAATCTAAGAGGTTCAGTGATACCAATTGTGGATTTAAAGGTTAAGTTTAACCTAGAACGTAAAGAAAAAGATGGGCATACTAGAATTATTGTTGTAAATGTAAAAAATATGACATTAGGAATAATAGTAGACGAGGTAGCTGAAGTAATAAGGATTAACAATGAACAGGTAGATGATTCCTCTAACATTTCCGCCCAGATTAATGATGATTATATACATGGTGTAGCAAAGGTTGATAATAGACTGATAATTCTATTAGACTTAGAAAAAATATTTTAGAATGCAGAAAATGGGAAAAGGAAGAGGCTTATGCGTGGTATAGATTTAGAAAATTTAAAAGAAGGACAGAAATTAGCTAGGCCTATTTATGATGATGCAGGTCGTATTCTTCTGCATAAGGGGACTATCCTTAAAAAAATGTATATCAAAAGGCTAGAGGAGTTGGGGATACCTTTCGTTTATGTAGAGGATGAGCTTATAGGACCTATAGATACAGAAGACTTGATTCATGATTCTGTTCGCATTCAATCAGTTAAGATGATTAAATTCTCAATGGATAGGGCTAAAATTTCTAAAAACATTGATATTAGATATGTTAGTGAAGTAGTAAATAAGATAATAGATGACATAGCATCGTCCTCAAACCTTCTCGTTAGTTTACTAGATATTAGAGCGAATAGCTTGCAGTTATTTAACCATAGTATTTCTGTGGCAGTTTTAGCAATAGTTACCGGAATGGTCTTAAAGTTGGACCAGCTAAAATTAAAAAACTTAGCGATGGGTGCGGTTCTCCATGATATAGGTAAAAGCCTAGTCCAGGGAGAGGAGCATACAACCTTAGGATTTAATTTAATACGTCAGAATAAAGAGATAAATATTGCCTGTGCTCATGTAGCATATCAGCACCATGAGAGATATGATGGCAAAGGATATCCTAGAGGATTAAAATCTGAAGAAATTCATTTATTTGGGGCGATTACGGCTATTGCTAATTACTATGATGGTCTTGTGGCACCAGAGGATAACAAGGATAGGATGTATCCTTATCAAGCGATAGAAAGAATTGTAGCTGAGAGCGGGAAAATGTTTCATCCCGAAATGGTCATAGCTTTTACCCGTAATATAGTTCCTTATCCTGTGGGTAGTTTGGTTAGGATTAATACTAACTCATTAGGGGTGGTAGTGGGCTTGCATAGTAATTTTCCAACCAGGCCTATTATAAAACTGGTTACTGATAGATTTGGCGGATTGCTTATGGATTTCCCTGAGCTGGATTTGCTAGAGGAAAGAACGATATTTATAAACGAGATAGTATCGGAAAAAGAAAGGGACAAGCTGGGACTGTGATTAGTGAAACAGTGTGTGAGCTCATGGGATATACAGTATGTCAGTGCTACAGTGCTACAGTGCTACAGAAAAATATATAAAAGATATTTTAAAACTAGCGGAAGCTAGTTTTTTCCGTTATGTGGGCATAAAGGAATAGATGGGCAAGGTGATAGACATAATAAATAAACGAATTTACTATTAGCGCGCCCACTAGCTCACGCGCTCACGAATAAACGGTCAAAATTACGGAGGTAGTAATTTTGGCTATTGCATATATATACAATAATATGTATAATTATAAAAAGCAAAAGGGAAATGGAGGTAAATAGTAATGAAAATCAAGGCAGGAATTATGGGGGTAACGGGTTATACAGGGGGGGAATTATTAAGATTATTGTTAAATCATCCTCATGTAGAGATAAAAAAAGCTGCCTCCAGAAGTAATGCCGGGAATGAAGTAACTAAGGTGCATCCCCATTTAGCCGGCTTAATATCTTTAGTTGAAGATGATATAAATTCCGATACCTTTGCTGAAGGTTTGGATGTTGTATTTTTGGCTTTGCCCCATGGAAAATCTGTATCTTTGGTAAAAAAAATGTATGAAAAAGGGGTAAAAGTTATTGATTTAGGTGCAGATTTTCGCTTGAAAAGCGTTAATGACTATAAAGAATGGTATGAGCTAGAACATGAATATCCTGAATTATTGGCAGAGAGTGTTTATGGTCTGCCGGAAATATACAAAGAAAAGATCGAGAAAAGTGCAATAGTTGCAAATCCGGGCTGCTATCCTACCAGTATTATTTTAGGCTTGGCCCCCCTTCTGCAAAATAACCTTATTAACTTAAAAAATATAATTATTGATAGTAAATCAGGGATTTCCGGAGCGGGAAAAACGTTGAGTCAACAAACCCATTACCCTGATATGAACGATAACCTTTTGGCGTATAAAGTAGGCAACCACAGGCATACACCAGAAATTGAACAGGAGTTAAGTCTGCTAAGCGGCACAAAAATACAGATAAACTTTACTCCCCATTTGATACCCATGAACAGAGGGATGCTATCAACTATCTATGCCGAGGTAGTTAAGTCATTTAGCCAAGATGAGCTAGGTAAATTATATGGTGATTTTTATCAGGATTGTCCCTTTATTAGAATACGAGATTTAAATAATCTACCTCAAACCAAGTGGGTCCAGGGCTCAAATTATTGTGATATTGCACCGGTATTTGATGAAAGAACGGGAAGAATAATTATTATATCTACACTGGATAATCTGGTAAAAGGAGCATCCGGTCAGGCTATTCAAAATATGAATTTAATGTTTGGTTTAGAGGAAACGGCTGGAATTTGGTTTTCGCCAATTTATCCGTAAATAGGGCTGAGGCTGAGGTTAAGGTTAAGGTTGAGGTTGAGGTTGAGGTTGAGGCTAAGGTCAAGATCAAGATCAAGATCAAGATCAAGATCAAGATCAAGATCAAGATCAAGACCAAGATTAAGATTAAGATTTCGCTTCGCTAGATTCAAATACAAATGCTCCTTTAGTAACCTTAACCTAGTGAATGAAGTGAGCGAAACCTTAACCTTGAATTTAAAACAGGAGGTTATAAGAAAATGAAAATAATTGAAGGTGGGGTTACGGCACCTCAAGGTTTTTGGGCAGCGGGGGTAGCTGCAGGAATACGGAAAAAAGGAAAAAAGGATGTAGCACTGGTTTATTCAGAAGTTCCAGCAGCTACAGCAGCTGTTTATACAATAAATAAATTTAAAGCTGCACCACTAAAGGTTACCGAGGAACATCTTACTAATGGGATGGCTCAAGGAATGGTTATTAATAGCGGAATAGCAAATGCTTGTATGGGGCAGCAGGGAATGGATGCAGCTACAAAAATGGCGGAAATGGCTGCAGAAGTATTAAAGATAAACAGTACTGATGTAGTTGTTGCCTCCACTGGGCTTATAGGGGCTCCGCTGCCTCTTGATACCCTAGAGATAGGTATCAAAGAAGCAGCTGAAGTTCTCTCAAGAGAAGGCGGTCCTAGTGCCGCTGAGGCAATTATGACAACTGATCTGGTAAAAAAAGAGATTACCGTTCAGCTAGAAATAGGAGGAAAAACAGTAACTATTGGTGCAATGGCTAAGGGTTCTGGCATGATTCATCCGAATATGGCGACCATGCTAGGCTTTATAACAACCGATGCAGCAGTTGAAGTACAGTGCCTAAAAAAGATTCTAAAGGAAGCAGTGAATGCTACCTTTAATATGATTACAGTTGATGGAGATACCAGTACTAATGATATGGTTGTTCTAATGGCTAATGGGATGGCAAATAACCCCGTAGTTACCATGGATAATCAATATTATGAAGTGTTTCAGGCAGCAATTACTGAGATATCGGTTATTTTAGCCAAGATGATTGCTCAGGATGGTGAAGGAGCAACAAAGCTTATAGAAGTAAAGGTAAGTGGAGCCCTTTCACTAGGAGATGCCCGCAAAGCAGCCCTTAGTATTAGCTCATCAAGTCTTGTTAAGTCAGCAATATTTGGGGAGGATGCCAATTGGGGTCGGATAGTGACTGCCTTAGGTTATTCGGGAGCAGAGGTTGACCCCGATAAGGTTGATGTATATATAGGTGATTTATTGATGGCGGAAAATGGCACAGGCCTAAGCTTTGATGAGGTAAAGGCAAGTGAAATCTTAGCTAAACAAGAAGTTATAATAACAGTAGATTTGAAGCTAGGTGAGTTTGAGGCAAAAGCCTGGGGCTGTGATTTATCCTACGACTATGTAAAGATAAACGCCGCCTACCGAACGTAAGCCAAAGTAATGTGTCACCATGAATGTCTAGCTCTCTTGACGTGCTACCGTGACATCGTGTCACCGAGTTTATAGAATCTATATTAGGTTGAGATATTGGGATGCATCCCATGCTTGTGAACATAACAGGACGCATCTACTCAAAGGTCTAGCTTAAGGGATGCATCGATATATGTTGTCATTGCGAGCCTTTAATGCGTGGCAATCCCGACCCAAGAGGTTGCCTCAGCCTATATTAGCTATAAACTATTGACCATCGACTATAGACTATTTTTTACCGTGTTCATCCGTGTGCCCGAAGGGCCCGTGGTTAAATAAAAGTGTTTTTCTGGGCACTGGGTACGGAGCCCCGAGCCCTGCAGTAACTATTCAAGTGTTTTAGGAGGAGAAGCCAATGGAACCTTTAGCAAAGGCGGAGATATTGATTGAAGCACTGCCTTATATTAAAAAGTTTTACGGTAAAACAGTTGTAATTAAATACGGCGGTCATGCGATGACTGATCCGGACTTAAAAGATAAAGTAATGATGGACATTGTGCTAATGAAATATGTTGGTATTAATCCTGTTATTGTCCACGGCGGTGGACCGGAAATCAATTATTGGTTGGAAAAGACAGGACAGGAATACAATTTTGTTAACGGCATGCGGGTAACTGATGAAAAGACCATGGAAATAGCCCAGATGGTTTTAGTGGGGAAAATTAATAAAGAAATAGTTGGCCTTGTGCAGAAAAACGGTGGTAAAGCCTTAGGTTTAAGCGGAATTGACGGTGACATGATTAAGGTGAATAAAAAGCTTGTTGAGAAGGACGGGGTAGAAATAGATTTAGGTTTTGTGGGCGAAGTGGATCATATTAATCCCCAATTGATTTACAGCGCTATAGAACAGGGGCATATCCCAGTAATAGCTCCTATAGGTACTAATGGGGATGGAGATGTTTATAATATTAACGCAGATTATGTAGCTGGCAGTATTGCAGGTGCCCTAGAGGCTGATAAGCTTGTTCTTCTGACTGATGTTGAAGGGGTTTTGGATAGTAAGGGGGAGCTTGTTTCTGCTTTAAGCTTTAAAGAGGCACGGCACTTTATGGAAACGGGAGTAATAGATGGTGGGATGATTCCCAAAATTGAGTGTTGTATGGAGGCTTTATTGGGAGGGGTCAAAACAGTTCATATAATTAACGGACGATTGCCCCATGCCCTTCTTTTAGAGGTTTTTACCGATAAAGGTGTCGGAACTATGGTAATAAAGGAGTGAAGAAGCTATGGAAATGGTGGAATTAGGATTAAAGTATGTGATGAATACCTATAAGCGTTTACCCAAGGTTTTTGTTAAAGGTGAGGGCTCTTATGTCTGGGATTCGGAAGGTAATAAATATTTAGACTTTGTGGCTGGGATTGCTGTTAATTCCTTGGGACATTGCCCCAAGGTGGTTAGCGACGCTTTAAAGGAACAGTCTGAAAAGCTTATTCATTGTTCAAATCTTTATTGGATAGAGCCTCAGGTAAAGCTAGCTAAAGTTTTGGTAGAAAATTCCTGCTGCGATAAGGCTTTTTTCTGCAATAGCGGGACAGAGGCTAATGAAGCAGCAATTAAGCTGGCTAGAAAATGGGGTAATGGTCGTTATGAAATTATTTCCATGGAGCAGTCTTTCCACGGTCGCACCATAGGATCATTGACAGCTACCGGTCAGGAAAAATACAGAAAAGCTTTTACTCCACTTCCGGAAGGTTTCAAATATGTACCCTATGATGATTTAGCTGCTCTTTCTAATGCGGTCACTGAAAAAACTTGTGCAGTGATGCTTGAAACTATTCAGGGAGAAGGGGGCGTAAATGTCCCTTCCGTGGAATATTTGCAAGGGGTAGAAGCTATTTGCAGAAAAAATAACGTGCTCTTAATTATTGATGAAGTACAAACTGGCTTAGGGAGAACCGGAAAAGCTTTTGGTTACCAAAATTTTGGTCTAAGTCCTGATATTGTAACCTTGGCTAAAGCCTTAGGCGGTGGTGTTCCTATTGGAGCTATGCTAGCTAAAGACGAGGTTGCTAAAGCTTTTGTTCCCGGTGACCACGCAGCTACCTTTGGAGGTAATCCTCTAGCCACTGCTGCAGGTTTAGCGGCTACTTCAGTCTTACTTAATCCGGAGTTTTTAGAAGCAGTAGTTAAAAAAGGACAATATTTTAAGGAGAAATTAAGTCAATTACAAAAAGAGTATCCCCAGATAACTAAGGTCAAAGGAATGGGTTTGATGATTGGCTGTGATTTGTCAGTTGATGCCCAGCCTATTGTGGAAAAGTGCCTGGAAAATGGGGTTTTAATTAACGCGGTAGGGAACAGTGTATTGAGATTTGTACCTCCTCTGACGGTAGATGAAGGAGAAATTGACCAGGTTATTGAAGTGTTGGCAAAGGCAATAGGGGGTTAAGTAATTGGCTGGCGTATTGATATTAGAAGATGGTACTTGCTTTCCCGGGAAGGTGTTTGGCTTTCGGGGCAATACACAGGGGGAAGTAGTTTTTAATACAGGGATGGTTGGCTACCAAGAGGTTATTACCGATCCTTCTTATGTGGGACAGATAGTTGTCATGACATATCCTTTAATCGGGAATTATGGAGTAAATTTAGAAGATAATGAGTCATCAAGACCCCATGTTAAGGGATTTATTGTTAGGGAGAACTGTACCTACCATAATAACTGGCAGGCTGATGAAAGCTTGGAGAACTTCCTGGCAACCCATAAAATTGTGGGTTTAGAAGGTGTTGATACCCGGGCACTAACTAGGCATCTCCGCTCCCGGGGAACCATGAAAGGGGTTATTACTACTAATTCCAACTTAAACAAAGATGAACTTCAAGGATCAGCCCAATGCTTAGTTGAACAGGTTACTATTAAAGAAATCAAGCATTTGCCCGGCACTGGCCCTAGGCTTGTAGCGATGGATTTTGGTATTAAAAAAAGTATCATAACAGCCCTTCAATCCAAAGGCTTTGATATCATTCAGGTTCCTGCCGGAATAGGGGCTGATGAAATACTAAGCTTAATGCCCCAAGGAATCTTTTTATCCAATGGACCTGGGGACCCTAAGGATGTTCCCCAGGCTATAGCTACAATTAAAGCATTACTAGGTAAGCTGCCTATTTGCGGTATTTGTTTGGGACATCAATTATTAGCCTTGGCAATGGGAGCAGATACCTACAAACTGAAATTTGGTCACCGGGGAGTTAACCATTCGGTTAAAGATCTATTAACTAATAGGGTCTATATAACCTCCCAAAATCACGGCTATGCTGTGAAAGAGGAGACCCTCCCCAGTGATGTATTTATCTCCCATAGGAATCTAAATGACGGTACTATTGAAGGAATTGGGCATAAATACCTGCCTATATCCTCCGTTCAATACCATCCTGAAGCAGCACCAGGACCGGAAGACTCAGCTTATCTTTTTGATCATTTCTACGAAATGATCAAAGTGGGCGCATGAGCGAGTGGGCGAGTGGGCGCGAAATAGCTTTAGATGGTTGTTAATTTTGGGGATGCATATCTTCCGTAAAATACTACATGATGCATCCCACAATATTGCTCATTAGCAGATGCCCTTTTCTGGTCACTGAACACCGGTCCCCGAACACTGGTCACGAAACCCAAGATGTTAACACAAAGAACTTACCAGTCACTAGTAACTTACCTAGGAGGTAAACATGCCTAAGCGGATAGATTTACATAAAGTAATGGTTATTGGTTCCGGGCCCATCATAATTGGGCAGGCGGCTGAGTTTGACTATGCCGGCACCCAGGCCTGCAAAGCCTTAAAGGAAGAGGGCTTGGAGGTTGTTTTGGTGAACAGTAATCCTGCTACTATTATGACTGATGAAAACATTGCTGATCGTATTTATATTGAGCCTTTGAATATAGAAACTATAGCTAAAATAATTGCTAAAGAAAGGCCCCAGGGTATTATTCCCGGATTAGGGGGGCAAACAGGTCTTAATTTAGCTGTGGAGCTGGCTGAAAAAGGTGTCTTGGCTGAATATGATGTAGAATTATTAGGGACCAAGCTAGAAGCTATTAAAAGATCAGAGGATCGGGAAGAATTTAAGGATACTATGCAGGCGCTAGGTGAGCCTATCCCGGAAAGCACTATAATTACCGATATCAAGGATGCTTTTGCGTTTGCGACCAAGGTAGGTTTTCCTGTTATTGTTCGCCCTGCTTATACCCTTGGGGGAACCGGCGGGGGCATTGTCCATAATGTTGATGAGCTTCATACTATAGTTTCTTTGGGCTTGAAGGTCAGCCGAATTGGTCAAGTATTAATTGAGCAAAGTGTAGCCGGCTGGAAAGAGATAGAAGTTGAGGTTATGCGGGATAAAGCTGATAACTGTATTATTATCTGCAGCATGGAAAATATGGACCCCATGGGTATTCATACCGGTGATAGTATAGTATTTGCTCCAGTGCAGACCTTGACTAATAAAGAGTTTCAAATGTTAAGGTCTGCAGCTATAAAGATAATCAGGAAGCTAGAAGTGGAGGGAGGCTGTAATATCCAATTTGGCCTCGACCCTAACAGTCTGAATTATGTTGTTATTGAGGTCAATCCTCGGGTTTCCCGGTCCAGTGCTTTGGCTTCTAAGGCTACCGGATATCCTATTGCCAAGGTAGCAACTAAGATAGCCATTGGCTTCACCCTTGATGAAATATTAAACCCGGTAACGGGTAAGACAAGTGCCTGCTTTGAACCAAGTATTGACTATGTCGTTGCAAAAATTCCCCGCTGGCCCTTTGATAAATTCCCTACTGCCAATAGGGTTTTAGGCACTCAAATGAAGGCTACCGGGGAAGTAATGTCTATTGAGCGGACCATTGAGGGAGCCCTATTAAAGGCGGTACGCTCTTTGGAAACAGGGGTCGTGGGTCTGACTCTTAAAGCCAGCGGCAGTTGGACTGAGATGGAGCTGGAAAATAAGCTCAAGTATGCCGATGATGAGAGGCTCTTTGCAATAGCTGAGGCTTTTCGCCGTAATTGGACAGTCAAAGAGCTTAAAGTCTTAACCCAAATGGATCCATTTTTTCTGGTGAAGATTCAGAACATTGTAGCTATGGAAAGAAGAATTAAAGAACATAATTTATCTCAGGACCTCTTACTAAAGGCTAAGAAAATTGGCTTTAGCGATGAGCAGATTGCTAAGCTTAAAGGAATTGAGGCAATAGATGTCCGTAAGCTTAGAAATAATAGCAATATTAAGCCTGTTTATAAAGTAGTTGATACCTGTGCTGGGGAGTTTGAAGCGGAAACGCCTTATTATTACACTACTTATGAAGCGGAAACGGAAGTCCAATTTAACCCGAAGCAAAAAGTACTTGTATTAGGCTCAGGTCCTATTAGGATTGGGCAGGGGATAGAATTTGATTACTGTTCTGTCCATGCAGTATGGGCTTTACAGGAAGCGGGTTATGATGCGGTTATTATTAATAATAATCCGGAAACGGTAAGTACTGACTTTGATACTTCTGACCGCCTGTACTTTGAGCCTTTGACCGTAGAGGATGTCCTGAATGTAGTGGAGGAGGAGAAACCTTTAGGTTTAGTTGTCCAGTTTGGCGGGCAGACAGCCATCAACTTAGCTGAAGAGCTTTCTGGTTTAGGCGTTGAAATTTTAGGTACACCAGTTGCTTGTATAGATGCCGCCGAAGATAGAGAAAAGTTTGAAAGGTTGATGAATGAATTAAAAATACCCCAGACTAAGGGTAAAACTGCTAAAAAGGTTGAGCAGGTCGAGGCTATTGCCCATGAGTTGGGTTTCCCCCTTTTAGTACGACCTTCCTATGTTTTGGGAGGGAGGGCTATGCGGGTTGTCTATAATATGGATCAATTAATTCAATATGTAGAATCTGCAGTCGATATCTCCTCTAAACATCCCATCCTGATTGATAAGTATATTAAAGGAAAAGAAGTAGAAGTAGATGCTATTGGTGATGGAGAGGAAATTTTAATTCCGGGGATAATGGAACATATTGAGCGGGCAGGAGTTCATTCCGGGGATAGTATGGCAGTATACCCGACTCAGACTATCAGTAAAAAGGTTAAGGATAAGATAGTAGATTATACTGAAAAGATTGGTAAGGCTCTCAAGGTAAAAGGAATATTTAATATTCAGTTTGTAGTAGCTGATGAAGAAGCATATGTCTTAGAGGTAAATCCCCGGGCTTCCAGGACGGTACCTATTTTATCAAAAATTACCGGAGTACCAATGATAAAGCTTGCCACCTGGGCAATGCTGGGCAGGACTTTAAAGAATATGGGCTATCCCAGCGGGTTATGGCAGGAGCCTGATTATATTGTAGTTAAAGCCCCGGTATTTTCCTTCGAAAAATTGAGCAAGGTTGATACCTCATTAGGTCCAGAAATGAAGTCAACAGGCGAGGTTTTAGGTATAGACTACACCTTCTCCGGTGCTCTATATAAGGCTATTACGGGAGCCGGTAATAAATTTCCGCTTCAAGGCAATGTGTTGGTTTCCTTGGCGCCTAAGGATTATGATGAAGCCTTATCAATTGTCAAAGAGTTTAATAAAGCTGGTTTTAATATTATGGCGACCAATTCTACCGCCCAGTATCTAAAATCCCAGGGAATCATAGTTTTTAACGCCGATGATCCCTACCAGCTTTTGGAAAAGGACCAAGTCCAACTAGTCATTAATACTCCCAGTCAAGGTAAAAGCCACGGTACTAAAGGCTTTAAAATTCGCCGTTTAGCTGCGGAGTACAGAATCCCCTGCTTTACCTCATTAGATACAGCGGAGGCGTTTTTGAGTACATTCGAAACCGCTAGGGATAGTGACAAGCTTAACTATAATGCTATTCAGGATTATCTAGCCGAACATTTAAAGGTTAAGGTTTCGCTCACTTCGTTTCGCTAGGTTAAGGTTAAGATTTTCCTTAGCCTTAACTTTAGCTTTGGCATGATTGTCATTATTACGAAAGCCACTGGTGGTTGCTGTGTCATCCTGAGGAGGAACGACCGAAGGATCTTAAGATTCTTCGCTACGTAAGCTCCTTCGCTATCGCTCAGGATGACGGGTATGCTTTCGTTTATCGTGGTGCGGGCAAAGCGTGATAATTGCGAACAAAGTGAAGCAATCTCTTAATTAAGGACATGTTGTTAAGAGCATTATAGAGAGATGGAGCAAGCCTATTTTTAAAAGCTGTAGAACTGTAGCACTGTAGCACAACAAACCTAGGTTTTCTAAAAAACCTAGGTTTGTTTAATTATTTTCACAAAATTTTCAACAATCCTAGCTGTAATGCCCCAGATGGTATGGTCTTTATATTGGTAAAAATGCACCGGGTAGCTGCCTGCGCGCCAATTATAGGTTTTCCCGTTGGGTAATAAATGGGCAGGAAAATCAGGCTGGGGCGAGATGGTCACTTTAGTTAAATAGGTTTCCGGTGGATTGTTTAAGAAAAAATCCACCGGCACATAAAATACCGATTCAACCTCACTCTTATTTAGAGTGATTTTATGGTAATCATCCAATCGGGCAGCAAAGGGAGTAATCATAAACTGAAATGGTGTAATAAGGATATCTAAAGGGCCAATAACCTCAATCTCAGAGGTACTAAGCCCTAACTCTTCACAGGTTTCCCTAACCGCAGTTTCTTCTTCATTTTTATCTGTAGGCTCTACCCCACCCCCCGGAAAGCAGATCTCTCCCGGTTGAATGTTAAGCGTTTGAGAACGAACTTCAAATAACAAGCATTCTTCATCCTGATAATTAACCAAGGGTACTAAAACTGCCGACTTCCGATACTTCTCCTGGTCAATTATCTTAGCCCTCCGATTTTTAATCCTCGTTAAGTCTACCAAAGGAAATCACCTCATGAACTGTGTTAAATTATATTATAGCAGAAAATAGTGACTGGTGACTGTGACTGGTAAGATCTTTGTGTTAACATCTTGGGTTTCGTGCCCAGTGTTCGGGGACCGGTGTTCAGTGACCAGAAAGGGCATGCTAATAGTAATATTCTGGGATGCATCCCAGAAGAATGGCATTCATCGGATGCCATTTTCAGCGAGTGGTTCTAAATCCCAATTTGTTACATATTCTTTAAGGTCACTTTCTCGTAAGGGGGGGCCTTCTTGTGCTCAAGGACAAACTTCTCAAAATGATTGATCATCTATGGCCGGAAATCTGGGATACTGCTCTATATATTTACAATAATCCAGAATTAGGCGGGGAGGAGTATCAGGCAGCAGCCTATTTAAGAAAGATTATGGAAAAGCATGGCTTTGAGGTTATTTCACCCTATTTGGATATTGAAACATCCTTTAAAGCCCGGATTGGTGCTACAAAGCCTGTAATTTTCTTCTTGGCCGAATATGATGCTTTACCGGAGATAGGTCATGGCTGCGGTCACCATTTGATTGCAGGAGCTAGTGCTGGTGCAGCAATATCTTTGGCTGCCTTAAAAGAGTATTGGTCGGGGTCATTGGTGGTCTTGGGTACACCAGCTGAGGAAACAACAGGGGCTAAAGTAGCTTTAGTGGATAAAGGCGCTTTTTCCGACTGTGATGCTGCTTTGATGTTTCACCCCGGTCAGTCGACGGTGATTAATATATCCTCTCAGGCATTAGAAGCCTTAGAGGTTATTTTTAGCGGTTTCCATGGACACAGTTCCCGAGGGGAAAGAGGTAACTCCCTAGTATCGTTAGTAAGTTTTTACCAGGAGGCCCTAAATTATAAGAAAGCCTTTTATCCTGAGCAGCAAATAGACGGTGTAATAACCTCAGGAGGTATAACCCCTAATTTAATACCCCAAAAAGCAGTGGGCAAGTTTTATCTTAGAGCAATTACCACTGAGCTCTTGAAGAAAACGGTGCAGGATTTTAGAAAAATGATTGAGAGAATAGCTGAGCAAAATAGTACACAAGTCATAATTAAAAGGTTTGAACCCCGTTATTTACCGATGCAGACTAATGCAGCCCTGGCCCAAGTTTTTCAAGAGCAGGCAAAAACCCTGGGCGTAAAAATGGATATGCAGCAACAGTATATAATTGGTTCTATGGATATGGGGAATGTGAGCTGGCTTGTTCCGGCTATTCATCCTTATTTGCCGTTAGGAAAAGGAAAGTTTTCTGCCCATAGCCAGGAATTTAAAAAAATGGCGGGATCCCCTGAAGGAGAGAAAACCATGAAGCTTGCCACCAAAGCGTTAGCTTTGACAGCATTAGAGTTGCTATTAAAACCGGAGTTGGTAGAAAAAATCTGGCAGGAAAAAGCGGGGTCAGGCTTTACATTGTGAAAATATAATGGTAATATTTTCTTCATAGGGAAGGACTGAAAGATGGTGTTATTGTCGAATGGCTAGAAAACCGCGAATACATTATTATGGGGCTATATATCATGTAATTGCCCGAGGTAACAATAAAGAGAAAATTTTTTTAAATTCATCTGATAAGGCAAGATACTTAGAATTATTAGAAAGATATAAAGGTAAATATAATTTTAATTTATTAGCTTATGTTTTAATGGAAAATCATATTCATATATTGATTCAAGTAAAGGAAACTCCCTTATCAAAGATTATGCAGGGACTTCAGCTGTGTTATACACAATATTTTAATAGTAAATATGAACATGTCGGTCATGTTTTTCAGCAACGATATAAGGCCATTCTCTGTAGAAATGATGAATATCTCTTTACACTAGTAAAATATATTCATCATAATCCTCAAAAAGCCGAAATACTTGACGGCATAGATTATAAATGGAGCAGTCATAAGGAGTATTTAAAAGGAAACAGCAAATTAGTAGAAACCGATTATATTTTAAATATGTTTGATACCAATCAAAAAGTAGCAATAAAACGTTATATGGAATTTATGGAGGATGGGAGAGAAGAAGATTTATCCCTTACAGTGGCTGATCCTCCTTTAGAGTTTGAAGAAGAAAACCTAGTAGAACATAATATACAAATGCCTGTAAAAGACTTATTATGTTTTATTGCAAATAAATTTGGGGTTAATAATCAATTGATTTTAACAAAAACAAAACAGCCCAACGTAGTACAAGCACGAAGATTTTTTTTGCATTTAGCTATAACCAATGGGTTGCTGTCAAGGGCGCAGGCTGCCGAATATTTAGGGTTAAGTCAATCTACAATAACTAAAGCTTTTAATGATACATTATTTAATGAGGAATTTAAAAATACCTTATTAATGCTGCAAAGTGAATTGAGTGAAAGAATGGAACAAAGTAAAGCCTGACCCCGATTTATTTTTTTATTGCATGAATATGCTTTGAGATGTATAATTATACATAAATGATTCAAGGAGGCGGAAATATTGCTGCAGGAATTAAAGGGTAGAGACTTTCTTAGTTTAAAAGATTTCTCAAAAGAAGAGATTAAAGAAATGATAGATTTAGCGGTAGAGTTAAAAGGCTACCATAAGCAAGGTGTAAGAAAGGAAATGTTAGCGGGGAAAACTTTGGCTATGATCTTTCAAAAATCCTCTACTAGGACTCGGGTGTCCTTTGAAGCAGGGATGTACCAGCTAGGGGGCCTAGCCCACTTTTTAAGTACCCAGGATTTGCAGATCGGTAGGGGGGAGCCCATAAGTGATACTGCAAGGGTATTATCCCGCTATGTAGATGGCATACTAATTAGAACTTTTGACCAGCAGGAGGTTGAGCAATTAGCTCAATATGCAGATATTCCTGTTATTAACGGTTTAACAGACCTTTATCATCCGACCCAGGCTTTAGCTGATATGCTTACTATCTATGAGCATAAAAATCAACTAGAAGGAATTAAACTGGCTTATATAGGTGATGGTAATAATGTGGTCCATTCCCTTATGGTTGCTGGGGCGAAGCTGGGGATGGAGGTTAGAGTAGCAACACCTGTAGGTTATGAGCCTCAAAAAGAAATTGTTGAGATGGCTCAGGGGTTTGCTCAAGAAAACGGTGGCAAAATAATACTCTTTAATGATCCTGAAGCAGCTATCCAGGGTGTAGATGTTTTATATACTGATGTCTGGGCTAGTATGGGTCAAGAAGAAGAAACAGAAATTCGAAAAAAACATTTCCAGGGCTACCAAATTAATGCTAAAATGTTGGAGTTAGCAGATAAAAAGGCAATTGTTATGCACTGCTTACCAGCCCATCGGGGTGAGGAAATAACCCATGAGGTCATGGAAGGACCCCAGTCGGTTATCTTTGATGAGGCGGAAAATCGGTTGCATGCACATAAGGCAATATTGGCAGCTTTGCTGTAGGGAGCTGCCAATATTGCAGGTTAAGGTTAAGGTTAAGGTTGAGGAAAAGATTAGTTGAGGTTAAGATTTCGCTTCGCTAGATTAAGAGTTCACTTCGTTAGATTAAGGAATTAGAACTAGAACTACAGAAATATGCTTGCAAAGATTGTGTCGGACGCAATAAATTAACACAGGAGTAATTGTCAGACGGGATATATTCACCCATAAGTAATTGTCAGACGCAAAATATTAACCAATGTAGGGGCAGACCTGCGTGTCTGCCCTGTGATCGTAAGACAATAGACCCGAAAGGAGGGCGGACACATGGGTTCGCCCCTACATAAAAATAGGAGGAATCTGTTATGAAAAAGGTTGTTTTGGCATATTCGGGAGGGTTGGATACCTCTATCATCATCCCTTGGCTAAAAGAAAATTACGGCTGTGAGGTAATATGCATGGCGGCGGATTTGGGACAAGGGGAGGAATTATCACCTTTAAATGAGAAGGCTATTAAGTCCGGAGCCAGCAAGATATATATTGAGGATTTAAAGGAAGAGTTTGTTCGGGACTTTGTTTTCCCGGTTTTAAAATCAGGCTGTGAGTACGAAGGGAAATATCTTTTAGGAACATCCTTTGCCCGCCCTTTGATTGCTAAGCGTTTAGTTGAGATAGCTGAAAAAGAAGGTGCACAATATGTGTCCCATGGTGCAACCGGTAAAGGGAATGACCAGGTTCGCTTTGAGCTTACTGTGAAGGCATTGAATCCTGACCTAGGCATCATTGCTCCCTGGCGGGAATGGAGTATAAAATCCCGGGAGGATGCCGTAGATTATGCAGAAGCCCATGGGATTCCAATACCTGTTACCAAGAAACGTCCTTACAGCATGGATCGTAATATGTTCCACTTAAGCCATGAAGGCGCTGACTTAGAGAATCCTTGGAATGAACCTCTAAGGGATTTGTATATGGTCTGTAATCATCCGGAGGACGCACCAGATAAAGCCGAATATGTTGTAATCGACTTTGAAAAAGGTACTCCTGTGGCCATTAATGGTGAAAAGCTAGCACCGGTTCAATTACTGGAAAAAGCTAATGAGATAGCCGCTATCCACGGTGTAGGTATTGTCGATATGGTAGAAAATCGTCTGGTAGGGATGAAATCCCGGGGTGTATATGAAACCCCAGGGGGAACCCTAATTCATAAGGCACATTTAGAGCTAGAAGCATTAACCTTAGACAGAGCTACTATGGAATACAAGAATATTATCGGAATTAAATACGCTCAATTGGTTTATGACGGTCTTTGGTATACTCCCTTAAAGGAAGCCTTAGATGCATTTATAGATTCTACTCAGGAAACAGTAACAGGAACTGTAAAAATGAAGCTCTACAAGGGTAACTGTATGCCCGCCGGTGCCAAATCACCATTCTCCTTATACAATGAAGAGTTCGTAACCTTTGGAGAAGACGAAGTATATAACCAAAAGGATGCCGAAGGGTTTATTAATTTGTATGGATTGCCGCTTAAGGTTCGGGCACTAATGATGAAGCAGCATAAGTAAATGGTTGACACCTTCGTTGCTAGTGCCAGGTAGATGCCGGTGCCCGGTGCCCGGTGCCCGGTGCCCGGTGCCCGGTGCTCAGTGACCTGTGACCTGTGCCCAGAAAGAGCACTGCATGTGCACCAAATAAGTGAAAGTATAATTTTGTTTATCATCCTGAGCGATAGCGAAGGATCTTTGGTAGTGAAGAATATTAAGATCCTTCAGTCGTACCTCCTTCAGGATGACATAACACAATCATTAGCCTTTATATGTTTTTCTGGTCACTGGACACAGAACACTGGGCACGTTTTTTTTACACTGAAAGTATTGGAGTTGACTATTATGAAAAAGCTCTGGGGTGGACGTTTTAGTAAAAATACCGATAAGCTGGTGGAGGATTTTCATTCCTCCATTTCTTTTGATAAAAGGCTCTATTATTGGGATATCAAGGGGAGTATTGCCCATGCCCGGATGTTAGGTGATGCCGGGATTATTCCACAGGAGGATTCCCGGAAGATTATTATAGGTTTAGAGGAGATATTGGCGGAAATTGACTCAGGAAAGGTAGAGTTTGACCTTTCTGCGGAAGATATCCATATGAATGTTGAAGTCCTGCTTATTAAAAAAATTGGAGATACAGGGAAAAAACTGCATACCGGCAGGAGCCGTAATGACCAGGTTGCTCTGGATACCAGGCTTTATTTAAGGGCGGAGATAGAAACAATTCAGGGTTTATTGCAGGAATTATCCGTTACTATTCTCGACTTAGCTGAAAAGCATCTAGAGACTGTCATGCCCGGCTATACGCATTTGCAGAGGGCACAGCCTGTAACCTTTGCCCATCACCTTATGGCTTATTTTCAAATGTTTGTGAGGGATAAGGAACGTCTTGAAGATTGTAACAAGAGGGTTAATATTTCTCCTTTAGGCTCGGGAGCTTTAGCCGGGACAACCTTTCCGCTAAAGCGGGAGCAGGTGGCTGAGGAACTGGGTTTCTCTAGGATTACTTTAAACAGTATTGATGGGGTTAGTGATCGAGATTATGTGATAGAATTTATGTCCTGTGCTTCAATTATAATGATGCATTTAAGCCGTTTCTGTGAAGAATTGATTTTCTGGTCCTCTCAAGAGGTGCAATTTGTCGATATGGATGATGCCTATAGCACCGGCTCCAGCATCATGCCCCAGAAGAAAAACCCCGATGTGGCTGAGCTGATAAGGGGTAAGACGGGTAGAGTCTACGGCAATCTCATAGCTATGCTGACTGTGATGAAGGGACTGCCTCTAGCTTATAATAAGGACATGCAGGAGGATAAAGAGGGGTTATTTGATACGGTTGATACTCTGAAAAAATCCTTATTGGTTTTCTCTCCAATGATAGCAACCATGAAAGTAAACCGAGAAAAAATGCTAACTGCTTCAAAAGGCGGCTTTACCAATGCTACAGATTTAGCAGATTATCTGGTGAAGAAGGGTATGCCCTTCCGGGATGCCCATGAAGTAGTAGGGAAGCTGGTGGCTTATTGCTTAAGCAATGATAAAAGTCTAGATGATCTCTCAGTTGAGGAATTTCAAGGCTTTAGTCCTTTAATTAAAGAAGATGTTTATCGGGAGATTTCGGTATACACCTGTGTGGAAAAGAGGAATTCTCCTGGCGGACCGGCATCCGAGCAGGTGAAGACTGCCATTGAAGCGGGGCGGAAAGTGGTAAAATAAATAATGCGAGGTTAAGGGCCAGTTTAAAGCCCAAAATAAGGTTTAGTTTGCTTAATAGCATTCTGAACCTTATTTTTTATGCTGTAGGATATACTTATTATCGTGGATTTTCTTTAAAAATGATAGAAATTGTGACAACTAATTAGGTTTATAGTAGTTATTAATTACTTTTAAAAGAAGTTAATACAATAATTTATTTATATAAGTGGAAAAATGTAGAATTAAAATGAATAATAATGGAAAATATATTGGTATCGACATCAAAAAATTACATATTTCCCATAATGAGGGATTTATACTTAGGAAGTAAGTGGACAATGCTTTTAAAAATTGAAATTAATTTTTCCCAAGGGGGACTATGAAGTATGTTCTGTAACTGGGCGCCTAGAACATACCGAGTCAGTGGTGCAACCGACCCGGTCCAATTTATTTTTTGGTCGGGCATTTTTATTTTTACCAAATATTGAATAAAGAGGGTGATTAAAATCTTGAAAAAATGGAAAAGGACATTATCAGTGGTCTTAATTCTCCTTATTGCAGTCGGGCTGTTAGGCGTTCCCGGTATTGCTTTGGCTGCCCCGGCAGGGCCGGATAAAACTATTAATATCAACGGTGGGGGGCATTTTTCCGATACACTTGTCTTGAAAAGTACACTGGATGTAAATGGTGTGCCAACATCCTTTGACAATGCTGCTTGGTTCCCCGGCTTGGCTAAAACGGGTATAGTCCGTATCCAAAACAGCGCCTTTTATAAAGTAAAGATCAGCAACATTGCTCTTCAAGTAGATCGTATTGCTGCTGGCATGTATGGTACTTTTGCAGAAAAAATGAAGTTTACTTTGAAAAAGGTGAATGACCCCGCGGCCCTTTATGATGGTGCATTTACAGGCATTCTTTATCAGACAGGTAGCGCTCTGTATAAAGGGAAAGATGTGTCTATTGAAATTGACCGGCTGGGTTATGTCGACTTTGAATACACTGTCACTATGGACGGTAGTGTAGTTGTCGAGGATAATATGCATGGTCTAGATTCAACACTCTCACTATTAATTAATACAGGAGAAATTCCTGCTCCTTCATCAGGTGGAGATGGAGGGCCATCAATTACTACTAGTTATCTAATTTCTGATATGCCGCCTAGTCACTGGGCCTATCAATGTGTACAAACATTACTGAAGAATAAAACAATTGAGTTGGAGCCGGATAATAAAATCAGACCCGAAGATAGTATCACTAGAGCCGAGGTGGCAGTATTATTAGCCAAGGCGCTAGGTTTAGAACCTGTAAACAAACTATTCTCCGGTTTCATTGATCTTGGGTCAATATCCAATGAAGTTAAAGGTTATATAATTGCCGTTTCCGAAGCAGGTATTTTTCATGGTTATCCAGGTTGGCGGTTTATGCCCAATAATCACATTAGCAGGGAGGAATTAGCCTGTGTTTTGGTCAGAGCCTTTGAGAAAAAACTAACTATGGATATTACTCTTGGTTACACTGATAGAGACCAAATTTCTGACTGGGCATTAGATGATGTTAAAGCTGCCATTCAGCACAAGCTTATGGGAGGTTATCCTGATAATACCTTTAAGCCTAGGAGTTTTATGACCAGGGCGGAAGCATTCAGTATTATCTGTAGAACGCAGGCAGAATAATAATAGGACGGAATTTTAATAGATTATGTAACAACTTGTTTTTTCTAATCTAATCTTGCTTCAGGGTTAGATAATCTTTTTAAACTTGAATGTAAAATAATAGAAAATAAGTAAAAAAACACAAATTTTTTTTAGAATTTAGAAATAACTCGGTTAAGGAGTTGATGCCCGTGTCAGGAATGGCAAAGAAAAAAAGCCAAAGGAAGATTTTCATAGTTCTGCTCTCCCTTACTCTCCTTTTCTCCTTAAGTATTCTCGGGATAAGTTTTTCCGATTGGAGTGACCGTATTAGCTTTGTACCTACAATCAAGACAGGGGAATTGAAGGCAGATATAAGTATCGTAAGCGGGCCAGCAACTGTAGTTGGAAATACTATCAATTTTACTGCTGCTCTTGCTGGACCAGGAGATACCTTTACTGTTGTTTACAATGTTAAAAATAGCGGATTTATCCCGATTAAAGTCCGAGCTGTTGAAACTTTAGATGCAGATGGAATTTTAACAACCATTGAGCCTGTTGTCTGGCAGACATTAGGATTAACTGAAAGTAATGATTATATCATGATAGTTGAAATGCCAGCTGCAGCTACCTTTAAATACAGTGACACATATACTTTTGCCGCAAAAATTGAAATAGAACAATGGAACATTTAACATGCCAAATAGTAGTTTAGGGAGGTGAGTATTAAAAAAGAATAAATTTTCCCCAAATAATAAAAAAATTCCAAAATCGAAAGGAGAAAGAAGAATGAAAAGAGTAAAGTTTTTAGCAATCACAATGGTAATGGCACTAATGATAATGGGTGTAGGCTACGCCTACTGGCAGGACACCATCACGTTGACTTCCACAGTAAAAACGGGAGAATTTGATGTTCAGTGGAAGGTAGCTGACTGCTCTGTGGATTTTGAGGCAAGCGATGAGTATCTTGGTGCTGACGTAGCTCAAACTACTGCAGTTGCAGAAGTAGGTGCTAATCCCGATGAGTTAGCTGTAACTATCAGCAACTTATTCCCGGGAGCTACAGGGACGATAAAACTCTACATGGAAAACTATGGTACAGTTCCTTCTAGATTCCAAGATGCTACTTTTACTTTAGTCCCAGCGGATGGTGCTGGTTCTGATTTTAACGACTTTTTTGTAACTAAATTTAGATATAAAAAGAATGACGGTGTTGCAGTCTTTACTGAAATTAATGGCGGTGCTGGTACTGAGTGGATTCCTGTCAATAGCCTGCCTGGGACACTATCGGCTGATGCTGGCTTGAAGGCTGTTGTTCTTGCCCCTGTTAACTATGCTGCAGGAAATGCCGCAGGTCAAGGGATGTTTATCGAAATTCCCTTCGAATTTGCAAATCAGGTAAATGGCTTAGCTCCTGAAGTAACTGCAGAACAGTTTGAAGAAACCGAACTTGTTATTACTATGAACTTTGACTTCGAACAGTGGATTAAGAACTAATTGAATTTAAATATTAAGCAGGGTTTGCTGTAAACAAACCCTGCTTAATCCTACATATACCTAAGGAGGTAACTATTATGAAAAAGAAGGTTATTATAATTTTACTTGGATTGGTCCTTACTCTAACAGCTTTTTCAGGGGTGTATGCTGCTTGGACTCAGAATGTTACGGTTAATGGCTCTATTACAACTGTTGCACCATAGATTAATTTTCTGAAACAACTTGGGGGTGGCCGTAATAGCTAAGCATATATTATCCAGGAAAAATCATTATAAATGCTTTCTGCTGGTGGTGCTTTTAAGCGCCATCTATCTAATTGATGGACTACCTTTTTTAAAAAAAATAGTAGAAAGTACTTTTCTTTTTAGTTATGTCTTAAAGCCAGCTCTTTGGGTCTGTCTGGCTTTAATTGTTTTATACTTTGCAAAGGTGAAGCCCGTAGGGAAGCTGAGATTTAAAAGCTACCTAAATTCTTTGGCTTTTGTCTGTGCAGTTTCTTATATTCTGCTCATGATTATGGGTGGTTTTTTGGACGGTTTTGGTAAAAGTCCATATTCCTTTACTCCTTTTGCAATTATTATGAATGTCATTTTGGTAGGTTCTACTCTGGGAGGGCAAGAATTAGCGAGGGCATACCTAATAAACAACCTAAGTGCAAAACGACCTTTCTTAATAATCAGTATAGTAAGTCTCTTTTTTACTTTCATTAATATAACGACAGCACAGCTTCTTCAATTTAAATCTCTTTCTGAGGTGGCAAAATTGGCAGGCCAAAACATATTCCCCCTGTTTTCGGAAAACCTCCTTACTTCATATTTTGCTTACCTGGGAGGACCGGTAACTGCCCTTATTTACAAGGGAACTCTGCAGGCTTATCAGTGGTTTTGCCCTATCCTGCCCAATCTGGGATGGATGAGCAAAACATTTTTAGGTACATTTGTTCCCTTTATCAGTTTGATTATTGTCCAGAATCTGTACCTCTATGAATCTAGGGAAGTGAAAAGACATAGCCGGGACAAAGAAAGTACTTTGGGATGGATTTTAACAAGTGTAGCAGCTGTAGTAATAGTCTGGTTCGCAGTAGGCTTATTTCCTATTTATCCTCAAGTTATCGCTACGGGAAGCATGGAGCCATTAATAAAACCCGGTGATGTCGTACTGGCTAAGAAGATAAAGGGGCAGGAGGCCAAACTGGGCGATATTATTCATTTTCGACATCTTGAAAATAAGATATATATTGTTCACCGTGTAGTTGATGTTAAGACGGAAAAAGGGAAAGGGCAGTTATTCCAAACTCAAGGAGACAATAACTCTTCCGCTGATTCCAAGCTGGTAGAGCCCCAGCAGATTAAAGGAAAGGTCATTCAGGTTATTCCTAAAATCGGCTGGCCTACTCTTTACCTACGAAGTGAAGGAGATCCGAATACAGATAATGTAGAGATATAAAAAAAATGTTGGGGGTTGACATCGTGGAGTTCAATAATCTCAAGGTGAAAAGTATAATATTTATAAAGGTTAAGCTGAGAATGGCAAAAATGCTTCGGATCAGTCTGATAACTGTCCTGGGCTTGTTTACTGTATTCGTGTTTGTTTTACTGTACCAGGCTTGGACAAGCCCCGGTACAGTTGAGGAAAAGGTTCAAATATATTCCTATAAGCATAAGGGTGAAGTAGATTACAGGGTTAACCTGCACCCTAACCCTATCACTTCCGAAGAGAGCCTGGGTAAGGGGCAATATTATCTTACTCCTTTTGTGAAGAATATTAATACGTCTTTTAAATACCAGTTTCTAGGTGATAAAGTTGCCGACATAACAGGCGAGTATGAAGTTACAGCTTACATGCAAGGAATTAGGAGAGAGCTTGACAAGATATTTATAATTTGGAATAAACCTTACATACTGTCAGCCAAAGAAACCTTTGAGGCAAAGGATAAAGAGATTGCGCTTAGTAAAGAACTTCCTCTTGATCTTAAGATATATAATGATTTTGTCGCAAAGTTTTTTAAAGACCACGAAATTCAAACAGAAGTAATTTTAAGTCTCAATTGGGATGTTCGAATTAATGCTCAGACAGAAAATGGTATGATCCAGGAGCAGCTTACTCCTAGTATAACAATACCTTTGAATACTAAATATTTCCAAATAACCGAGGACCTCAGTAAATCTAAGGAAGGCGTAATTGAAAATACTGTGATAACAACCCTGCCTGTGGATGAGACTAAATTAACAGTTTATGGTGTGCTGGCATTTATATTTATAATAGGAATTATTTTAATTATCTTTAAAACAGAAAACACTATCGTCAACCCTGTTAAAAAACAGTGGAAAAAGATACACAAAGATCATGGTGAGCGGTTGGTCGCTTTGGAAAATGAATTATCTATCAACAGCGACTCTTTACTGAATGTTAAGACCTTTGAGGATATAGTCAAAGTTGCCGACGAATTAGGAAAACCCATTATGTATCGAGGCAATCTAGAGCACGATGAGGAACAGGTATTCTATGTACTCAATGAGCCCAGGATTTTCACTTACCGTTTGGCATTTCTTCAGCAAAGCACATCTGAGCCAGAGACAATGGGGTCAGGTTTTACATTGTGAAAATGTAGAAGAATGATCTAAAATGCCCGGCGCGGAAACAAGTGAAACAGCAATAGACATCCTGAGCGATAGGCGATAGTGAGGGATCTCACCTAGTGAAGAAGTTTAAGATCCTTCGGTTGCTCCTCCCTCAGGATGACAAGGTAACGATCAAATAGCTTTCAAAACAATTAAATACTAGTATTCGATGATACGATGCCATGGAGACACTGCGACTACTAGTGTTTATAAAAACTCTAGTCACCAGTCACTAGTAACTAACTAGGAGTTTTGACTATTATGAAACAGGTGAAGGCTGCTATTGGGAGAGTAAAAAAATAATAGACTGTACTTAACCCTGCATTTAAAATGCAGGGTGTTTTTTTAATAATAATCAAGCAAACAATTTTTAAGTATATCTATTTACAAAAAGAGGAAATAAAGCATCGGCCTAGAATATCCCTTTAAAGGGTTTATTTGGGAGAATGTTGAAAATGAGTGGATTAAGGATTATTGAAAATATTATAATAGCAATTTTAATATTTACTATTGGCATTTCATTATTATTCTCTTTTCAGATTGAAAGCAATTTCGAGCTTTATAAACAATTAAATATTGTAAATTCCCAGTTAGAAGTAATGGGTAATGCCTCATTTAATGATAAGAGCAATTTAACAACCAACGAAAGCATTAGCCAAAGTGCAAAATTTAATAAGTTATTTTATCTAATAATTGGATTATCTTTAATAATGTATTTAAAGTTAAAAAAGGAGAACTTTAAAGTTAAAATAATTCTGCAATATATTTTTTTAGTAAGTATCTCTTTAAGTGTCGGAGTTTTATTAGCAATCGGGGTCAGGCTTTACATTGTGAAATTGCCTTGGTGAGATATATAACCATATTAAAAAACTAAAAACTAGTAGACATAAAATAGACTTCAGAGCATAGAATTAAAGGGTAGAGCGGGATATCTTATTCCTTTTCTTGCTACTGATGTGCTTAGGCTTTCCGGTAGTGTTTAAAATAATTTCCGGATGGAAATAGACAAGCTTAATATGAAGTTTTATATGGTAAAGGAGGGTAAAGGAGTGTTATGTGGAAGAATTAGTAAAAGAATAATTGATATAGTAATTTCGGGGTTAGGATTAATAGTTCTAAGTCCTTTTTTGTTTTTAATTGCATTTCTAATTGGGGTTGATACTCCAAGAGGACCAATTATATTTAAACAAAACCGTGTAGGTTTGAATGGAAGGGTATTTATATTATATAAGTTTAGATCCATGATACCTGAAGCTGAAGAGCTAAAGAGTTCTTTGCAAAACCTGAATGAAATGTCAGGCCCGGTTTTTAAAATAAGGAAGGATCCTAGAATAACTAGGTTAGGCAGGCTTATCAGAAAAACAAGTATTGACGAATTACCTCAATTAATAAATGTTATCAAAGGTGATATGAGCTTAGTAGGGCCTAGACCTCTACCAGTGGAGGAAATGTCCAAAATTAAGCAAGATATTTATCTAAAGAGGTCGAGCGTAAAACCGGGAATAACCTGTATTTGGCAAATATCCGGCAGGAACAATATTGATTTTTATGAGTGGATGGAAATGGATATGAAGTATATTGATAATTGGTCTCTAGGATTGGATTTGGAAATTTTATTTTTGACTTTTCCGGCAGTTCTGATGGGTAAGGGTGCTAACTAAAAGACGGGGCAAGGGGGAATACCCATGCAAAAGAAAATATTGATTACAGGTGCAGCGGGATTTTTAGGTTCCCATCTTGCAAAAAAATTAGTAGAAAAAGAAAATAATTTTGTAATAGGTGTAGATAATCTTAGTACAGGATTATTAAATAATCTAAAAGACATTATTGATAAAAATAATGTTAGTTTTATTCAAGCTGATGTTTCCAAAAAGGAAATTATTGACTATAAGCAACTACAGGATGTGCAGGAGATTTATCATCTAGCATCGCCAGCATCCCCCAAATTTTATCAGGCTTACCCCTTGAGAACAATAGCTGTTAATACAGTTGGAACTCAAAATATGCTTGAGTTAGCAAAAAGGAATAATGCCAGAATGGTGTATTCTAGTACAAGTGAAGCATATGGTGACCCGGAAATTAACCCTCAACCGGAAAATTATAGAGGAAGTGTAAACACGTGGGGTCCTAGGGCATGCTATGATGAGTCAAAACGGTTAGGAGAAGTTTTTTGTTATGAATATAATCAGAGGTATCAGATACAAGTAAAGGTAGCCCGTATTTTTAATACCTACTCGGCGGGTTTAAGAAATGATGATGGTAGAGTAATATCTAACTTTGTTACGCAGGCTATACAAAATAAAAATATCACTGTATATGGGGACGGCACTCAAACCCGTTCCTTTTGTTATGTCGATGATACAGTACGTGGTCTACTATTAATGATGGAGAAAGATCAGGCTATTGGTGAAATTATTAATATTGGAAATCCCCAAGAGTATAAAATAATTGAATTAGCCCATTTAATAAAGAAATTAACTTTATCCTATAGCCAAATATTTTTTCAGCCATTACCTGAGGACGATCCTAAAGTGCGAAGACCTGTTATTGATAAAGCGAAAGAGCTTTTAGGCTGGGAACCAATAATTAATTTAGAAGAAGGCTTAAGAGAAACCATCAGAGTTTATAGGGGAAAAATGGGGTTGGATATGAATGGAGAATTGAAAATTGAGAACTGAGAACTGAGAGTTATGCGGGAGGAATGATAGATACAATGAATGTTGTTTGTGTAGGTGGGGGTTATGTGGGTAGTGTTACGGGAGTATCTTTTGCAGCTCTAGGGAATAAAACTACGGTTATAGATATTAACAAAGAAAAAGTGGATTTGATAAACTGCGGAAAAAGTCCTATTTATGAACCGGGCCTAGAGTTTTTAATACAGCAAACTATAGGAAAATCACTTTATGCTACAACAGAATATCACTGTATAGCAGAAGCGGATGTAATATTTATTGGGGTAGAAACTCCTACAGCACCCGATGGCAGTGCGGATCTAAAGTGTGTAAAAAATGCTGCTATGAGTATTGGAGAAAATATCAATAAAAATAAGTTTACAGTCATTATAAATAAATCTACAATTCCTACTGGAACCGGGGAGGTTGTCAGTTCAATAGTTGCAGAAGTATCGGGATTAATTCCAGAAAAGGATTTTTCTGTTGTTAGTAACCCTGAATTTCTCAGGGAAGGAAGTGCTATTTGGGATGTATTTTTTCCAGATAGAATTGTTGTGGGAGCAAATAACCAAATTGCAAAAGAAATAATGAGGAAATTATATAAGCCTGTAGTTACACGAGAAAATTACCATAAATTAAGTGAGCAATACTCTAATTTAAATTGGGAAGCTCCCGAGAAGATTCCTGTTTTCTTTGAAACTGATGTAAAAACAGCTGAGCTGATTAAGTACGCCTCTAATGGTTTCTTAGCGGTAAAAATAAGCTATATCAATGAAATGGCCAAGTTATGCGAAAAACTTGGTACTAATGTTTTAGACGTAGCTAAAGGAATGGGTCTTGACAGCAGGATTGGAAGCAGATTTCTTGAGGTTTCCAGTGGTTGGCAGGGCAGCTGCTTCCCAAAGGATACCTCTGAGTTGTATCTGCTAAGTGAAAAATATGAAAGCGAATTAAGCATTGTCAAAGCAGCTATTGATGCTAATTTTGCAATGCACCGCTATGTGGTTGAGAAAATTATCAGGTTTTTAGGATGCTTAAATGGAAAAATAATCGGTATTTTGGGGTTAACCTTTAAGCCTAATACAGACGATGCTCGAAAGACACAAGCAGAATTTATTATTCCCCATTTATTAAGCTTAGGTGCAAATATTCAGGCATTTGATCCCCAGGGAATGGAGATGTTTAAGAAGTTTAATCCAGATTTGGATATTAAATATTGTGACAAGGCTGAAGATGTAGCTCAAAGAGCTGATTGTATTCTTTTATTAACCCATTGGCAGGAATTTAAGAATCTGAATTGGCATGAAATGGTTAACTCTCTCAGATTCCCATATATTTTGGATACAAGGAATTTTTTAAATAAACAATATTTAGAAGAGATTGGTTTTTATTATCAGGGATTAGGTACATAGCCTTGATAAAGCTTAAGCAAATATATACTAAGTCTCTCTTGGAAAACATTTACCAAAACAAAATTGGTAGAAATACTATATGGATGCTGATGGGTCATGGGGGAAGGGTATTTTTGCAAGGTCTTTACATTATTTTACTAGCTAGAACTTTAGGTGTGGAACAATTCGGAGTTTATGCAGGTGCATTAGCCCTGGTATTTATTTTATCTCCATTTGCTGGTTGGGGTAGCGGAAAGCTACTAATTATGCATGTGGCGCGTAATCCCGCAAGTTTTCCTGTTTATTGGGGAAATGCCCTTATAGCGGTTTGGGTAAGTGGGTGTATTTTTACATTAATAATATTATTAATTGGGCCTAGTATATTACCTAATATGTCTTTAAATATTTTAATTTTAATGGCTATAACTGAGTTTTTTTTCGGGAAACTATATGAGATATCAACAGAAGTTTTTCAGGCCCATGAATTGTTACTTATGACTGCTAAGTTAAATATATTGATCAATGCCTTGCGTTTTGGGGCCGTTGTTGTTTTTATAAATTTTGCATCTCAAACTACCCTTTATTTATGGATCTGGTGCTATTTGTTATCTACTATCTTAGCGGCACTAATAGGCTTATTTATGGTTCACTTAAAGTTTGGTGCTCCAAGACCTTGTCTTATTCTTTTAAAAAGGAATTATAAGGATGGATTTTATTTTGCTCTCGGATTAGCCTCTTATAGTATTTATAACGATATTGATAAAACTATGTTACTGAAGTTTTCTTCCTCTGAAGCTACTGGAATTTATACAATAGCCTATCGTATTATTGCTATGGCTTTTCTACCGGTTATGGCATTACTTAATTCATGCTATGCCCATTTCTTTAAAGAAGGCAATCAAGGAATTAAAGAAAGTTTTAAATTCGCCAAGAGGTTATTGCCATTTTCGGTTTCATATGGAATTGTTGCTGTTTTGGTGTTAATCGCTTTTGCACCGATTATACCTTTTTTGCTAGGTAAAGATTACAACCAATCAGTAGAAGCTATCCGGTGGTTATCTTTATTAGTCTTATTTCAAAGCATTTATTATTTTTTGGCTGATGCCTTAACGGGAGCAGGATATCAAAAAGTTCGGAGTGCTATTCAGATGGGTGCAGCCTTACTCAATGTATGTCTAAATTTATTACTAATACCACTATACTCTTGGAAAGGAGCAATATGGGCTAGCATAACCACTGATGGAGTATTGATAATTACTTTCGGGATAGCTGTTATGTATTTTATCAAAAGCCAAAATGCCAGAGGATACAAAGTAGGTTTTAAGAACATGAAAGCTGGGGTTTGTAAAAATGAAGATTAAAAAACGCAGCCTTGAGAGTATAGGTGTATTTTTTATACTTATCAGATCCACAACAGCACTAATGCCACTACTAAGGAAAGAGACTATAGAATATATTAATCCGGTTACAATCAATTATATAGATTTAGTAGTATCAGTTGGTTTAAGCTTTATTGCCCTTTTCTTGTTTTTATCTCAAACTAAGGCCTGTTTAAAAGCTTTAATAAAAAATAGACTAATAGGCCTCTTATTAGGGTTAGTATTTATATCCATATTCTGGTCTAATCAGCCTGAGTTTACTTTTAGACAAAGCATTTTCCTATTAGGTACTACCCTATTTGGCGTTTATTTAGCGGTTAGGTTTGATAGAAAAGAGATTTTAAGGCTACTCCTTTGGACTATTGCCACCAGTGCTCTGCTTAGTATTATTTTTGCTATAGAAATACCATATCTAGGACTTCATAGTGATGACCATCAGCAAGCTTGGCGAGGCATTTATTTACATAAAAATACACTGGGTAGGTTGATGGTTTTAGGTGTAATTTGTGCATTAGTACTAGCTATGAATAGTAAGAAAAAGAAAAGTTTAGCTCCATGGGTTTTTATAGGGGTTTTTTTAAGTATAGTATTTCTAGCTAAATCAACTACAGCAATAGTGATGTTATTTGCACTCTTGTTAATATTACCAATATTTAGAATAATCCACTTGAATATAGTTATAGTGCTTCCCTGTATTATTTTAATCATTTTGAGTTTTTCTTTACTATTAACATGGCTGTTGGTAAACATAGATTCTGTATTCTTATTTCTAGGTAAAGATATAACTTTAACTGGGCGAACGATATTATGGCAAGCAGTATGGGATGTGATAAAGGAGCGTTTCTGGACTGGTTACGGATACGGTGCTTTTTGGTTAGGTAATGAAGGGCCATCAAGCTATGTATGGGAATATATTCAATGGGACACTCCCAATGCCCACAACGGATTACTGGAGTTATGGCTACAGGTAGGTATTGTTGGAGTGATAATATTCCTTATATCTTTATTAGGCAATATAATTAGAGCAATTTTCCTGGTGAGAAAATATCCAAATTATATAAATATATTTCCATTAGTATTTTTTATTTTTTTTACTTTTATAAATATCAGCGAGAGCACTATAATGGTTCAAAATTCTATTTATTGGATTACCTATGTTGCTTTTTCTATCCAGCTCAATAATTATTCAAAGCAATTGGAATCCACTTGAATTAGATTATAAAAACTACAGATAAATTTTTTAGAGGGGAAAAGCCTAAAATGGATAAAAGAGGAATTTTGATTATCTCTTTAGACTTTGAGCTTTACTGGGGTAATATTGATAAAAAACCTTTAAATGAATTTAAAGAAATGGCTCTTGGAGCACGCTTAGCCGTTTTGTCAATTCTCGAGGTATTTAAAAAGCATAATATTCATGCAACCTGGGCGGCCGTTGGGTTACTTTTTTTTGGAGTTTATAGGGACATAATTGAAGGGCTGCCCACAAAAAAACCTCAGTATTTAAATGCAAAGTTATCCCCGTATAACTATCTGCTCAATAATCTTGGGGAAAATGAGGATGAAGACCCTTACCATTATGCCTTATCGTTAATTAAAAAAATTGATACTTATGCCAATCAGGAAATAGCAAGCCACACCTTTTCCCACTATTATTGTCTGGAAAAAGGGCAGAAGGAAGATGATTTTAAAGATGATTTAGTAGCAGCAATAAAAGTTGCACAAAAAGCTAATATAACGCTTAAAAGTTTAGTTTTTCCAAGAAACCAGATTAATAAAGGCTACCTTTTTATTTGTGAACAAATGGGCTTTACTAGTTATCGAGGTAATGCACGGGCTTGGACCAGGTCTTGTGTCCGGTCTTGGAGTACTTGGTTAACATCTCGCAGCAATAGTCCAAAAAGCTTAAAAGATAGTAGGTGGTCAATAGTTTTCGAAGCTATAAGAGTACTTGATGATTATATAAATATTTTTGAACATAATACATATCCGACTGAAGAAGTAATTAATAGTTTTCCCTTTGATATATCTTCTAGCAGACATTTAAGGCCATATTCAAAAAAGCTTAAATTTTTAAATTGGTTAAAGTTGCATAAGATTAAAGCAGATTTAAATTATGCTGCAAAACATAAACAAGTATATCATTTATGGTGGCATCCCTATGACTTTGGTCATAATTTGAACGAAAATATGTTGTTTCTTAATAAAATTATTGAACATTTCTTATATCTTCAAGAAAAGTATGGAATGGAAAGTTTGAACATGGGAGAGTTAGCTGATTCTTTAATAAATGGCAATAAGGCTTAGTTAACTTATTAGAAGGGTGATTTTATGAGTTGCTTAAGTTGTAATTTTTTAGGGATAACAATTCATGCATTAACTATAAAAAGTATTCAAAGACATATTGAAGTTGAAATCAAAGATAATAATAGGTCTATTATTGCTAACCATAACCTTCACAGCTTGTATATTTATCATAAAAGTTTAAAGATGCGTGAGTTTTACTCTAAATCAAAATATACTCATATTGATGGAATGTCCTTAGTTTTTTTAGGCAAATTGTTAGGTGCTAATATTGAAAGAAAAAATAGAATAACTTATATAGATTGGATATATCCTTTGATGCAGGAAGCTGCTGAGAAGAATTATAGAGTACTTTTTTTAGGTTCTAAACCAGGTATAGCAGCTAAGGCTGCAAGTATTCTCAAAATAAAAATTGATAGCCTTGAACTGGAAACAATGCACGGTTATTTTGACCCCACACCAGATTGTGAACAAAATAAACAAGTATTGCAGCGGATTAAAGAATATAAGCCCCATATTTTGATGGTAGGCATGGGAATGCCAAGACAAGAGTATTGGATTTTCGACAATTTAGATAATATCGAAGCAAATATTATATTAACAGCTGGCGCATGTATGGATTTAGTTGCAGGAGAAATTGCTACGCCACCACGTTGGATGGGGAGAATAGGGCTAGATTGGTTTTATCGCCTATTAACGGAGCCTAAACGTGTCTGGAAGAGATATTTGATTGAGCCCTGGTTTGTCTTAAGATTGTTTTGTAGAGAATTTTTTAGAAATTGGTGCAGGACGGGACAATAGGCAAAAGGATGGTCGGTCTATTTGAAAAAATTGAGTATTATTATACCCTGTTATAATATGGAAAGTTTCATAAGCAGGACAATAGATAGTGTATTAAGACAAACTTATAAAGATTATGAGTTAATAATTATAGATGATGGGTCAACCGATCAAACCCTAGATATTTTGGAATATTATGAAAATATAGATGACAGAGTGAAAGTTTATGCTAAACAAAATGGGGGAGTATCAGCTGCAAGGAATACAGGCATAGAAAAGTCAACAGGGGAATACATCTTATTTTTAGATGGTGATGATTTAATTAAAGAAGACCTTCTTGAAAATGCGCTAAAGGTATTTAATAATCAGCAAATTGATATGTTTTCATACGGATATAAAATAGTCGATGAGAAGTCACAGAAAATCCTTAAAATATATTCCTATAAAAGATATGAAAAATGTATTTTTGGTGGAAAGGAGTTTTTAAAACTATATTTAAGAAAAAAAATAAATCAACGGATGTGTTCTTTTATAATAAAGCGAAAGGTTTTTTCAGAAAATTCCATATTGTTTGATACAAATATAAAATATGCAGAAGATCAAGATTTCCAATTAAGATGTATGTCTAAATGTACAAATATTTACTACACAGCTGAAGAATATTTTTATTATATTAGAAGAGCAGGGTCTGCTATTAATCGTAAAGTGGATATTTGGAGAATGGGTGAAGTAGAAGCTCTTATAAGAAAAGAAGAAGATCTTAAATATGATATCGAACCTTATGTTATTAGAAACTATACATGTATGCATTATGTATATCTGTTCAGAGAAGTAATAAGAAAAGGGGCTGAACGGGAGTTTATAGTAAAATACATAGAAAAAGATGATATTTTAAATGATTTTAAAATTGAGTTTAGTAAATATAATGTGATAACAGCTATTTTTATTATATGCTACAAACTTTTTTTACGAAGATATTTGCAGATAAAATATAATATCTAGGTATGATGTGGGTTTTTAAATACTATATTTTAATTTCCAGAATATGTATAATAAGGGGACATTTATAAGAGGAGTTTTAAAAACTTATAAGCTTATAGAAAAAAACCAAATGAAACATTTCGGGGGGGAGATTAATGGAAAGCAAGATAAACTCCGAAGCTTTTGATGAGATGGATTTTACACGATTGTTGAAAATTATCTTAAAAAGAAAATGGATAATTTTTGCTCTGACATTAATTACCCTAGTTATTAGTGTAATCTTAAACTATATTGTGTTATCGCCGGTTTATGAAACAAAGGTTGTATTGATGGTTACTAACCCAACGGAGCAGCAGTATTACCCAGCTAGAGAAGAGCAGACATTAGAGGGACTAGCTAGGACTTTAGCAACCTTGCCACAGATGACTCTAAAAACTTATGAGGGACAACTAAAAAACGAGAGACTACTAGAGTCCCTTGTAAAAGATTTGAAGCTGGATGAGGAAAAATATACTATAAAACACTTAAACAAAAATATTTCTACCAATGTTGTTAAAGATACCAATTTACTTGAAATCAAAGTAAATGATAATGACCCTGTATTGGCTGCTTTAATTGCTAATACATTAAGTAATAATTTTCTAGATTATATTTCAGAAAAAAGTAAAGAACGAATGCAACAATCAAGGCAAATATTTAAGGGACAAATTGTTTCCATTGAAAAAGAGTTAGTTCAAGCTAAAAAAATGCTAAGTGATTTTAATAGTCAAACAAGAAATATTAGCTATCTTGAGGAAGAGTTAAGGGTAAAACAAGAAAGTTTAAATATTAATCAGCAGGCATTAATCCAGTCCGGAAACGAGACAGCTTATATTCCGATTATTAATCAATTAGAAATTGATATTGAACAATTACAATCGGAAATTGTTGGAAAACAATGGGAATATAGGAGGCTAATACAAGAAGTAGAAAGACTAGAGCGGAATTATAATCTTTTTGCAGATCAAATCTCCGAAACTCAGATTTTCGAATCTGTTGACATGGGGAAATCATCCATAATGATAGTTGCTACAGCCATGGAACCTACTATTCCAGTGAGCCCAAAGAAAGAAATGAATGTATCTATATCCTTTGGAGTTACTTTACTGCTAGGGGTATCCTTAGCTTTTATATTGGAACTATTTGATACTATGATCAGTGATACGGAAGATGTAATACATTATTTGGGTTTGACGGTTATTGGGAAAATTCCCTTTGTTGATTTTAAGGCTAAAGATAGAGATCAAAAGCAAAAGGGTCAATACCTGATAACATATTCTGATCCTAAATCACCTGAGGCTGAAGCTTTTCGAACCATAAGAACTAATCTCTATTATTATAATCTAGATCACCGTTTTAAAAAGGTTATGCTGACCAGCACAGGACCTGCTGAGGGCAAATCAACTATTATAGCTAACTTAGCTATTGTCTTAGCGCAAACAGGAAAGAAGGTACTTTTAGTTGATGCTGATTTGCGTAGGCCCACTTTGCATAGTATTTTTGATGCCGGTAACTTAGTGGGTTTGTCTAGCTGTTTAGAGAAAAAACTAAGTCTTATGGAAGTAGTACAAAAGACAAAAATAGAAAATCTATATATTATTACTAGCGGATTTTTTCCACTCAAGCCCTCCGAGCTGAATTCTAGTAAGATAGATGAATTGTTTGAAGATGTCGAAGCTTATGATTATATTTTATTTGATACACCTCCAGCTGGTACTTTCACTGATGCGTTAGTTTTGTCAGAAAAGGTTGATGCCGTATTAGTTGTTATTAATAGTAAAAAGGTACCTATTGATTTGGCACAACAAACTATAGAAAAGTTAAGAAATGCTAAAACAGAGATTATTGGTGTTATATTTAATAATGTTCAATATGAAAAAGATTTCTATAAAAATTATTATTACTATGGTGATAAGAAATGATTATAGATTTTCATAGCCATATTCTACCGGGAATAGATGATGGAGCTAAAAATTGGGACGAATTTTTAGAAATAGCTCAGTTAGCTGCTGCTGCAGGAATCACCCACATGGTATGCACACCCCATTTTATTTATAAGGAGGTTGAATTTAAACCTGAAAATTATTATAGGCTGCTTTCTAAGGCTGTGTACAAGTTAAAAGAGCAGGACCTTAAAATAAGCTTAATCTCTGGCAGTGAGGTGTTTTATGATCCGGAATTATTGCCTTGTCTCAAAGAGGGACGAATTTTAACTATTAATAATGGCAACAAGTATTTAATGGTGGAGTTTGCTAGGTTAGATATCCCTAATAATGTGGAGTCAATAATTACGATCTTAAAAAACCAGGGGATAACCCCTGTAATTGCCCATCCTGAAAGGAACTTAGCTTTTTCTGATGAACCTGAGTTACTAATAGAATTGATTAAGAGGGGCGCTGTATCCCAACTTAATGTTGGAAGCATCGCTGGTGAATATGGTGAAAAAATAAGAAAAACAGCAGAATTATTTTTAAAGTCAAGAATGATACATTTGCTTGGTTCAGATGTTCATTCCCCTAAAAATGCTTTTCGGAATTTTAACTTAGGAATGGAAGTTATTGAAGGACTAGTAGGGTCTGAGAGGATTATTGAGTTAAAAGAAGTTAACCCTTTAAAGATTATTGAAGGCGTTTTATTAGAACCTTATTCCATTGAACTTAAGTATAAAAATAAGCTAAGTAAGAGGAGGAAGGATTTCTATGGGACATCCTAATAGAAAACTTTTGCGGGAAAAAAAGAAAGAAAAAAACATTGAAGAAGGATTAGGCAGAAGAAACAATTTGGGAGTAATGGACTTAACCCCATTTAATGCAGTAAAAAGCATAAGGGGTCAGGCTTTACAATGTGAAAATGTAATGGTAAAATTTTCCTAGTAGTTAAATTGGGTGTAGTTAATCCTCAAAAGGCGGGAATACATGAATCTATTGATTTTAAATGGAATGGGATTATAGGGTAGTAGATAGTAAAAATGCAGGTTAATTATAACCTGCATTTTTTTCTATAGAAAAAGAGAGAATTATATAAAAGATTGTAAAAAAAAATAGTTATTTGATGGAAATAAATGTATTTATCATCCGCGTTACAACAAATTATTTATTGTTAGTTGCTTACAATGAAATTGGACAACCTAAAGCTATCCTATTTATATCAGAAGTCTAACTAAATTATTTGAGGAGTGAGGTTCGTTGAAAAGTATGAGCAAATTAGCTGAAAGAAGAAAGAACTTTAGAGTATATTTTAATAATGGTATTAATGCCAAGGCTCATATAAGATTTATTAGTGGTAGGATGGTAGATTTAAATAAAATTATACCCTTATTAATATTAGACTTAAGTAGTACTGGAATGAAAATGGAAACAGCCTTAGACCTACCCAGTGGTATTGACTTAATTTTACAAATTGAATTTATTATGGAAAATGAAGTTATTAAATTATATGGAAAAACATTATGGAAAGAAATACTTAACCCTGTAAAAATTAATTATGGAGTAGAGTTTATTTGCCTAAAGGAAGGTGAACAAAAGAAGCTTGTACGGTGCTTAAATATCCATCAAATAAAACAGCAGAAAATATCGGGCTCAGGTAACTAAAGCTTATAACGATGTATCGCTTTGTGATACATTTCAAAATGTGTTACTATTAATTCAATATGAATTAGAGAAAGTAACGAAGTAAAGCCATAATCCGCAAATTTCAACAAATTTTTTAATGTTAGTTGCATATAATTAAATAAGTAGTCTTTGTTAGGGATAAGAGGTGAGTTTTGTTGAAAAATATGAGTACATCAACTGATCGGAGAAATAACTTTCGAGTATATTTTACTTATGCGATTAGTGCCGATGCTCATTTTAAATTTATTAATGGCCAAGTGGTGGATTTAGATAAAACAATATCTTTGTTAATTTTAGACTTGAGTAGTACTGGAATGAAAATGGAAACTGCTTTAGACTTACCTAGTGATATTGACTTAATTTTACAAATTGAGTTTAAGATAGAAAATGAACCAATAAAGTTATATGGAAAAGCATTATGGAAAAAAATACTTAGCCCTGTAAAAATAAATTATGGACTAGAGTTTATTCACTTTAAGGAATGTGAACAAATGAAGCTTGTTCGGTGCTTAAATATTTATCAAATAAAACAGCGCCGGTTAGGAAAAGTAAAGTCTATCCCTAAGTCATAATTTGTTTTCCAAAAAAAAGAAGGAATTCTTTTTAGAGAGTCGAATATTTTTTAATAATAATGCTGTATGAAACAGTACCAAGTTTTGTTTGATACCGGGATTAGTTAGTATAAAGTATTGATACACAAGAAGTGTATTTTCTATTAATTTAGCAGTACAATTTGTAATCAGGCCATGGAGGTCTGCCCAATTTGGGTAGTATCCATGGCCTTTTCAAATTAAAATTTTAGGAGGAAAATACAATGAAAAAAATATGCTTTTTGACAGCCTTATTGTTAATTTTTGTATTAGTACCAACGGGGTGCTCTTTGGGTAAAAAAGAAGTAAAAGAGGTAGGTACCTTAAAGTTTGTAGCTAACGGTGAAGATTTTGCAAGGGAGGGCTTTATTTCAAAGGATAATTGGCGAATAAGTTTTGATCATGTTTATGTAAATTTAGCGGATATAACTGGTTATCAAGCTAATCCGCCCTATGATGCCTATGGGGGTGGAGAAATAAAATCTTCCAGTAAAGTTAGCTTAGATAAAATATATACTATGGATATCGCCCAAGGCGAAGGGCCTAGTGTTGTTGGAAAAGTAGAGAATGCCCCTGTAGGACATTATAACGCCATATCATGGAGTATGGTAAAAGGTAATGGAGGACCTGCCGAAGGAAATGTGTTAGTATTAATAGGTGACGCAAAAAAAGAGAATAAAACTATAAATTTTAGTATTAAATTTGATCAGGAATTACTTATTAAAGCCGGTGAATTCATTGGTGATGAAAGAAAAGGTATTGTACAACGAGGAAAAGAAGCTGAACTGGAAATGACCTTCCATTTAGATCATATTTTTGGAGATATAGAAACACCTGCTGATGATGACCTGAATCTAGGTTCATTAGGCTTTGAACCTTTTGCCAACATAGCAGAGAATGGTCAGCTCGATGTTGACAACCAAGGTTTGAAAACTAAGTTGTCAAATAGTGACTACGAAAAGCTATCAGACCTTCTTTATTCTTTACCCCATGTAGGAGAAGGACATTGTTATGTAGAAAAAATCCGAGGGTAAGATTTCACTGCGTTAGATTAAGATTCCGCTTCGCTAGGTCCGGTACACAGATTCTTAATCTAGCGAAGCAAAGTGGACCAAGATACTTAGTACCTAATTTCAAGTGGGGTGATTACTCATGAAGAGGATAATAATTTTAGCATTATTTTTAGTCATTTTAGTTAGTCCTATAATTGCCTATGCCCATGGGGCCAAAATAGAGTATAATGCAAACATGTCTTATGAATTAGTAGCCAAGTATGATAGTGGTGAACCTATGGCTAATGCTCAAATAATAGTGTATGCACCAGATGACCTAGCAAATCCTTGGACTAAAGGGTTAGCTGATGAAAATGGCCGTTATATTTTTTCCCCTGATTTCTCGAAAAAGGGAATATGGGCTATCCAAGCTAGGTATGGTGGCCATGGGGCAAATATAAATATAGAAATTGGTGAGGAAGCCTCCTTAGCAGGAAGTACAGGTTACACCTGGATTCAAAAGCTTATTATGGCTGCATCGGTTGTTTGGGGAATGATTGGGACTGCTTTATTTTATACTAGGAGGAAGAATTAATGCATGTTCCTGATGGTATTTTGCCGGGATCAATAGTAATTTCCGGATATGCAGTAACCGGTTTTGCGGCATATTTCTCCTTGAGAAATATTAATAAAAAAGAAAACCCAAGAGAAGATATACCCAAGGCCTCAATACTGACTGCTGCCTTTTTAGTAGCTTCTCTAATACATGTACCAATCCCCCCTGTAAGTGTTCATCTAGCATTAAATGGTATAATGGGGGTATTATTGGGTTTTTATGCTTTCCCGGCCATTATTATATCCCTATTTTTTCAGGCAGTTTTATTTGGACATGGAGGTTTGACTACTTTAGGGATAAATTCGGTAATTTTAGGATTACCTGCTTTTGTTAGCTTTTTTATATATAATAATAGTAAGAGCTTTGTTAAACACAATAGATTTAGGCTTGGATTTGTAGGCTTTGTAGTAGGAGGCCTTGCCTTAGGCTTGAGTGTATTAATGTTTTTCTTAATCTTAGTGAACTTTATCCCTGCGAATATTGATGTAGTCGCTGAAAAACAGGCTATTTTCACTCTTAGTATAGCCCATATACCTCTGGTGATTATTGAGGGGATATTTACAGCGTTTTTATTTATTTATTTAAAAAAAGTCCAGCCTAAGCTTATGGGTCTAAATGAAAAGGTGAGCAATTAATGTGGCTAGATAAATATTGTGATTTTGATTCTGTTATTCATAATTGGGAGCCAAGGGTGAAAATTATTGGATTAATGACCTTGATATTTACCTTTGCATTTATAAGTACATTAAAGTTGATACCCTTTATTGTGGTAATTAGCATAAGCGTTTATCTGCTCTCGGGGCTTCCATTTTCATTTTTATTATCCAGATTGCGCTTGCCAGGCTTTTTCCTTATTACAATGCTAATATTATTAATTTTTGTTTCCAAGGGTACAGTGCTTTTTATGCTAGGACCTTTAGCGGTAAAAGAAGAAGGCTTGCTAAGTAGTTTGTTAATTGGGGGCAGATTTTTAAGTATTTTAACATTGATTATTGTATTGTTTGGTACAAGCTCCTTTACAGAAAATATTAAGGCGATGAGGTCTTTAGGTTTACCAGTAATATTTACAGATATGATGACATTTACGTATAGATATTTTTTTGAAATAAGTAAGGATCTGTCAAATATGTCTCATTCTATGAGCCTACGCGGGTTTAAGCCAAAGAGCTATAAGGGAATTTCTACACTTGCTTCGATGACTGGTACAATATTTGTACGAAGCTTTGACCAGTCGGAGCGGGTTTTTTCTGCCATGACAATAAGAGGATACGGTCAGGCCATAGCTTTTAAAAACAATTCTAAAATATATCCCAGGGATATTGCCCTTTTACTTATGGCTTTAGCCTTTTCCGTAGCATTAATATTTGCCCAATTGTACTTAAAGAACTAGTCACCAGTCACTAGTCACTAATCCATCGGAGGCCAATCATGAAACGGCAAAATGAGATATTAAAAATTACAAATTTATTCTACCAATATCCATGTGGTAGAAAGGTATTGGAAGATCTAAATGAAACAATTTTTTCGGAAGAAAGGATAGGTATTGTCGGTCCTAATGGTGCGGGAAAAACAACGCTCTTTTTGACAATTGCAGGAATTAAAAAGCCTATCAGTGGAGAAATTATATTATTTAATAAACCGGTTAAGAAAGGAGAATTTAGACCGGAATTAGGGATGGTTTTCCAAAATCAAGATGATCAATTGTTTTGTCCTTCTGTATATGATGATATTGCTTTTGGACCCCAAAATATGGGTTTATCGGATAAAGAAGTAGGGGAAAGAGTTAATAAATCTTTAGATATTCTAGACATAAAGTCTTTAGAAAACCGTCCACCCCATCAATTATCCGGAGGGGAAAAGAGGCTGGTTGCACTTGCCGGAGTTTTGGCCATGGAGCCTAAATTAGTTATTTATGATGAACCCACCTCAAACCTTGACGTTCGTTATAGACGGAAGCTTATAAATTTTTTAAGAGCAACAGACCAAGAAGCTATGTTAATAGCTTCCCATGATTTAGAATTCATTTTAGAAACGTGTAACAGAGTAATTGTACTAGATAACGGAACTATAATAGAAACCGGAAAGCCCGCGGAAATTCTTTCTAATAAGGAACTAATGGAAAAGCATGGGTTAGAGGTGCCGTACTCTTTGGGGTCCTCTTTGGGGTCAGGCTTTACATTGTGAAATTGTTATAATTTCACAATGTAAAGCCTGACCCCGATTTTTATACATTATTAAAATAGGGACCTACATCATTTACTGCATAAGCTTTTAGGGTGCCGGCTAGGACGTTTCTTAAAAGTGCTGTTTCTACATCTTTGGGAAGCCGAAAATGAACTATATGACCCTTCATGTGTTCTACTGCTGATATGGCCTGCTTTACAGCCTCACCATTAATTTGGTGAACTATATCAGTTTCCATAAAATATATCTTTCCCCAGTCTCTCAGTATATCGGCTACCTGCTCTTTCTTGTCTCCCTCTAAAAAGAGCACCAGAGGCTCAAGTTCAAGTTCCTTGTAGTGACCTATGATTTTTGCCTGGACTAAATTTACCCGCTTATTATATCTTTTAAAGGTAAAAAAGCTTTCATTAGGCAAGGCTGTTGCCATATTGACTACTGTTGCTCCCGGCTTCAATTCTTTGATGTGCTCCTCTAGAAAGCCAGTAACCCCATCAGCACTAATGACCATAAATAAATAGTCAGTATCAAATAAATCATCGAAGCTAGCAAGCCTAATAGGTAAACTAAACTCTTTTTTTAAGACCTCAATTTTATCCTCATTGCGGTCATAGACTAGTATCTCATCTTTGGATGCCAGATATTTTATAACGGAACTGCCCATCCGCCCAGCACCTAAAACTAGTGTTTTCATATGAGACCCCCCTATAACTAAACCTTAACCTCAAGAATATTCCGAGAGAAACTTTTCCTAAGTAGTTTTTGTACTATCCAATGGGAAATATACTAAAAAACTTTTTCATATAGTGTTGACATTAAGGGTTGGCTTTGTGTATACTGTGCATGTTGAACATTAACGGTATATACGGTATACGCAGTATATGCAGTATTTACAGCGGGGAGATGCTTATGAATATTATAATTTCAAATTCGTCAGCAGAGTCCTTATATGAGCAGATTGTGAAGCAAATTAAAAACCAGATAGTAATGGGGGTGCTGGAGCCGGGAGAGAGCCTGCCTTCCATTCGAACGCTGGCGAAAGATCTGCATATCAGTGTGATTACTACCAAAAGGGCTTATGAGGAATTAGAAAAGGAAAGTTTTATCGAAACAGTAGCTGGTAAAGGCTCCTTTGTTTCGGGGCAAAACAAAGAACTGCTCAAGGAAAGAAGGCTGCGGGTGGTGGAGGAAAAGCTTACAGAGGTTATTTTAGAAAGTAAAGCTTTAGGTATCGAGTTTCATGTACTTCAAGAGATGCTGGAGCTTTTGTATGGGGAGGTAAAATGAAGTGAAAAAATTGAAAATGAATAATGGAGAATTGAGAGTTAAAAGAAGTCATGATTTTTTTAGCCTTGAGCATCGGGAAAGGAAGGATACCTAAAGTTGGGTAAAAAATATGGTAGAATAATTAAAATGATCTTCTTTTTATTCCTATTCTTTATGCCCAGCTGGCTAACAGGATATTTAATGAATAATGTTGGTAAAAGGGACCCGTTGCTCCAGCAGATTATCGAGACAGTATTAGCAATACCGACTTGGATAATTGGCAGTACTTTATTAGCAATAGCCTTGGTATTAGCCTTGTTTTCCTATATAATGTCAGTGAGAATATACATGAACAAAGAATTCTAAAGATTTTATTTTATATCAGACTAAATAAAAAAGGAAAAGGAGCTTGAAAAAATGTTTAAGAAATCCAAATTACTCTATCTGCTTCTGATTGTCAGTTTTTTAGTTACTGCATGTGGCACAAAGGATTTAACAAAAGGTAAATCAGCTCAGGATATCATCGGAGCTGCATATGAAAAAATGGCGGAAATAGATAATTATGATATGAATCTGGAAATGCTGATGAAAATGCAGGTGCCTGATCAGGGCCCAATTGATATGACAATGACAGGCAAGGCAACAATTTTTCAAAAACCTATGCTGATGAAAATGGTTATGGAAACTAAAAATCCAGAGACCGGTGAGCCACTAAGTATTGAGCAGTATATGGAGTCAACAGAAGGTGGGATGACTATTTATCAAAGTGTTGAGGGACAGTGGTTTAAGATGAGTATTAATGATCCTGCTCTCGCTGAGATGATGAATATGGACCCTGCCAAAAATATGAGCTTATTTCTAGATAATTTAAAAGAGGCTAAGATTTTAGGAGAAGAAAAAGTTGGTGAAAAGGAAACAGTAAAAATTGAAATGATTGCTTCTAGTGAGATATATGATGAGATAATGAAACAGATGCCGGGAATGAATTTTGGCCAAGCAAATATGCCTTTCGGACCAGAAATATTAGGTAAAATGGGAGACATGAAATATATTATCTGGATTGACAAAGCTACCTTAGATATGGTCAAAACCTCTATGGATTTGACGGAAAATATCCAAAATATGGGCAAAGCAATAGTTGAACAGGGGCAGTTTCCTAAGGAGATGGGAGAAATCTTCTCAGGGATGGAAATGTCTGCTTCCTATGAGATTTATAACGTAAACAAAGCTGAGCAAGTAGTAATTCCTGATGAGGCAAAGAATGCCCAAGAAATGCCACTTCCATAGGTGAGGTTTCGCCTCAAGGCTAAGGCTAAGGTTGAGGTTGATAATAAAGAAAGTCCCTTGGGTTCAAGAACCCTTGGGACTTTCTTTAAGTTAATTTAAAAAGGATTTTAGGTCATTTTGAATGGAAAAAAATTTAGAAGGGAAACTAAGATTAAAAACGAATTTTAATTTTAGGAGGATTTATGGAAAAGGGAAATGGACTTTCAGTTTGGCAGCTAACGATGCTGGCATTAGGAACAGTTGTAGGGGGATCTTTCTTTTTAGGTTCGGCAACAGCCATTAGGGCAGCTGGTCCTGCTATCCTTTTAGCATATATAATTGGTGGGATTTTGGTATATATAATTCTTACTGCTCTATCGGAGATGACAGTAGCTAAGCCTGTTGCAGGGTCCTTTCGTGTTTACTCAGAAGAAGCTTTTGGTCCTTTGATCGGCTATGTAGTAGGTTGGGTATATTGGACGGGGTTGGTTTTGGCAATGTCCAGTGAGGCTACGGCTGCTTCTATTTTCTTCCGATCTTGGTTTCCACAATTTTCCTTATGGTCTCTTTCTTCATTAATTATAGTTGGTGTCACACTTCTTAACTTATTAGGGGCAAAGGTTTTAAGCAGCCTGGAGAGCGGTTTAGCTGCTATAAAGCTTGCCGCATTAGTAGCTTTTATTGGTTTGGCCATTTCCCTGATTGTAGGACTTTTTCCCAGACAGGGACAAATTGGGTTAGGTGTTTTAAATAATGCTTTTTTATTTCCAGGGGGGATTGGAGGTATTGCCGGCAGTATGTTAATAGTTTTGTTTAGTTATGCCGGCTTTGAAATTATCGGTCTAGCTGCATCAGAAGCCCAGGATCCTCATCGGACAATTCCAAGAGCAATTATATATACTGTAGTAGGTTTAGTTGGTTTATACTGTGCGGTTATAGCTACTTTACTTCCGTTAGTATCTACAGCAAATCTCAATGAAAATATTAGTCCCATGGTTAGTGCTCTGACCGCTAGAGGTTTAGAATGGGCTGCTGACCCCATTAATATAATCTTAGTCACGGCAATTCTTTCTACAATGTTAGCAGCTACTTTTGGTCTAGGCAGGATGGTAAGATCATTAGCAGATGCAGGGCATGCACCTTCTTTATTAAAGGAAAAAACTGATGTACCTTTTCGCGGAATTTTATTTTCAGGAGCTGCAATGCTGGCGGGAGTAAGTTTAGGGGACTTTTTGCCCAGGGGGATATATATATTCCTAGTCAGTTCCGGTGGTTTTTCTTTACTCTTTGCATACCTAATTATTATGCTCACACATTACCGATATAGGATCAAAAATGGTTGTCCACCCCACGGCCACTGCCAGCTGTTTGGTTTTCCTTATACTTCATGGGCAGCAGTTGTTAGTTTAGTGGTAGTAATTGTTTCAATGCCCCTGATTTCCGGTCAAGGCTCCGGTCTTTTTGCAGGCTTATTGTTAGTTGGTTTTTATTCATTAAGCTATGTAGTTTTTAAAGGATCTCCGCAAAAAATAAAGGTTATAAGTTTAGCATCAACAAAACCGTTGCCTAAAAAACGCAGATGAGGTTTCGCTTCGCTAGGTAAAGGTTAAGGCTAAGGCTGAGGTTGAGGTTGAGAATAAAAAGAAGTCCCTTGGGGTTGAAGCCCTTGGGGCTTTTCTTTAACCACGGGCCCCTCCGGGGCACACGGATAAACACGGTAAAAGATGGTTCCGGTTATAATAATTATAAATCTACCTTTGAAGATATACGGGTAGCTCGGTTCGTAATTGAATAAGTTTACATCTATATAAAAATTTACATGCAAGGATTGTGTCAGACGCAGAAGTATAACCCAGTAGTAGTTGTCAGACGCAACAGATTACCCTTGAGTAATTGTCAGACGCAATAAAATGCCCTCAAAGTATTGTCAAATGCAGAATTCTAGCCGTAGCAGAATCTAAATCTAACGAAAGGAAGTGGAGTGTAATCTTTATTTCTTTTTAACCTTAACCTCAGCCTTAGCCTTGGTCCTGAGGGGTTTATGTAAAGGGATGACTTTTCCCATCTGTTGTGAAGATGGCTCTTTAAGCCCGCCTTTTTCTTTTAACCTCTCTAGCTTACTTTTGCCTACATATTCATATATGCCCATACCAATAAGAAAGATACCGAAGATCTTCTTTAATACCTGAGCATCTAAGCTAGAGGCTATTAAAGAACCAAAAACAGCTCCTACTATGCTCCCGATGGCAAGATAACCGGCTAATCTAAATTTAACATTGCCTTGATGGTGGTGAGTAATTACAGCAACAATTGCAGTCGGAATAAAAGCAGCTAAAGAAACACCTTGTGCAATGTGCTGTTCTGTACCTACTAAATAAATAAGAGCAGGGACTAAAAGGGTTCCTCCTCCTATAGCCAGACCGCTTAAAATCCCCATTAATAAGCCGATTACAAAGATGAGCAAGCTAGAACACCATCCTTAGGCCAGCCACAATCATAAAAATTCCGAATAGCTTTTTTAAGCTTTTGGCAGGTATTCTACTCATAAGTTTTGCCCCAATATAACCTCCGATAACAGCACCGGAAACTACCTTTAAGGTTAGATTTAGGTCTAGGTAACTATGAAAATAGTAAATCAAAGCACTGACTAAAGCAGTAGGCAAAATAATTGCTAGGGATGTGCCGTGAGCTTTATGCTGTTTCTCTCCTAATAAAAAAATCATGGCAGGGATTAAAATTGTTCCTCCGCCAATACCTAATAAACCATTTACCATCCCACTAATTAAGCCTATAAAACCCAACTTGGCCATGTTTTGCATAGAATATCCTCCATTTTCGTGCTAGCATAAGTTTGTGCGGGAAGGGAGGAAAATATACTTAGGCATGATGGCATTATGGCTATTAGGAAATTCAAAGATGTCGGCATGATGGCTCATGGGATATACTGTATGACGGCATGACGTCTAATTGGATATTCAAAGATGTCGGCATGACGACTAAAGGGCCATTCTGCATGACAGCATGCTGACCCCAAAATTTAACCCGAAAGTAATAATGCCGACCTGGAAGTTTAGCTTATAAGCCGTCATGCGGACCTAAAAATTTATCCCACAAGACGTAATGCCGTCCCAAAGATTTTTAACCCGTAAGCTGTAATGCCGTCCCCTAAAGCAATTCTCTTAAGCCGTCATGCCGACCCAAAACTTGCCATTATCATAATTACTACCCCGCTTAAGGCGCCTAAACGGGCATAATTAGGATGTCTTCTTTGGGACTCGGGCCATAATTCACTTTTGACAATATAAGTCATGGCACCACCGGCTAAAGCAAGTAATAAGCCGATAAGTGAACTAGAAATTGAGACAAGAATCATACCCAGATAAGCACCCAAGGGGGTAATCAAGCTCACTAGGGTAACGAGCATCAAGATAGAGAGATTACTCATTCCGCCCATTTTTAATGGAGCTGTTGTTGCCATACCTTCCGGAATATTATGAAGACCGATGGCCAGGGCAATTATAAATCCTAACTTTTCTTGAGCAGAATAGCCGACAGCTATTGCTATCCCTTCTGGTAGATCATGGAGTGCTATACCGATAGCAATAAGATAGCCCATTTTTAAAAAGTGCCCCCGTTTATCAAATTGCTGCATTTTTTGAATAGGTGGCAGCTGAGAAATGCCTATATCTAATATAAAAAGCAGTAAGTTTCCCAAAATAAAGCCGGAGAAGGCAATTTTAAAATTACTGTAGGCATAACTAGAAGGGAATAAATCAATAATAACAACAGTCAGCATTATTCCTGCAGCTAGACCCAGCATCCAGGCTAAGAGTTTTTCTCCCGGCCTACCAAAGGCCAAGACTAGAAAGCAACCCAAGAGCGTGGCCAGCCCTGCTAGGAAACTGTAAAACAAAATAGAAAACATGGCATTCTCCTAGAGTAAATTTATCTTTTACATAGTAGTATATTACTTTAATTTTTAGACCAAAAAAATATCAATGAGAAATTAAAGTAAGTATTCTCTTCATCCTGAGCGATAGCGAAGGATCTTACGTAGTGAAGAGTATCAAGTTCCTTCGTTCGTTCCTCTCTCAGGATGACACACCAACATTATAGCTTTCATAGCAATGAAATATAAGCCACTAACAACCAGCCACTATTTTATTTTGGAGGCCCTTATGGAGCTTTTTATACCTTTTCGTCCTATGGAACCTAAGGTAATGGAAAATGATCGAATTTTTAGTAATCCTAAATATATTTACGAGGTCAAATGGGATGGTATAAGGGGTATTATCCATAGCTCGCAAGGAGAGGTTAAGGTATTTAACAAAAAAATGAAGGATAAAACCCTGCAATATCCTGAGCTCCAGGTTTTTGGACACCTCAAGTATGATTTGATTTTAGATGGTGAGATAGTAGTATTGAAAAATGCTTTGCCTAGCTTCCCTTCTGTAATAAGAAGGGATTTTGCCGGTAATTCTTCCAAGATAAAAAAGCTAGAAAAAACTTTGCCTATTACATATTGTATTTTTGATATTATCCTTTATAATAATCAATTCCTGATCCAAAAAAGCTGGCAGGAGAGACAGGAGGTTCTTTTGGAGGTTAAGAAAGATTTAACCACTTATAAGAATATTTTCTTTACGGAAAACTTTAAAAAGGGTCAAGAACTTTTTGAAGTAATAAAAGTCAAAAAAATGGAGGGCATAGTAGCCAAAGATATTAATAGCAGCTATGAAATTGGGGAAAAAACCGGCAGATGGATAAAAATTAAATACCGCCGAAAACAGTACTGCGTAGTTTGTGGATATACTCTAAAAAACCACCGCCCTTCAGCCTTGCTTTTAGGAGTATTTAATGATGGAGGACAGTTAGTTTTTGTAGGAAGGGCAGGCTCAGGCCTTACAGGGGAGAACTTTAATAAGCTTGTAGCTCTAAGCAAGGATTTAATTATTGATAAGTCTCCCCTAATTAATCCACCCAGGGAAAAGATGGAATATATTTGGTTAGAGCCTAGACTTACAATATTAGTGGAATATGCTGAGTGGACTGAGGAAATGGCACTAAGAGCCCCGGTGATTAAAGGTTTTACTAATGTTGCTCCTGAAAATTGTACATTTTAAAAAAAATAAATAATTATTATACTTTTCTGAAAAATAGAAGGAATCAGATTATTCATGTTGAAAATATATAAGAGTAAAACTTATTGGAAAGGTGGTTTAATGAAGTGGACAAGCAAATGGCGACCTGGTCACTTTTTAGGAAAACTTTTGCCAAGCTGCAGCGGGTTGCAGAAGATGACTTGCGTAAGCATGGTACAACTCCCAGCCAATTTAGCATTCTCTGGAATTTATCAGTTGAGGAATCAACACCAATGTCAGAATTGAGTAAACAATCAGCATGTGTTAACTCTAATATAACGTCGATTATAGGGAGAATGGAAGAAAGAGGTCTAGTAAAACGGGTTCAGGATAAAAATGATAGGCGGGTAGTAAGAGTGGATTTAACTCAAGATGGGAAGGAATTGTATAATAAAACGGTGCTTCCTCATAAACAGTTTTTATCGACAATGCTAGAATGCTATAATGAGGATGAATTGGCGGAATTCAATAAACTTTTGGATAAAATATATGACCATGTAGGGTAGAGAAAGTGCCGTTGTTTGCAAAATAACGGGAAAATTGGAGTAATAAAAATGTAAAATAATACCATGTTGCTTGTTTGTTCGACATAGGATGTAGTGTAAAATAACTTTGGAAAACATTTTTAAGGTGGAGTCCTATGTTAAACAAGTTATTGGAACAAGAACTTTTTTGTGAGCTTTCTAAGGATAACCAAAAACTTATTGAAGAGGTTGTAGAACTTGACCTGCAGATTAAAAAGGTTCTCGTCTATAATAATGAGCTAATGAAACAAGTAGAAGTACAAGGGAGTAAATTGATAACCAATGGTCTGTAGTCTAATAGTTTACGAAAAAAACGTCATTGGTGGGCGTTTTTTTTATGCCTATTTTTCAACAGTTTAACATAAATATTAATAAAAAGGCTGGGGAGGGATAGGTTTTATGGAGTTCTTGGATTTCTTTAAAATGATATTGGAAAACCCGTTTGTTGCCTCTTTTGTATTTTTATATGGACTTGGCTGGCTATTAAAGCACCATACACCTCTTAATAATAATTATATTCCTTGGGTGTTAGGATTATTGGGAATGGCAATGGGATGTCTTTTATTAGAATTATCCCTAAAAGGAGCGATTGCTGGATTTGCTATGGGTCTTTTCACAGTGGGAGCTTATGAATTCTTGAAAAATACTGCTCGAGCAACTCGAGGGAAATGACATTGGCTATGGGGCTTACTGCATGACAGTGTTTAAGCTCATGGGATATTCAGAATGTCAGTGCTACAGTGCTACAGTGCTACAGTGCTACAGAAAATAATAAAAGACTTGTTAGTCCTGTGGCTAGTGGTGAGAAAAAATAGAGTATATTATTGAAGTCTGGGGTACCCGGGCTTTTTTTTAGGTTTTTTTACTCAACTGTAGGGAGAAAAAACTGGTTTCACCAGTTTTTCTAAAAGATACTTGTAATTAACTGTAATTAAGCATAAAATACTCAAGTGATGTTTTTATCGGGACACCCAAGGAGGAATTATTATGAGTCGCGATTTAATTAGAAATATAGCTATAATAGCTCACGTCGATCATGGAAAAACAACCCTTGTTGATAAATTATTATCCCAATCCGGTGTTTTTCGTACCAATGAGCATGTAGTTGAAAGAGTTATGGATTCTAACGATTTAGAGAGAGAAAAGGGTATTACCATTCTTGCCAAAAATACTTCTATCAGCTATCAGGGTTATACCATCAATATTGTGGATACTCCTGGTCATGCTGATTTTGGTGGAGAAGTAGAAAGAATAATGAAGATGGTTGATGGTGTCCTTCTTGTTGTAGATGCCTTTGAAGGTTGTATGCCTCAGACCAGATTTGTTTTACGCAAAGCCCTTGAGCAAAACCTTAATCCCGTTGTTGTAGTTAATAAGATGGATAGGGAAGCCGCTCGTCCCCATGAGGCAGTAGATGAGGTATTAGACTTATTTATAGACCTAGAAGCTTCAGAAGAACAACTAGAGTTCCCTATAGTATATGCTTCAGGTATTAGAGGTATAGCCGGTGATGACCCTGATAACCTAGGGGATGACATGAAACCTCTTTTTGACGCGATTATAAAAAATATACCTGCTCCTAGCGGAGAATTAGATGCCCCTTTACAGATGCAGGTTACATTGCTGGATTATAGTGACTATATCGGCAGGATTGCCATTGGCCGTATTAACAGGGGTAAAATCAAAACAGGAACCCAAATAACTGTAATGAAAAGAGATGGAAGTAAAGAAAACTGTCGGGTCACTAAACTTTTTGGTTTCCAAGGGTTAAAAAAGGTTGAGATTGAAGAAGGTTCTGTGGGGGAAATAGTTGCTGTCACAGGATTGGGAGAAATTAATGTCGGAGAAACAGTTTGTAGTACCGATGCTCTAGAGGCGTTACCTTTATTAAAAATTGATGAGCCTACCTTGCAAATGAGCTTTATAGTAAATAATTCTCCTTTTGCCGGATTAGAGGGAGAACCCATAACTGCTCGGAAGCTCGGAGCTAGACTCATGAAAGAATTGGAGACCGATGTTTCTTTACGTGTAAATGAAACAGAAAGTCCAGAGATATTTGAGGTTGCAGGGCGGGGTGAACTCCACCTAGCTATCCTAATCGAAAATATGCGCAGAGAAGGTTTAGAGTTTCAGGTCTCTAAGCCACAAGTAATTTTCAAAGAGATAAATGGTTCTCGCCATGAGCCTTTTGAACGTTTAACAATTGATATCCCAGAAGCATATATGGGACCTGTTATGGAAAAGCTAGGTTATCGTAAAGGTGAGCTATTGAATATGGTTAATAATAATGGACAAGTTCGCCTAGAATACTCAATCCCCGCCCGGGGGTTGGTAGGCTTTAGGACAGAGTTTTTGACTGATACCAGAGGTTATGGGATCTTAAATCATAATTTTGATGCCTATAAGCCTTATAAAGGTGATATAAGCGGTCGGAGAAACGGAGTATTAGTTGCCCATGAAACAGGGGTAGCCAATACTTATGGGCTTTTAGCTGCTGAAGAACGAGGTACACTTTTTGTTAGCCCTGGTGTTAAGGTCTATGAGGGTATGGTTGTGGGGGAAAACAACAGGGATCAGGATATTACGGTAAATGTTTGTAAGGAAAAGGCAATGAGCAATATGCGCTCTTCCGGTAAGGAGGAAACAGTTAAATTAAAAGTCCCATTAAACTTAAGCTTAGAGCAATCCATTTCCTACTTAGGGGATGATGAATTCCTTGAAGTGACCCCTCAAACCCTCCGTCTTAGGAAGAGGTATTTGAAAAAGACAGATCGGGAAAGATATGAAAAAAACCTTAAAAACGCAAACGCAAACCTGTAATTTGAGGGTAGATTTAGGGTATCGGGATCGGGGACCAGTGCCCAGGGATCAGTGAAAACAGTGCTCAGTTCTCAGTGATCAGTGCCCGGAATTGCTTTGGGGTTAATTTATTGCGTCTGACACTACTGTTTGGTCAATATTACGGGTCTGACACAAGCTTTAGTGGAATATTTTGGGCAAGAATGAAGCCCTGACCGTAGGGAACGGTGCCCTCACCGTTTCCGTGAGCAGCAAACAGAATTACGTGGGCGTTGTTCCGTTCGATTTTATATATCTTAACCTAGCGGAACAAAGTGGAGCGAAACCTCAACCTAACGAAGTGAAACCTAAAAAAGGCCAAGTGGCCTTTTTTATATCACTTTAATGAGATGAAATACCTTCTTACCCTTCCGTATCATCAATTTTCCATCTACAAAAGCATCCTTCTTGACTACCAGATTAACATCATCTACCCGATTTTCGCCTAAGTAAATACCGCCCTGTTGGATTAGACGTCTGCCTTCACTCTTAGAGGGGATTAAAGCTGCTTCTTGAAGTAAAGCTAATATTTCCATACCTTCATCCAGTTTGGCTTCTTCAATTTCTGTAGTAGGAATGGAGCCTTCCTCCTGTCCTGCGCCGAATAGGGCTTGGGCAGCTTTTTGGGCATTATTGGCTTCTTCTTCATTGTGGACTAATTTTGTTACCTCGTAGGCAAGAACTTCCTTAGCTCTATTTATCTCTGAACCCTCAAGGGAACCTAAATTTCGCACTTCCTCCATGGGCAGGAAGGTTAATAATGCTAAGCATTTTTCTACATCACTATCATCCACATTACGCCAGTACTGGTAAAATTCATAAGGGCTAGTTTTAGTTGAGTCTAACCAGATAGCACCTGATTCGGTTTTACCCATTTTTTTACCTTCACTAGTAGTCAAAAGCTTAAAGGTAAGCCCAAATGCTGGAGCACCTTCTACTCTTCTGATCAATTCTACTCCACCTAAAATATTAGACCATTGGTCGCTGCCGCCCATTTGCAGCTTGCAGTCATATCTACGGAAAAGCTCTAAGAAATCATAGGACTGCATAATCATATAGTTGAATTCCAGGAAGGTTAAGCCTTCCTCCAAACGACTTTTATAGCAATCTGCAGTCAACATTCTATTAACTGAAAAGTGGCGGCCGATTTCCCGTAAGAAATCGACATAATTTAATTCTAAAAGCCAGTCAACGTTATTTACCATTAGGGCTTTTTCGGGTCCGAATTCAATAAATCTTGCAAACTGTTTTTTAAAGGAAGTGGCGTTATTTTCTATATCTTCTTTAGTAAGCATTTTCCGCATATCAGTTTTTCCTGAGGGGTCACCTACCATTGCTGTACCCCCGCCTAGAATGGCAATAGGACGGTGACCGTGCCTTTGCATATGCATCATCACCATAACCTGAATGAAATGCCCTACATGTAAGCTGTCCGCTGTTGGGTCAAAACCAATATAGAAGGTAACCTGCTCTTTTTCTAGAAGCGCTTTTAGCTCTTCTTCATGGGTAGCCTGTTCTATATAGCCTCTTTCCGCCAATACTTCATAAACACTTGACATATTATCCTCTCCTTTTTTAAAACATTAGTGCTGCAAAAAAAAGAGTCCCTCCGCCTATAAGGACGAAGAGATCCGTGGTACCACCTTAATTCGCATCTATAAAAAAGTAGATGCCTCAATTCACGATAACGGGTGAAAAACGCAATGCTTTACATTGGAGCTCCGGGGTGTAATTGGCAGTCTATGTTCTACAGGCTTTGCACCATCTAGCCTGCTCTCTGCATTTGTAACCATAAACTGCTATGAGTCCCTTCATAGCCTTTAATATTATCTTTTAGAATAATATACCCTATTATCCGAAAATCAACAAGTAAATTTCACTATGTTTTTTGAGAAATAAAACACGTCATTATTTCTCTTCTATTTACAATCGCTAGCCGCTAGCCACTAAATACTTAGCTGATATTTTACATAACTGTCTAGCAGTTTTTCATATTCTTCATATAATGTATTATCCTGCAATTTATTTTTGGGGAGGTAATACTGGTGTTTGCTAGTAGGATTATAATCAATAACATAGAAGTTAAATCTATTCTCGACTTATTCCGCTCTAGCCACGGGAGCCTTTATTATACTGAGAAAGATGCGGAAGGCTTTTGGCCATTTTGGGAAGACAACTGCACAATGGTACCTATACAGCTTCTGGTTTCCATGTTTGGCTTCACTCTAAAATGGGATGTTGATTATGGAGAAGGGTTTTGTGTTAGACGAGGCAATAAAGAAATAAAGTTTCGGAAGGATAAATACCTCTTTAATGATAAGGAAGTAGCTTTTCCAAATCTTTTATCCGAGAATGCCATTACTAAAGTGCCATTGGAAATATTTACTCAGGTATTTGGTATAAAAGGAGAATGGGTTGATGAGGAGAGCCTAAGCATTACCGATTCAGTAACTCTACCTTACTATTTAGTTTTTAACCAAGTTAAATGCTCCATTGACAAAATAAATCAGGTGTTTTTAATTGATCTTGATACAGATGGTAAAGAAGAAATGTATGTAGCCTATTATTATGATAGCAAGCTTAGCTTAAGTGGGATAAACCTAGAGGGAGATTGGCTTTATGATGATTTTTTACAGGGAATGTATGTTTTTGACATGGGGGAAGTACAAATCGGTGCAAAGAAAGCATTGGCTGTAATCACTCCATGTGGCGTTCATATAACAATTATTCATCTTTTTGCGTTAGTAAAAGGCCGCCTAATAAACATTGACAAATTTGAACCGCCGGGCAATGGTGAATTAGTAAATGGCGAAATTCAGATAACATACCGCTCTTATGATACTGCAGACCACGGCTTCAAAGTTAAATATTCTTGGAGTGAGAACTTAGGCAGGTTTGTAGAAAACAAAAAAGAGGTCTTTTATTGGTTTGATTCTAACCAAGTTGACCTCAAACGGGCTGAGAGTGTTGTCTACGGCTTTTGCGAAGCAATTTCTTTAAGTTTAGAAGAAGAAGCACTAAGCTATTGTTCAAAAGATATACGTTTCGCTTTTGGAAAAGAGGGATTAGGATACTCAGTGAAGCACCCAACTATGAACATTAGGCGGATGATTGACCACTACAGTAAAAATTGTAGTGAAAACAGAGCATTGCAGGTGCAAGAACAGAGTTCAAGTGAGGACAAGAAGCTATTCTTTGCCTATTACGGAAATTGCAATTCTCAAGAAGCAACAAAGCCGTGCCAAGTTTATAGGCTGGTGCTCCAAAAGGTTGAAGACCACTGGAAAATATTGGACTTAAACTTCCTGTATAACCAATTTCCTGCGCAAATCCGTTTTTCCTCGGATTTGAATTTCAAGGCTGTTTATCCAATTTTTGCTCTGTTTACCTGTTTCAGCTTAGATTTAGAAAACTCTGTAAACGTTAGATTAACTACAAGATTCCCTGACTATCAAGAAATAAGCAGATGTTATATTGACCGCTCTTCCACAGTAGAGTTAGTAGAATTATTCCCAGGAGTACAGCTTTCCTTTTTTAGGGGCGACTTGCGATTATGTTATATTACGCTGGAAGATGCTCAAAATGTAGAAATTGAAATGGTGGATCATGACATAAGTATTATCGTTACTCTACCCTACCCCGAGTCTACCTTGAAAACTAAAATATAAAATCCGTTTATTTAACCACGGGCCCCTATGGGGCACACGGATATACACGGTTAATAATTATTTATAAATATAGTTCCAATGACAAAATTATAATAGACCATAGACCATAGACCATAGACCATAGACCATAGATCATAGACCAGCAACTAGCCACCAGCACTATAGTATACTGCAATAGGGCAAATTTTAGCTAAAAAGTTTAAAAGTTAGGAGTGTTGATATTATGACCAAAATACCGCATCCGGGTGCATATCCAAGCCCTAAAGATACTAGGGATTGGTTATATAGAGCAGTTAGTACGAGATCCATTAGTGAGATCCCTACTGAGGGTGGGATAGATTCTGTGCCTTTGATTATCCACAACCAGGGAAATCTCCCTACCTGTACTGGAGAGTCAGGTTCTTATTTACAGATGATCAATCAATACTTTGAAACCGGACAGATGGTAGATCTTTCCCCCATTTTTCTTTATAAAATGAATAAGCAGTTGGACGGTCTTCCCCCTGATACTGAAGGTAGTACGGTAAAGGCTACTGTTGAATCACTGCGCTTAAATGGTGTTTGCAGGGAGATTTTATTTCCAAGCACAAAAGAAAATTATGAAAAACCTCTGCCTAATAGCAGGCAGATGGGAAAAATCTTGAGAAACGCCTACCAGAATAGAATTGTTGCTTACACAAAATGTTTGGACCTTGATGATATATTAGTAGCTCTTTCTGATAAGAAACCCGTAATTTTTTCTATGTATTTGCTCTCTAACTTTTACAAGGCCCGTAAGGGTAGGGTGCCTGTACAAGTGGGTGGAGATAATATAGGCGGCCATGCTATGGTTGCTCTAAGGTATAATCAGGATAGCAGATTGATTAAAGTAGCTCAAAGCTGGGGCAAAAGTGGCCTGACCGATAATGGTTATATGTATATTCCCTTTGATTGGTTTACTTATGATGTCAAATCCGATTTTCCCATGTTAATGGAGGCGTATACAGTTTTAGATTTTATTCCCGATGAAGTAGAAAGACTGCCTGATAAGTTTACGATAAATAAAAAATCCCCAGTAAAAATTGAACTAAATGGCAAGGTATTAAAGAATTTTGACCTTCCACCATTCCTAATAAACGAAATTGGTGAACCCCTAATTAATACAGGAATCTTAGAAAAAATATTTAACAGTATTACTGGTACGAGGGCAAAAGTAATCTGGGATCAGGAGATACTGACACTTAAGATTAATATCTAGAGATATGCACTTGGGCTTCGTTCTAGTGCCCAGTGCCCAGATATTAAGGTGCTTCGTTTTACCGTTAATATAGATTTTGTATTTTAAAGAACTAAGCCTTCCGTTTTGGAGGGCTTAGTTCTTTTATTCAGGCTTAGGAGTCTTGGTTTCAGTGTATAATAAATGCACTGAAAAAGGGGGAGAATTTAAGCTTTGCTCCATTAATAACTCCAACGTTAATGAAGTTTTTAGACTAACTAGGCTCAATAAAGTTTTCCCGATCTATGCTTCATATGAAGAATCATTAAAAAGTTAAATAAGACCCACCCTGCTCATGGAAATACAGGTGAATATTATTATTTAAGTCGCTAATAATTAATAATTCACGCACATTCAAGATAAATAGTGAATAAATTATTAAAAGATTTTATTGTTTTGGGAAGGAGGGACAGGATGAACGCTGAGGAAGCAAGGGAAATATGGGAGGGAGAAGTTAGTGAGAAGGCTCAGGGGTATATTGAATTTATTAAGAAAAAAATACTGCAATATACTTATCAAGAAAATGTGTTTTTCTATGTTTTTGATTTACCTAATTTCGTTAACAACATTAAAGCAACTGACTTGGATGCTTCCGATGAGTTTATCCAGGATATCTTCCAAAAGATAATTGCCTATTTTTCAGAACTAGGCTTTAAAGTAAAAGCCGACTATGAAAAACAAAAAATTTGGCTGACCTACCTAAAAAGACAGACGTTAAAAAAGGATGCCTTCACTGAAAATATACTTAAATTTATTAAGGTTAGAAATTATTATCGAACCTTTACAGGTATTGATAGTGTTATTGATGAAATCGAGGGTCTAATCAGGGAAAGTGCCAGACGGAATAGGAATCTAAGCTATCAACTTACTTTGAATATTCCCAACGAGAAATCTCTTCTTTTAGAGGATTTAGTGGATATTATTGATAAATTAGAAAAGGCAGGATTTAGTGTTGCTTTTGAAGGAGATTTATGTAATAAAGAATCAATGGATAATAAAGAATATGTCTATAATTGCATTGATGAAGGATTGTGCTTCGAGGAGCTGCGAGTAAACCTAATTATTCGGTGGTAAGCTCGCTGAAAATATAAAAAATAACCCTTTAAAATTTTAGACTTTGGGTATTTTTTTGTTTATTTACCCATCCTATTATAAAGGGGGTTAAAATTAAATGAAAAAAGATGAAACAAAAGGAATGAATCGGTTAACGATGAATCAAAAATATGCAGAAGAGATTAAGAAACCAGTTCGAAAAAAACAGGTGGTAGATGAGCCGAAATATGAAGGACCGGGGCAGAAGTATGAGAAAAAATAAATAGAAATGTTAAAATATAAAATACGCCTCACTTTGAAGGCGTATTTTTAATTACTAATTCCCTTAATCGGTAGCACGGTAGCACGACTTCCTATGATAGTCCTTAGCTCAGTTTTTCAAATATTATCCCTTCTGGTAGAGGGACGTTGAAGACAATACCAAAGACTACATAAAATATTGTCGTTGCCAGGATACCAATGCCAAAGGAGTAAAGTAAACTTTTTTTAGTTTTCATTGGGTTAAAAACATAGCCTAAAATTCCTAGGAAAATAACACTACTTATGTTAAACCCAATGATGAAAATTGTTAGGACATATCCAAAGATTCCTCCGGTAAGAATTTTTACAAATCTAAGACTTTTCTTTTCCTCATCATTATGAACAGCTTGCATACGCAAGGCCTGCACGAGAAGCATTAGAGATAAAAAAACTAAAAGTCCAATACATACCTTGGGGAAGAAGCTGCTTATATCAGGCAAATCCTTAACTTCAAACCAGGCATAGATACTAAAGGCCAGTAGAAGCAAAGATGTGATGATGTTCTTATTACGCATTTGTTTCTAGGCCTCCTTTGTTTGCTCTATTTTTTCGCCATGCAGCGATAAAGGGCCATAAAGCAGAAATAACCGACATAATGATTAAGATAAGAGATATCGGCCTAGTAAAGAAAATTCCCCAGATGCTTCCGGATGCTCTACCCATAAGCATTGACTGTACTAATCCATTTTCAGCAAAAGGTCCTAAAATCATGCCGAGGACGATAGGTCCTGGGTGGAAATTTAGTTTGCGGGAAAAATAACCGATAACACCGAAAACAACCATAATTAGTACATCCATCATATTATTACGGATACTATAGGAGCCGATGACACTCATAAAAACAATTAAGGGTGCTAAATAGTTGACTGGGATATTAATTAAGCGGGCAAAAAACTTGGAGCCATAAAATCCGATAAATCCCATAATGATATTTGCAACAGCCAGAGAGAGGATAAAGGTGTAGGTTATTTCACCATATTTTGTAAACAGCTCTGGTCCAGGAACCATCCCCTGGAGCATAATAGCCCCCAAAATGACAGCTGCTGGAGGGGCCCCGGGAATACCTAAAGTCAAAAGGGGAACTAGGGAACCGCCTACTTCGGCGTTATTGGATGTTTCAGCAGCGGCTACGCCTTCAATAACGCCAGTACCAAACTCTTCTGGTTTCTTTGACCAACGGACGGCTTCGCTATATGAGACTAGAGCTGCTATATTTCCCCCTGCACCTGGAACTATGCCCACAAAGGTACCAATTACGGAAGATCTCAAAAGTAAGATGGGTTTTTTTAAAAGTTCTTTAATTACCTGTAAAGGTACACCTTTTTTCGGTTTGTATTCCGCTATTTTATAGCGTTCCTTTGTGATCTTTTCTACCATTGCCAACACTTCAGGAATACAGAAAAACCCAATAAGTGCAACAATCAAGTTAATACCTGCAGCTAGACCGTAAAAACCAAAGGTGAAACGGGAATCACCTCCTATGGGGGAAAGTCCAATAGTACTGATCATTAAACCTAGGGCACCGCCGATAAGGCCTTTAACCATATTTTTTGAGGAAAGGGTGGCAATGATAGTCAGACCGAATATAGCCATCCAAAAATATTCCGGAGGGCCAAATTTTAATGCTACAGAGGCTAATAAGGGAGTTAAAATTAGAAGGCAAAGTGCGCCAAAAACCCCTCCAATACTAGAACCAAAGGCAGAGGTAACCAGGGCATGCTCTGCCATACCCTTTTTGGTTAAAGGAAACCCGTCAAAAGTGGTGGCAATAGCTGAGGGTGTTCCCGGGGTATTAACTAGGATAGCAGAGATAGAACCACCGTACATAGCACCACTATAAATACCACCTAGGGTCATAAGAGCAGGAATGGCATCCATGGTAAAAGTAAAAGGAACTAAGATTGCTAAAGCCATAGTGGCTGTTAAGCCGGGAAGACAGCCTACTAGAATACCCAAGGTTACGCCTGCGGTCATAAAAAGAAAATTAAAGGGTTGAAAAATATGAACCAATGCGGTGAAAAACATTTCTGCCATACAAATTCCTCCATAAAATTTAGATTGATACCGGACCTAAGGGGTCCGGTATCAGTCTATAATATTTATTTTTTAACCTCGGCCAATATTTCCAAGTACTGTTTCTTGGTTTTTTCGATATATGCTTTTGATTCTTCTTGACCCATGGCTTTAGGAACGAAGCCTTGCTCAATCATTTGTTTTTTGATGTCTGGGTCGTTTGCAATTTGCATAAAGGCAGCTTCTAAAGTCTTAATAACATCAGCGGGTGTACCTGGTGGAACGGCAACACCCCTGTCGATACTAGGAAGCATATCAAATCCCTTTTCAACGAATGTTGGGGAATCGGGGAATACTTCATAACGCTCAGTTGAACCAAAGGCTAGAACTCTGATTTTATCTTTATGCTGGACCAGGTCGTTAGAGTTAGCTAATATAGCCATAGTATGCTTTCCTAAAAAAGCTTGTAACTGCGGTGCTGCACCAGTGAAAGGTATGTACTCGGTTTTAATGCCCGCATATTTTTCTAACTGCAGTCGGGCAATATCATGACCGGATAATGTTCCGGAGCCTGCTATTGTTATTTTACCGGGGTTCTCCTTAGCATATGCGATAAATTCATCTATCGTCTGGAATGGGCTGTCATTAAGTACTGCCAAGCCGATAGGAGTTGCTTGGAATATGGCAACAGGATTAATATCTTCAGTTTTATATCCTGCATCAGAACGTTGGGCCGGCTGTAAGATTATATGGGGTATGTTCATACCGGTCATATAATATCCATCGGGCTTTGCCCTTGTTAATTCGGTCCAGCCTACTGCACCACCGGCACCGGGCTTATACTCGATTAATACCTTTTGCCCCAAAGACTTTTCTAGATGGGGCTGCTGTCTTCTTGCTTCTACATCTGACTGTCCGCCGGCATCAAAGGGTATTACATAAGTGATAGACTTTTCTGGGTATTTAGGAGCCTCTACTTTCGGCTCTTCTTTCTTCGGTTCTTCCTGCTTGGCACCTCCGCAACCTGCAATTAAGGTGACACTTAACAGAACCACCAGCAGAATTAAGGACCAATTTCTTCTCATTTTTTTTCCCCCTTTTATTATAATGTAGGTGATTATCCTAAAGGATAACCCCTGTGAAACCTACAATAAAGTAATATTACGGCTGCATTTAAAAAAGTACCGAAAATTACAAATAAGCTTATGGTAAATGGTCAATAGAATATAGTCTATGAGCCTTTATTAGTCTTGCATGAGGGGGTGGGTCCATTTACTTTTTTCGTGGTCTAACCAGTATGACATTAATTGTTATTCTTCTATCACTGACTAAATCCTTCTTAAAGCGACACTTAATATAAAGAAAATTCCGACAATATTCGACAAAAAAAGAGGCATTAAAGGTAGAATAACTTATTTAATCTAATCCTGCCTCCTGTACTAGGGGGTGTCTCTTCTCCTCTACCAGATCCCGTTCAACTGCAGTCAAATGCTTTTCCATGGATAGGCGGGCTTTGGAGATATCTCTATCTAAAAGTGTATCAGCTATTTCTAGATGTTCCTCTAATGACTTAAAGGCTCTGCCTTTTTTTGCTGATTCTAGTCTCGCATCTATAAGAAATTCAAATAAGCTAGGCATCATTTTTTCCAAAATAGAGTTATAAGAAGCTTTAATAATAAGATTGTGAAAGTTTTCATCACTTTTAGCAAGGAGAAGCATAGGGTCCTCGGATGTCAATAATTCCTTTTTTGTTAATAGTAATGTTTCCTTAATTTTTTCTAGTTCTTCCGTAGATGCAAATACACAAGCCCATTCTACTGCTTGGGTTTCTAAAACACGGCGCACACAGTATAAGTCATGAAGTTTTCTTTTATCAATATTAAAGCCATCTAAATATTGTTTAAAAAGGTGTTGTGACTCATGACTTTTAATAAATACTCCTTGGCCATGTCTGATTTCAACTATACCTGATGTTGCTAATACTTTTAATGCTTCTCTTAAACTATTTCGGCTCACACCAAGCATGGGAGCTAAATCTCTTTCACTAGGAAGTCTATCTCCTGCCTTCAGTTTGCCATCAGTAATGAAGTTCTTGATTACTAATGCAATCTTTTCCGAGATATTATGATACTGGTTAATAGGGTTAAAAATTATTTTAGTATTACCCACTACAAATCACCTGCTTTATATCATGTTGACATATTATAACAATTCTAGATGTAATCGAAAAATCCTGCTTTATTTATGGGGGATGTACAGAAGGACACTATAGGATATAGTGTCCTCTTCGGTTATTTCATCAAATTTGGAATAAACATAACTACATCAGGCATATAAGTTAAAGCTAGTGCCCCGGCGATAAGGGTTAATAAAAATGGTATGACATCCGGAACTAGTTCTTCAAGCTTTAATCCTGTTATTCTACTGGCTACAAATAAATTCAGGGAAACGGGAGGGGTCACTTGCCCGATGGATAAAACCATAGTCATTATTACCCCATAAAAGGTAACATCAATACCCAGCTTACTGATAACGGGAATAAGAATAGGTGCCAAAATTAGTATCGCCGGACCCTGGTTCATAAACATACCGACAACTAAAAAGATTATGTTTAAGACAAACAAGATAATTATGGGATTATCTGATAGAGTAAGGATTTGCTGGGTTATTTTTTGAGGAACACCCTGATTAGTCAAAATCCAGCCAAACAAGGTTGCTGCTCCTACTACCAACATGATTGTGGCTGTATTTTCAGCTACATCATAGGCAATTGCAAGTAATTTCTTAAAGTTAATTTCTTTATACCAAAACATACCTATCATTAAGGCATAGACACTAGCTACAACCCCTGATTCGGTAGGAGTAAAAATACCGCCATAGATACCACCTAAAATAATAAACGGTACTAAGAGGGCAAGAAATGAATCTTTGAGAGCAGCCCAGAATTCCTTTATGCCTTCTTTCTGCTCTGCCCGATAGCCTCTTTTTTTAGAGATAACATAAGTTGTGACCATGAGCAGTAACCCTAAAATAATACCGGGCATAATCCCGCCCATAAATAAGTCTATAATCGAAACATTGGCTACAACACCATATAAAACAAGAGGAATACTTGGAGGAATTAAAACACCTAAGATTCCCGAAGATGCACATAGGGCCCCTGAAAATCTAGGGTCATAATTTCTTTTGGTCATTTCCGGGATGGTAATGCCGCCAACGGCTGCAGTAGTAGCTGGTGCTGATCCAGTTAAAGCTCCAAAAAACATCGAAGCAACTACAGAAACCATACCCAAGCCGCCAGAGATATGGCCTACCATAACACTAGCTAATCGAACCAATCTTTTGCCCATGCCGCCATGCTGCATGATGGTACCGGCTAAAATAAAGAAGGGGATAGCTAAGAGAGTATATGAATCTATACCTGTATACATTTTCTGTCCAATGAGTAATAGGGGGATATCGCTAACATATAGACCACCGGCAACACCAAGAATTAAGGCTACTGCAATTGGAACTCCGATTGCTATTGTTCCAATAAATATTGATAATAAGACCGCTAACATTATTTGGCCTCCTTTCTGTAGAGGTTAAGCATATCCTCTAAGATAAAAAATGCCATCAATGCACTACCTACCGGGATGGCTAAATACGGAAAGCCCATGGGGATCCCTAAAGCATCGGAGGTTTGCTCCATATTTGTTGCAGTCAGGAATATTCCCTGCTTGATTAATAATAAACAAAATCCGAGAAAAATAACTAAGGCTAGCATATTAACGGATTTCTGCATTTTTTTTGGGAACTTATTAACAAGAAGATCCATAGCGATATGATTTTTTGTTCTAATTGCTGCGGCACTACCTAAAAAGGTTAACCAAACAAACATGAATCTAGCAATCTCCTCAGTCCAGATAAGAGGATATTCCAGAACATATCTGAATATTACCTGTAAAAAGGCTGATAGGGTCATAACTGTTATAACAATAAGGGTTAAAATTTTCACAAAATAGAATAGTTTGTCGGAAATAGCTTTCACACTAACCCTCCTATAATACTTTAGTTGATAGATGGAGAAGTAAGTGGTGTAGTATACACCACTTACTAAAATTATTGCATTTTATTATTTAGCTTTTTCTAAGAGGTCTTTACCAATTTTGTCTGCATATTTATCCCAAATATGGATGGTCGCAGCTTTAAAACTATCTAATTCAGCTACATCATTTACTTCTACACCCTTAGCCTGCATTTCTTTTACTAAGTTTGCTGTGTCATCTCTGGATACTTGACGTTGGTATTTCATGGCTTCAACTGCAGCATCTTGGATAGCTGTTTGAATTTCAGTGGAGTACTTATCAAACTTTGCTTTATTCATTATGAAAACTACAGGTACATACATATGACGGGTATTTGAAAAGTATTTTTGGTCTGCTTCGTAAAATTTATTGGAAATAAAATGAGCCTCTGTAGCTTCGGCACCATCAACAGCACCTTGTGATAAAGCTGTATATAACTCACCCCAGTCAGTACTCATAGGTAAAGCTTTTAAAGCAGTGAAAGTATCAGTATAAGCAGCACTTGGATAAACTCTTAATTTTAAGCCTTCAATATCCTTAAGAGTATTGATTGGTCTGTATTTATTAAAAGCATTACGGAATCCGTTTTCTCCGAATTCAAGTAGTTTAAAGCCTTTATCTTCAGACAATTTTTTAATTGTTTGGCCAATTTCACCATCCATAATAGCGTCGGCTTGTTCATAAGTTGTAATTAGATAAGGCATATCAAAAATTAATGCTTGATCAACCCATCTTGCTAAGTCAGGACTACCTACTAGTTCCATATCAGCAGTACCCAATTTAACTGCCTCAACTCTATCTCTAGTTCCGCCTAAAACTCCACTGGCAAAAACCTCTACATCTACTTGACCGTTACTTTTTGCTGCCACTAATTCTTTAAATTTTTCTAAACCCTTTTGGAAATGGTGGGATTCCGGCATAGCGTGGCCAACTTTTAGAACTATTTTTTCCTGTTTGGGTTCAGCAGCTGGCTTATCACCAGGTTCGGTTTTACCTCCGCAGCCTACTAAAGCTACGGCCAAAATCAAGATAATTACTAATAAACTTAATTTACGCATTTAAAATATCCCCCTCTAAATTATATTTTTGACAAAGTTCTTTTAAGAGCTGAACAGTACTGACTTTCAAATTCACCCCCTCTGCTTGTGCCTTGGCATTTCTTCTGTACTCAATTTCACCAGGGACAAATATTTCATTGACTCCTTCGGCTTTGGGACTTTCCTTAACCATTTTTACAAGATCATTTAAGCGTGTCTCAAATTCAGTTTTATCCATAAAGCTTTCAATATTAATAGCCATTATTACATGTCCAAAGCCTAATGGTTTAGAATAGTCCGGTGGTACGAAGGAACCAAGATTAATACCGTATTGGGCACCTGTTAATACTCCTGCTAATACCTCAACCATAAAGGCCATACCATAGCCTTTATGCAGAGCCATAGGTAGGACAGCACCTAACAAGGCTTCTTTGGCATTAGTGGTTGCTTGCCCTTTATCATTAACAGCCCAGCCCTCGGGGATGGGTTTACCTTCCCGATCAGCTAAGATTATATTTCCTCTAGCTGTAACACTAAGGGCTGTATCAAAAATAATAGGCGGTTCATAAGGAATAGCTACACTAAACGGGTTATTTCCTAAAATAGGAGAGCTACCACCAAAGGGAGCCATAATAGGGCTGGTATTGGTACAGGCATAGCCAATAAAGCCTTGTTCTTGAATATAATTTGTTACGTAAGCTAGAGCACCCAAATGATTACTGTTTCTGATACTAGCAAGGGCAATACCGGTATTTTTCGCTTTTTCAATTATCATATCCATGGCCTTTTTAGCAGCAACAATCCCCATGCCGTTGTCAGCATCAATTAATACTGTAGAGGGAGTTTCATTGAGAATTTTTAACTCCGGTGTCTTATTTAAAGCATTGTTTTCTGCCCTCTCAATGTAAAGGTTAAGGCGGGCTAGTCCATGGGTACTTACACCATTTAAATCTGCCTGGATTAATGAATCAGCAATGATGTAGGCATCATTTTCCGTGAAGCCAGCTTTTTTTATTATTTGTTCAGTTAAGTCCACTAATTGTTTTACAGAAGTCATCTTTTTCTCACCCTTCTTATTACTTAATTTAGAAAATTTAGTAAGTTTAAGATAATTAGCATAATTTGTCGTATTACGCTGAATTGTGACAGGTCCTTGGAGGTCCTACCAGCGTGTAATATATATTCTCCTTATTTTACTGTTTTCCTGCTTAAATAGTGAAAAAATTCCCGAAAATTTTTAAATAAAAAAATAGGCTTCCGCCATTTAAGACGGAAGCCTAAGATGCCTTAGATACTTAAACCAACTCTGTGGATAGCAAAACCAGTTCTTTCTAAAAGAATATCAGCTTTAGTCATTTTGCCGTTTAAGGTAGCTACGACTTCATTGTAGATTACATCACCAGCTTCTTCTAAGCTCATTGTTCCAGCTAAGATACCAGAAAGATCCAGGTCAACAGTATCGTTCATTCGCTGCCAAGAGTTAATGTTACCGGTAATTTTAATTGTAGGCATGATAGGATGGCTGATAGTATGTCCGCCGCCGGTGGAGAATACCATTAACTGTGAACCTGCTGCAGCGATACCTGTAATGGACTCTGCGCCATGACCAGGAGTATTCATCATATACACACCAGGTGCCTTACCAGGAATACGAGCATAACCTATTACGTCCTGAATAGGTGCGGAGCCACTCTTTTTAGCTCCACCCAAAGATTTCTCTTCAATAGTACTGATACCACCTGCAATATTATCACCAGTTGGCTGTGAACCACGGATATCTTCGCCGGTAGCATAAATTCTTTGCTCATAAGCATCAATTTCAGAATCAATTTTTCTAGCTACTTCTTCATTGATAGCTTTAGCTTTCAACCAAGGCTCGGCACCCATTAACTCAGGAAATTCTGCTAAAATTGAGCGGCCGCCCTCTTTGACAATTCTGTCAGAACAGAAGCCCAAAGCAGGGTTGGAAGCAATACCGGAGGTAGTATCCGAAGTACCACAGTTTAAGCCAAAGAGGAATTCACTAATATCTACTTCTTCCCTTTGATAAGTGGATAATTCTCTTGTCATATACATAGCTTTTCTAGTAGCTTCAGCAGTACCATTGATAGCACCACCAACATCTCTGATGTTAACAGTTTCGATTAGCTTGCCGGATTTGGAGATTTCTTCAGCCATTTCGTCAATATTACATAAATCTTCACGGAAATGGTCAACAATTACAACACCACCGACATTAGGGTTTTTCGCCATACCGCAAAGTACATCAAAGGTCATTTTTAAGTCAGACTTAGTTTGGCAGCGGCCTAAATGGTGTGTTATGGGAATAGCACCATAAATAGTGTTTGCAACCCTTTCTACTGTACTATTAGCATAAACAGTAGCAGAAAGAATTAAAGTGTAATTACGACAACCAACTTGACCGTCGGGACGACGGTAACCATACCATTTACCCATCTTAGAATGCACTTCCTTTCTTGTCAGCATGGAGGTCACCACGACCCCTTACAGGCTCAATATTGTGAATGTGGACATGCTCACCAACTGCGATATCAACCATAGCATCGCCAATACTTAGACCATACTTCCAGATAGTTT
>LADT01000052.1 GCA_000961765.1 Clostridiaceae bacterium BRH_c20a | reverse complement strand
ATATTGCCAAGTAAAGTTGTAGAAGCCCAGTCCTTGGAGGTAGATATGGTCGCTGGTGCAACTTCAAGTAGTAAAGTAATATTGAAAGCAATAGAAAACGCCTTAAATAGTGCTCCGAAATAGTTTTGGCTCGTATTTCTACCATTTAACCATCCTCAACCAGCTATAGTTAGATGAGGAAAGACACAATCGTGACGCAGCAAGGAGAATCACAGAACTGGATCAATATATAAAAAAAGGTCACTGGGTGGATGGACCCGAGGAACGGTTTTTTGGATATGATGTACATAGTGATTATTATCTTATATCTCTGACCCTATATATAGACCTTTTTCAGATATAAATTCTCTTGATGTTTTTGTCGGTTATGCAAATCGTATTGGACGTTTAAGGACAGATTCTTCGGAATTCTCATTAAAAGACGGATATAAGGTTGGGGACAATGCGATAAAAGTATTGGATTACTATTCTTCCAAATATAATAAGTTTGATGATACAAATTCGTATTGGCCGTCAGGATATGCATTTGTCTTGGAAGAGAATCATATGTTGGTATTTAGTATTGATACAGAAGAACTGACCACAAATAGCGTAATTAGCGCAATAGAAATAGTATCAATAAATAGAGGGTAGTATTCAACAAAAAATGATTGGAGCTATGAATTATGATTTTATGGTTAATCAAATTGGACAAATGGAATAATTCATCAAAGAGGAGAGAATGATGTTAAATACCATTTTAATTATCGAAGAGGATCCCATGATAATAAACTTAATTAAAGTATATATGGAGAAGGCGGGGTACGAAGTTTACACAGCAACCGATGGAGAGGAAGGGAAAAATGCCTGCATAGAGTATTCCCCTTTTCTGGTTATTTTGGATTTAATGTTACCCAAAGTAAGTGGAGAGGAGATATGTCAGTAGATTCGAGAAAAGTGGAAAGATGAAATAGATCATGAATCACTAAGATTAACAGAATTGATGGAAAAATTATATCTTCTTAATGAACAGGAATATATGCAATTTCAATATAAAGCAGCTAAACAGAAAATAAATATGAAGGAATTGGTAGAAGAGTGTCTTAAGCTTTTTGAATGGGAATTTAATCAGCATGGAATAACGTATAGTTATGAGTTAGAAGAAGGCTATGTTGTTGGTTATGCTAATAGTTTAAAGCAAGTAATAGACAATCTTATTCAAAATGTCATTCGATATAAAACGGAAGAAACAGAGGTTACCTGCAGGGGAGTGATTGAGGATGACATGTACAAATTATTAGTGACTGGTGAAGGCCAATTCATTCCTGAGGATCAACGGGACAAAATATTTGAACGTTTTTATCGTGTTGATGTATCAAGAAATCGAAATACTGGGGGACATGGTTTAGGTTTATCGATTGTGAAGGAAATTGTTAAAAAACATGATGGTCAAACAGGGTTAGATACAGACGTTTCAACACATTCGTTTTGGGTACGGCTACCTTTAGTTAAAAAATAGTTTTATGTGTCAATACGCATGGTTTGTTAAACTAATATCTAATGTTTAGTTAGCCAAGAGATGCCGGGAAATTACTTATTATTTTTCACAAAAATATAAACTAACAATTCATATTCTGGAAAACATTATGACAAGGTTTCCATTAGGTTTTCAGGGGATACCAGCATGACAGGGGGTGATTTCATGATCTTTTTGTCAAACAACAGAAAATTGTTTACCAGTTTAATAGCTGTAGTTTTTGGTGCATTGATTATCTTGGTAGCTTTTTTACTGACAAACTGGTGGTATCAGCCGCAAAGAGAAGCAGGACCGGTGAAAACGGTAGGTGTACTCTTGGCTGGAGATATGAAGCTGAATAAATTGGCAGGTTTAAAAGAAGGATTGGAGGAGCAGGGTTATTTAAGTGGTGTCAATATAAATTATGTTGTGCAAAATGCCAAAAATAATGGTAAAATACTAAATCCTTTAGCAAGTGAGTTAATTGCTAAAAGGCCAGATGTCTTAGTTGCTTTAGGTGGGGTAGAAGCAGATGCCCTAAGAGATATATTGACATTAGAGCAAAAAGAGATTCCTATAGTCCTTGCAGGTGTAGCTTCAACTGTTAAGCGGGGGTTAGTGGATAACTTGCAAGAGCATGAAAGTAATATTACCGGTATAGATAATTATCATACTCAATTAGCTGGAAAGCGATTAGAACTTTTAACCAAATTACTGCCGGACACCAGGAGGGTCTTGGTAATTTATGACCCGGAAGTAATCCCGGGCTTACAGAGTTTGGACATTATTGAAAATACTGCTGCTTTATTGGATATTGAACTTATTAAATATCCTGTTGTAGCTAAAGATCTGATTATGACTGAATTACCGCAGGTGCTTGCAAATCAAGAAGTTGAAGCTATTTTATTGTCATCTAGCTATTTTTTAGAAGCAGCAGCAGATGAATTATTTCAACTGTCGTTAGATTTTAAGGTACCGGTAATGGCAGTGAATGAACATGAGGCTTATCGTGGTGCCTTTGCTGCCTACGGAGTATCTTTATATGAGCAAGGTAGACAAGCAGCACCACTTATAGCTAAGATCTTCTTAGGGCAACATCCCAGCCAAATTCCGCTAGAATTATCGGACAAAATTGAACTTGTTGTGAATATGGACGTTATAAAAAGATTAGGATTGCAAGTCTCTCCCGTTGGGCTCAGTTATGCCAGGGCTATTTCTGAAGGTACTTCCCTTGGAAAGGGGAAGATTAAATGAATAGCTTGCCCTGGTGGCGAAAGATAAGATACAGGGTACTTATTTTCGGTCTTTTAATGTCTATTTTTCCGTTGTTGGCTTTAGGGATAGTCAATATCAACAATACTTGGACGGACTTGGAAAGGTCAATTCACCGGCAAAATATGGCTAGTGTGCGCTGGATTGCCAAAGATATTGATCAGCTGATTAATAGTTCTATAACAAAAATTGAGTTGACAACTTCTGCTTTTGCAGATTTAACTAAAGAAACAAAAACTCAGCAGGAAATAGTACTATTTTCATTGCTAAAAGAAGTTGACGAAATTGAAGAAATGGCTTTGTTAAATAAGAGCAATTCAGCCATCTCCCGGGTTTCTAAGCGAGAAGTGCTGCCTTTAGCAGAAAACGATTCAAACCTGGATCTATTGGTACAAAAAACACAGTATGGCTCAGTCTATTTTACCAAGGATGGGCGGCCTATGATGAATGTGTTTATTCCGTTATGGAATAAACAGGAGAATGAACGGTCAGGAACATTGAAGGTTAAGCTAAGTCTGAGGGGAATAATTCAAAAGACAGTAGGAGCAGAAAGTGGAGGGTATTACTTTGTTGTTGACAGTCAAGGAAACCTAATAGGACATCAGGATTTTAGCCAAGTTTTAAAAAGTACCCAAGTCACCACCAGTGAAGCTGTCAGAAAGCTATTAGCTCAGGTAAGTCCATTGGAAGTTACTGCACCGCTAAAGTATAAAACTTATGATAATACTTTAGTTTTAGGTGCTTTTGCTCCAGTATCAAACCTAAATTGGGGAGTTGTTATTGAACAACCGGTCAAAGAGGCAATGGTACCTATTTATCAATTGGTTTATAAACTTTTGGCAGTCATGGGCGGGTTAATGTTTACTGTAATTGGGCTCAGTATTTATTTTGGCCTTCGCTTTACTAAACCCATTGAAAAGCTCGAAGCCGGGACCCGGATAATAGCTTCAGGCAACCTGGACCACTTAATTGCAGTAAAAGGTGATGGTGAAGTTGCCAAACTGGTGGAAGCTTTTAATAATATGACCAGGGAATTAAAGCTGAAATCACAAAATTTATTGAAGGAGAAAGAGCTGTTAGATAAAGTCGTCAGTGGGGCAGGAGTTGGGATGGCACTAATAAAAGATGATTGTACTCTTTCTTGGGCTAATGCCCAACTGCGTTCTTGGTTTGGACTTCGAGACATAGCTGGACAGAAATGTTTTCAGGTGTTAGGGGAAGGCAATAACTATTGCCAGCCATGTTTGGCCCGCAAAAAGCAAGGAGATACTGAAATTAGTGGAGATATGATAACCAGTGTTTTGGTAAAAGGAGAGAAAAAATATTTTCGCCATCAGGTGTTTGCTCTAAATCCCAGTAGTCCCGATGACCCAAGGTATTTGGAATTAATTGAGGATATCACCGCTCGCCGGGAAATGGAAGCAATGGTAATTCAGGCGGATAAACTTGCTGCGGTTGGACTATTGGCTTCAGGGGTGGCCCACGAAATAAATAATCCTTTGGCAACTATTAATGCTTATGCCCAGGATTTAATTGAGAGATTGCAAGAGCAAAAGGATAACATTGGTGGTGCGGAGCAAGATCAGGTCCAAGTAAACGAGATAATTGCAGACTTAAATACAATTACGGAGCAGGTCGGGCGTTGTGGTCAGATTACCCGTAGTTTGTTGAATTTTTCTCGGCAAAGTGACTGGAAATTAGAACCGGTAGACTTAAATAAATTGATCCAGGAAACAATTAAGTTGCTGGGATACCGTTTTAAAAAGTCAAACATTCAGTTACTAACTTCTTTAGAAGCAAAATTGCCAATTATCAATGGCTCGCCAATTCACTTGCAACAGGTGTTATTTAATATCCTGATTAATTCGGTGGATGCACTGGAAGCAGGAGGACAAATTGAAATAACTACCAGAAAGAAACTCCATTGGGTAGAAGTAATGATAAGAGATAATGGATCTGGGATAAAGGAAGAATATTTAGCAAAAATATTTGATCCCTTTTTTACTACTAAACCAATAGGAAAAGGAACAGGTCTTGGTCTATCAATTTGTTATGGCATAATTTCTAACTTAAAGGGTGAAATCAAAGTTGATAGTGAAGCGGGTAAAGGAACAAAAGTGATAATTTTACTACCGGCAAATGGGGAGACGGATGTGAGGTGAGACAATACTAAATGGATAAGGCCAGAATACTATTAGTAGATGATGAAGAAAGTTTTCGGCAACTATTGGTAAAGCGGTTTGAGCGGAAAGGTTATCAGGTGGCAAGTGCCGGAAATGGCGAGGAAGCTTTGGCAATTGGAAAAAAGAACGAGTTTGACATAGGACTTTTCGATTTAAAGATGCCGGGAATGGATGGATTAGAGCTGATGAAGCAGCTGAAAAAAATTCAACCTGAGTTGCAGGTCTTGATTATTACGGGACATGGGACAATTGAAACAGCTATTCAGGCCATGAAATTAGGAGCCTATGATTATCTTACCAAACCTGGCAACTTGGATGAGATAGAGGTATTAATTGAAAAAGCTTTTGAAAAGAAAAATTTAATCCAGCAAAACCAAGATTTGAAAGAAGCCTTGCTAAGAAGTAAGCTAAGGCGGCCAATTATTGGTGAAAGTGAGCGGCTGAAATGTGTTTTGAATATTATAGAAAAAGTAGCACCAACTGATTCAACTGTGTTGATTGAAGGGGAAAGCGGCACAGGAAAAGAGTTGGTCGCTGAAAGTATTCACTATTTGAGCCAGCGCAAAGAGCAACCTTTTATCGTCTTGAATGCGGGGGCTTTACCGGAACAGTTATTAGAAAGTGAACTGTTTGGTCATACTAAAGGAGCTTTTACCGGAGCAGTGGAGGAAAAAAAGGGTTTGGCGGAAATAGCTCATAAAGGAACTCTTTTTCTTGATGAAATAGGGGAAATAGGTTTAGCCCTCCAAGTTAAGCTATTGCGTTTTTTGGAAACCGGGGAAGTACGCCGAGTAGGTGATAATAAGACCAAGAAAGTTGATGTGCGGATTGTGACCGCCACAAATCGCAAATTAGAAGATGAAGTTAAAAAAGGTAATTTTCGTGAAGACTTGTATTATCGCCTAAATGTCATCAAGATAGTTGTACCCTCTTTACGTCAGCGTTGGCAAGATATACCCTTGTTGGTGGATTATTTTCTAAAAATATATGATAAAAGCGGTAAAAAGCATTTATCCAACGAAGCTTTAATAGCACTAAAGAATTACCAGTTTCCGGGCAATATTCGGGAGTTAGTAAATTTAATCCAAAGGGGAGTTATACTTTCTACTGACACTACTATTCACAAAGAAGATTTATTTGGTAGAACTGTAGAAACAACAAATCAAGCTATTACGTTAAAGGATATGGAGCGAAGGCATATTGAGCAGATTGTTCAAATTGCTAATGGGAATAAAACCAAAGCGGCAGACCTGTTGGGTATAAGCGTTCGAAACCTGTACCGCAAGCTTAAAGAATACAATTTAGACCAAAACTATGACATTTTGTCATAGGTATTTGCCAAAATGTCATAGCTGTAATGAAAACATCGGTCAAAAACCGGTGTTTTTTTATACTTTAGGAACTTATATAACTTTGCCTAACTAGGCAAAGTGTTAAGGAGTAAAGTACCGAAAGGCGCCTTTAAAGGAACTGAAAAATGAGTGCATTTTTCGCATCTGGGAGATTGGCATAAATATTGCAACTTAAGATTATCAGGGTAGTTATTATAATTGCTTAACTTGTGAATGGGGTGAAACCGGATGGCAAAAGAGAATATCAACGAGAAGATATCAAGAAGAGATTTTTTTAAGCCCAATTTTTCCGGGGCAAAAGCTTGGGCAGCTGAGTTATTTGCAGAAGATGAGACAAAACCAAAAGAAACAAAATGGGCAATGCTGATTGATTTACAGAAGTGCATTGGCTGTGATACTTGTACTGTATCTTGCAAAGCAGAAAATCGCACTCCGCCCGGGGTAACGTATAATGTGGTCTTGAAAGAGGAGGTCGGCACTTTCCCTAATGTGACCAAAGTTAACATACCCAGGCCTTGTATGCAATGTGACCAGCCTGCCTGTAAGCAGGTTTGTCCTGTAAAGGCTACTTACAAAATGAAAAATGGTATTGTTGCTATCGATTATAACCGCTGCATTGGCTGTCGTTATTGCATGGTGGCCTGTCCTTATGGTGCCAGGTACTTTGATTTCGGGGAAAATTATGAGCAGGAAATGCTGGGATACAATAGCTATCAGACTAATGAATACGGGGTAGAAAAAAGAGAAAGAAAGAAAAAAGCCCCGGTTGGGATAGTTAGAAAATGCCATTTTTGTTTTCATCGCTTACAACGGGGTGAAGAGCCGGCGTGTGTGGAAACCTGTCTGGGAGATGCCCGTTACATTGGTGACTTAAATAATCCTGATAGTATTGTCAGTAAATTGGTGCATAGTGGCAGAGCAGTGCGATTAAAAGAATACATGGCAACTGAGCCCAGAGTATATTATCTAAAGTGAGGTGGGGAAAATGCCCAGTAAAACAATAGCTCAAAATACAGTAACACCAATTAAAACTAACCGTGTTATCTGGTATGGTTTTTTGTCTGTACTTGTGTTAATAGGGGTATATGGATTGATTATGAGAATGGAAATGGGCTTAATTAGCACTAATTTGACTTCTAATGTGCCCTGGGGAGCTTGGGTAGCTTTTTATATTTATTTTGTAGGACTAAGTGCAGGAGCTTTTCTTTTGTCATCTTTGATTTTTGTTTTTGGGATGGAAAAATACGAAAAGATTGGCCGAGAGGCTCTGTTGGCTGCAATATTGAGTATGGTTTTGGCTATGATGTTCATTTCTCTTGATTTAGGTAGAATGGAGAGATTTTGGCATAGCTTGGTTTACTTTAATCCATTTAGTGTGTTAGCTTATGAAGTGCGTTTTTACGGATTATATGTGTTAATTTTAATTGCTGAGCTTTATTTGTCCATGAGACAAGATTTAATTAAAAATGCCCGAAAGAATGACCTAAAGGGTAAGATAGCCAAAATCTGTTCATTAGGCAGCACTGATTTATCTAAAGAGTCGGAAGCAAGAGATCACAAATGGCTGAAAATATTAGGCTCAATTGGGATCCCTATTGCGATTTTTGGTGTACATGGCGGGACTGGTGCCTTATTTGCTGTGGTTAAAGCCCAACATTACTGGAATAGCGCTGTTTTCCCTGTGATTTTCGTGGTTTCTGCTTTAGTTTCAGGTACGGCGTTGTTGATTACATTTTATATCATTAGGCAAAAGGTGAAAGGAGGCCGCGTTGATAAGGCCATGGTCCAATCTTTGGCGGGTTTAATGATTGGCTTTTTGATAGTTGACATTGGTTTGCAGTTTTATGAGTATCTGATTTCAGCATATAGCCTTGACCATCAGGCATTGGATACGCTAGCAATCCTTTTCGGCGGGAAATTCTCTTTTATCGCTTTTTGGCTGGTGCAGACATTTATTGGGGCTGTGGTTCCTATTTTTCTATATCTTAAATTTAAAGAATCAGTAAATGCCTTGCTAACAGCAGCAATTATGGTTGTTTTAGGGATAGTGGCAGTAAGATTTAACATCGTTGTTCCGCCATTGTTAATACCTCAATTGGCAGGGTTGTCAGGGGGTTACTATTTTCCCTCTTCTGTTGAATGGATGACCAGTGTGGGAGTGATTGGTTTCGGATTGTTGTTATACTCACTGGCAGTCTCTATATTACCGGTTGATTTAAGTAGACCAATTGAAAAAATGGGTGAAAGGAGTGAAAGATAATGGCTGATATAAAAACTGATAGTATTGACATTAAAGTTAGCGAAAAAAGGCGGGGCCTAAACAGAAGGCAATTTATTAAAGGCGGAGTGGCTCTGGGAACTGCTGCGGGGGTTGGAACGGCATATTTAAATCAATTTGCCATAGCCGCTGGTGATGACCCAAACCAGTTGGAGTATCATGGAGTTGGTTATGAATATGATGATTACACTGCAGAAGATGTAATTTATTCCCAATGTGATCAGTGTAACACCCAATGTACTATTAAAGCAGTTGTTGCCAAAGCAGCAGAAAATCTGCCTTGTACTGCCATTGTAAAAAAAATAGCGGGTAACCCCTATAGTCCGTTAAATATGGAGCCTTTTGGCCATATTGATTATAATACTCCTCCGGTACAGGCAGTTCAAGGATTTGGTGATGTGGCGGTAGATGGTCGAGGCTTTCGGGGAGGCAGAACCTGCTTAAAGGGTCAAGCTGGTATTCAGACTGCCTTTGACGCCACCAGATTGCGTCAACCTTTAAAAAGAGTGGGGCCCAGGGGAAGCGGCAAGTGGCAAACCATTAGCTGGGAGCAGGCTATCAGTGAAATTGTTAACGGCTCCTCTGACCTGGGCACTCCGGCCCTCAAAAATAGCTGGGCTTATGTAGAAGAGGACCAGATCGTGGCTGATTGGGATAAAGTAAAGAACGAAGAAATGTCAAAAGAAGCCTTCCATACGAAATACAAAGATGTTCTGATTGATACTAATCATCCTGATTTTGGGCCTAAGTCCAATCAAATTGTCAGTATGGTAGGTCATCGGCGGGACTTTATTCAGGACCGATTTTGGGCTAAAACTATCGGTAGTATTAACTCTATTCACCATGGTGGCATTTGCGGTATGAGTGGTGTTTTTGGCAATATCCGGTCTTTTGCCGGTGCCGGTCCTAAAAAGAGAATGTATGGTGACATTGATCATTCAGAATTCCACATTGTTTGGGGAACTGACCCTTTTGTAGCTAATAAAGGTCCAACCTGGCTGGCCCCCAAGTATATTAATGCTATCAAACGGGGCATGAAGATGGCAGTAATAGACCCCCGCTTAAGTAATGCAGCCGAAAAAGCTGATATGTGGGTTGCTCCTAAACCAGGGACAGATGCGGCATTAGCCTTGGGAATGGCCCGCTGGATTATAGAAAATGAGCGCTATGATCGCAGGTATTTGATTAACCCCAATAAAGAAGCTGCTAAGCTGGATGGGGAGCCTACCTGGTCAGATGCATGCTACCTAGTTAATATAGATAAACCACAAAAGCCAAAACTTAGGGCTAACGAAGCCGGAATTGGTAATGAGGGGGATTTTGTGGTACTCCAAAATGGAAAGCCAATGTCCCATCTGGAGGCAAGTGAAGGAGAATTAGAAGTTGATACAACTATTAATGGTATCAGGGTAAAATCTGTTTTTACCTTATATAAAGAGAGGGTAATGGAATATACCTTAGCTGAATATGCCAAAATGTGCGGTGTTAAGGTGGAGGAAATAGTGGAACTAGCCCGGGAGTTTACTGCTTATGGCAAAAAGGCCAGTATAATCTCCTACCGGGGACCGGCTATGCATGTCAATGGATTTTATGCTGTACGAGCTATTAACACCTTAAATCATTTAATAGGCAATTATGATTGGAAAGGCGGCAGCATCAGCAGTGGGGCTAAATTTAACCCGTGGCAGGGCCGTTATGATATTAAGGCTGTACCTAAAGGCCATAAACCATGGGGTATATCTTTAGTGCGGGTAAGTAAGGCTTATGAGAAGACTACTTTATTTGAACGTGACGGTTATCCGGCCAAAAGGCCTTGGTTTCCATTGTCAAACCATATTACCCAGGAAGTATTGCCTAGTGCGGCTGCTGGTTACCCATATCCCATTAAGGCAATGTTTATTCACCGGATTTCACCTATATTATCTGTTCCTGCCGGGTTTTTACAGGAGGAAATATTAAAGGATGAAAAGGCTATTCCGCTCTTAGTAGTATCTGATATCGTCATGGGCGAAACAGCCACTTATGCCGATTACGTATTGCCGGATGTAACATATTTAGAACGGTTCGGAACCGAAAGCATCTATCCAAACCAGCCGCTTAAGGTAATGCAGTTTCAGCAGCCGGTGACAAGGGTCTATCCTGAGCCCAGACCAACCGAAGATGTTTATATAGAGATTGCTAAGAAAATGGGCCTGCCCGGCGTAGGTGTCAAATCCTTTCCGGGTGGCGGCAGTTTAGACCGGGCCGAAGATTTTTATCTGAAAATGATTGCCAATATTGCTTATGACGGCACCCCCGTCCCTGATGCATCTGAGGAAGAACTAGAAATATTTAGCAAAATAAGGAAAAAAGCTTTAGGCAAATTTTTTAATATTGACAAATGGCAACGAGCAGTTACACCGGAAGAGTGGAAGAAGGTAGTATATGTTTTAAATCGAGGTGGCCGATTTGCAGCTAAGGGGTCTGGCTATGAAGGAGAGTATATAAAGTACAAGTTTGGTGCCCAAGCAATTTTTTATGATGAGAATACAGCTAAAACTAAAAATTCTTATGATGGTTTACTCTTTGATGGATTGCCTAAAGTGGAGGAAATAAGCTTTTACAGTGGAGAAAAAGTGGTTGATGCTGCTTATCCCCTGCAGTTAATCAATTGGAAGGCTTCCCATATTGGTACCCATCGCAATATTAGTAATACCTGGCTAAGGGAAATTAAAACAGAAAATAGTTTATGGATGAATCCCAAGGATGCCAACGCCCGAGGAATAAATGATGGAGATAAGGTCAAGATAAGCTCGCCTAATTATGAGGTAGAAGCTATAGTTGCTGTTACCAGCGGTATTAAGCCGGGTGTAGTAGGTTGTTCCTTCAATTACGGGCATTTTGCCTATGGCTCTAAATCGATTACAATAGACGGTACCAAGACATCCGAACTGAAAGAATACGGTCATACCGCCTGGGCTAGTGGAGAGAGCAGCAGTGGTTATGCCAGGGGGAGAGATACAGGCTTTTCTTTCAATAATTTACAGCGTGTAGATGATTCCATCGGAAAAGCGTGCCTTTCTGATTGGGTAGGTGGTGGAGCTTCTCAATTGGATGCCAGGGTGGAAGTGATAAAAATATAAAAAAAATTAACATTTCAACCTCACTTTGAATTTAAAGGAGTTGTTAATACTACTAAAAGTGAGATTGCAAATGATCTTAAGATAGAAGAAAATAATTAGTAGGCAGCCGATTATCTGATGGATGATATTGAAACCTCCCTGATGTGGTCCAAAAGAATTTCCTTATTAAATAATTCAATAAAATAACAACCTGCATCTAAATTAACCAAACAATACAAAGTATACAAACCTATTTTTTAACGATAGTTATCATGCAGATGAGGATGAATTGGACAAGCAGTTTTTAAAATTACATAATGAATTGTTTTCAGATTATGATTGCAATAAATGCAGGAATTGCTGCAAGGAATATTCCGCAAGCTTTGAGGAGCATGAATTAAGGGAGGTCTCAGCTTTTCTTAAGATTACGGAAAAAGAGTTCAGAGATAAATATATTAAAGAAGACTTAGGCGAGCATTCACTTAATCTAAAGCCTTGCTGTTTTCTCAAAAAAGATGGAGGATGTGAAATTGAAGCTTGTAAACCTAAAAGCTGCAGGGACTATCCGTTTACAAGCAGGCCTGAAAGACTATTTAGCTTACTAAGCATTCTTACTTCAGCAAGCATTTGTCCGGTTGTGTTTGAAATGCTGGAAAGATTAAAAAAAGAGTATGGATTCAGGAAAAGAAAAAGAAGGGGTGATTGGAAAAGCAATGAATTATAATGAATTTTTGAAAGCAGTAAGCAGTAATAAAGATTTATTAAGTGCTATTGGATTAATTTTATTCGGAATAATTGAGTATATAAACTACTATTGGTATAGGTTAAATTATGGAAAATTAGGATTTAATATTAGAATATTATTGAATACAAAATTACAAAAATCAAGTATAAACAAGTTGATTGGTGATTAATGTTAAGACGCATCGTTTGTTTTATGTTGCATTGTGTTCTATGAAAGGAAACTTTAACAATGAAAAATGGGAAAAAAAATATTATTCATTTTAGTAATGAAGACAAGAGCAAAATGGATTTCAAAGGCTATGACTTTGGCAAAGGGCTGTTCTACAGAACTAACTTTAGTGATTCAAATTTGGAGGGTGTTAATTTTCGAGGTGCTAACCTCAAATATTGTCTCCTCGTATCAAAAAAGCAAAGAATTTAGTTATTGATTCGGAAATAAATGAGAAACAAGATGGATAGTTGATTTGTCTTTGAATATTAGTAAAATGTTGCGTATTAATAGGATGAGGCGAATCAGTAGGCTAATGATTTGATAAAATTTTTATGGAGAAGAGTAAAATGTGGAAGGAATTGTTGTTAAATTTATCAAAGGGTAATAAGTATGTTAAACTAAATCCGCCAGCCACAAAACATGAAATTTTAGAAATTGAAAAAGAGCTTGGCTTAATGCTATCTTCTGATTTAAAGGAGTTGCTACTGGAGTTTAATGGAGATAATTTTTTTATCTTTTCAACAGCACAAATTTTAGAAATTAATTCTATGATGAGAGAATTTACATGTTTTATGCCGTTAAATTGTTTATTGTTTGTTGCTGGTAATGGCTGTGGTGACTACTATGGATATGCAATCACTGGAGATGGAATTAAAGATTGGGAAATATACATGTGGGAACATGAATATGATAATCGCATTTATAAGGCAAACGGATTAAAGGATGTTATTGAAAAATACTACACTGAACATATAAAATAATGACCTTGATAAGGACTTGTATATAATGATAAAATAACTATACAAATTAATTTGGTGGTGATATTCAATGAATTTTATTAGAAAAGTTGCAAACAGTGATATTTTGATTAATATTATAGATCTGCCTGAAAATTTAAAGCATAAGCAAGTAGAAATCATTGTGTTACCCGTTGAAGAAAACGAGAGTCGGCTCAGTTCAAGCAATAAGAATGTCAGGGGGGCGTTATCAAAGTATAAAAACCTGTCTCTCATTAAAGAGGAAGGGACAGCTTGGGAAAAAGCAATGGTGGAAAAACATGAAAATTGTTGATGCGAACGTAATATTAAGGTATTTACTTAATGATGTTCATGAAATGGCTGAAAAAGCTACGCAATTGCTGGAAAACAACGAAGTCTATATTCCCAACGAGATTACGGCAGAGGTTGTTTACGTATTGGAAAAAATATATAAGGTTGGTAGGGAAGATATTTCAAATATTAAATCAGCTTTTTGACTACACTAATATTAAAGTTTCTGAAAAGCAGATAGTTATTGAAGCGTTAAGATTGTACAGCCAAAGAAAATTGGATTTCGTTGATACATTGTTGTATGCTTATCATAAAGTTGGCAATCATACTGTAATAACCTTTGACGAGAAGTTGAGTAAATTATTGAAATAGCTGCAGTTAATCCCTATTAACAGGCTTTAAACAATAATATTGGAGAGTTGCCAAAGCCGGCATCTATATTCACCTAACTTGCCAAAGTATACATTAAAAAAGCTCTGAAGTAGTTGATTCAGAGCTTTTTGCCGTATTAGGGTTCGACTCGGTTTGAGGGATAGCAGAGGGGACAGGAGATTTAGAAATGGCATTGTAGTAAATCGATTTTACTCGTTAGTATACGATGCGGGATGCCAAGGTAAATTACTGGGCTTGCGGAATAATACATGCAATCGGCATGGTCAATTTTTTATTTGACTCTACGCAAAAACCACATGTTAAAGCGAGCGAAATTTACAGTTGGTTTGGTATAGCTGAAAGTACAGGTAGTGGAAAGTCAAGACAAATTAGAGATTTGATGAAAATGAATTATTTTGATACAAAATGGACACTTCCAAGTAGGATGGAAAGTAATCCTTTGGTTTGGATGATTCCAGTTAATGGACTTGTGATAGATGTACGTCATTGTCCACGGGAAATACAAGAGGAAGCATATAGAAAAGGTTTAATACCGTATCTACCATAGCAAATTTGATGAAGTGGTACAAAATACGGGCAGGACCCATCTACTTATTTCACTTAGTAGAGCAGTTTATACCTACGGAAATAGAAGTGCTGCAATGAATATAATAGAAATACCGAATAAACTTTAGAAGGAAAAATTATGAAAATATATATGGATGTCTGCTGCTATAACAGACCATTTGATGACCAGAGCTAAGATATGAGCTTGACAGCGGTGACATACGGTATCTAACAGATGAAGAAATTAAAACGATCCTCCGTGTTGCCGATGAACTTATTGCAACTTTTCTTATAAATAATTTTTGTAAAAACTTTTTACAACTTTAGAGTATTGTTTGAAAGAATGCATTTGTGCGCATTGTTAAAGTGATTTTGCGCCGCATGATAAGCGTTTATTCAATGGATTTCTAATGAAGGAAAGAATTGCTTGATGTTCTTTAAGAGCATTTTCCATACGACCTTGCTTATAGAGTGTTTTAATACCAATTTGGTTGATTCTTGAACGTATATTGTTCATTATCTCAATAAATTGGTTATTTTCGGTATAACCATCAAGAATCTTAATTCCCCTATATAATAAAGCTAAAACGGGTAAGAAACTTATAAATATAAGTTTCTTAGGTTGAGGTGATTATCCGATGAGAGATAATATCAATTGGATCGAAAAAAAGTTTTCCTATAAAGCACTTGACAAAGAGCCATGGATAAAAGGCATGAAAAAGAGACCATTAAAGTCTGGAGATCATATTGTTGTTGTTGGAGGTGGGATTGCCGGCAGTGCCTTTGTAAGAAGATTGCTATTTTTGTGTGCTAAAGAAAAAAAGGCAGTTAAAATTACCCTGGTAAACAGCACCAGCTGTAATTACTGTGGAGGCTTAATTACTGATCTGGCTCTGAATACTTTTAAAAATGTTTATGAATTGGATGTCCCGGAAGGAGTAGTTTTAACCAGGATAAAAGGGTTCTCTTATGTTAATTCCCGGGGCTCCTTTGATATAAGGATTAACATTCCTCTAATTGGTATGCTTAGAACCAGCCGTTTCGGAGTTTTAGGCTTTGACGAATCCTTAAAAAAGAGAATTTTGGAAGGACTCCCATCGGAAATAGCGGAGTACTTAACAGTAATTGAGCCCACGATAGTTACCCATATTACTCCTCAGGAGCCAGGTAATAAGCCTTGGAAAATCACATTAAGTAGAAGAATTGAAGGTGAAAAAATAGAGCTTACAGCAGATTTTATGGTATTAGCAGGGGGTCTAAAAATGGTAGAGACAACTCTTTTAAAGGAGTTTGCAGAATTTACAGGCTATCAAGCACCGCCTCTAATGCCGGCAAGTGTTACCGAGATAGACACCAGTAAAGCTAAAGTGAACATCACTAATGATAAGCTCTATGTTTTAGATAACATCATCACCGGTGCTGTTATCGGACTGGTTTCTAAAGGGGAAAATTGGCTTACTTTAACCTCGTTAGGAAAAGAATTGAATAAGGAAGACCTTGATTATCTTTTTAGCCATCCCGAGGTCAAAAAACACCTGGATTTACCCTATATTTCAAAGTATCTAAGATGTGGCATAGTATGTAGGGCAAGGGTATACACAGGACCAGCTAAGAATTTTTACGGAGACAATTGGGCGGCTATCGGGGACTTAAATGGTTATGGCAGAGTCTTAAAGGATGGTTATCAGGCATCGTTATTAAGTGCCAAACTGGTTGCAGATAATATAGTATATACTGGTACAGACAAACAAAGTTTGCATCGTAACTATTTTTTACACGTAGATAGACTTAGATTGGATAACAAAATCGGTATGCTGCTGTTTAGTGCTAATAATAAGCTTAGTCAAAGTAAAATATTTAACAGATATTTTGTGAAATCTGCCCAAATTGAAATAGGAAAAAATAAATATGGCGGCTCAGTGCACTCCGCAATCAGGGCTTTAATGACAGGAGAATTGCCGTATAAATGGATTGCTTTCCTTAATTTACTATGTAATAATTATTGCAAAAGTAACAAACGTTAGTTATAATTGGCATGAAGATAACAATTGTTAATGGGGAATGGAGGTATGGCTTAATTGTCAGAACATAATCCTAGTCTAACAAAAAAGAATACCAAAGATAGAATCCTGGAAGCTGCAATAGAGCTTTTCGCTCAAAGAGGTTACACTGGGGTTTCTGTTCGAGATATTACTAAAGAAGTAGGGGTGAAGGAAAGTTCTTTATATAATCATTTTAAAAACAAGGATGATGTATTAAATACTATTTTGGAATTGTTCTATGATGAGATTGGAAAAACCAGTTTCTCTTTAGAAACTATTGAAGAGGGCCTCAATCACATGGATCTTTCGGGTTTTCTTCAACACCACGCTTTTATGCTAAGACAGAAAAATACACCACTTATGATTAAAATTAGAAAAATTATTTATATGGAGCAATTTAGAGACGAAAGAGCCTTGAATTTTATTCTAAAGGGTATCATTGAAGCACCCTCCGAGTTTTATAAACGGGTTTTTCAAATCGCCCACGAAAAAGG
>LADT01000076.1 GCA_000961765.1 Clostridiaceae bacterium BRH_c20a | reverse complement strand
AATTACCTCCTTAATTTTCATAACAAGAATATTGTTTGTAGTAAGCTTATTTATTATTCTTCTCTGAATTTGGAGGTAAGTGATATTTTCTCTTTTTGCCTCATTTTTTTTTTGAACATATCTAGGTTCTCTTCTGACATGATATCCTCTAAATCTTTATTTTCCTTTAACCTTTTAGAAATATTTCCTACTCCCCAACTTATTATTTCTACGTCACATAGACTTAGCCTTATTATATATTTCAATCTGATCCTGTTTTGAAGAAATCTTTAAGCTTAAAGATGCAATAAGAACTATAATAGGTATATTTAACAGTAGTCTAGATAATGAAAAACCTACTCCCAGTGCGGACATTTCAAAAAGAAACATGGGGATTTTAGTTGTTGACCATGCTCCGATAAAGACAAAAACATTAATTAATGACGCTTCTTTTTTGATTAACATATGGGCTACAGGAAAAGCCGCATATAAGGGGCCTGCAGCTGCTGATCCCATGAGAAATGCAAGAATTCCACCTTGTACCCCCGAGTCCTTTCCCATTAGCTTAATCATGGTCTCCTTGGGAACCCAAACATCTAAAAGTCCCAGGATAAGAAAAATGGGGGGGAGAAGAAATAACATTTGTTTAAGATTTATCCAGGTAAGGCCTATGGCATTTGATCCAAACTCTGGCTTCACTATGTATGATATCAGTAATAATATACTTAGCGCCAAAACATACTTATATCTTTTTAATATATCCATGGCATTGCCCCCATTACTAATGCTATAACTATGGAGAAAACAAAGGCTAATGCATTTCTTATATATGTAAGCTTACTACCAAAATATTTTTTCTCTAAAGGTATAGTCACAACTCCAACCATCATAAGGCTGGATACAAATGCGGCTATAGGCACTATTCCCGCTCCATAATCTAATAGGTTTTTTGCTAATGGAAATGCTATGAAGCCCGGAATTAAAGTTATAGCACCGATAATACTCGAGGATAAAATTCCCCAAATACCCGAAGAGGTGCCAATAAGACTGGAAACTATTTGAGGATTTAAAATTGAGAGAACCATACCTATTAACAAAATTATAGTTAAAAACTCGGGAAGAATATTTATAAAGGACTTATAGCCTTTTGTTAAAGCCTGTTTAGTCTTCTTTTTATCCTTTAGATAAGAATAGATTAGGAAAATAATAGCAACAGCATAGAGTATTAGGTTAGACACCATTGACTATTATCCTATCGGTACTTATGTGGGAAAAAGGACAGGCAAAGATAATTACCAGCCTCTCATCGCTTATATTTATTAATTGGTGTACTTCGTGAGAATTAACGGTGAAACAGTCTCCAGCCTTTACACTCACAGGCTTTTTCCAATCAACCTCCCCCTCACCCTTGGGAGAGCCAATATAAATATTTCCTTTTCCTTCAATTACTTGGTATACCTCAACACCCTCTGTGTGATAGTGAGCTCCAACTCTTTTATAAGCATCAATTTCCGCAGCATAAAAAGCAAAGCTGTCATTTCCCGTCAACTTTACTATTTTTATGCCCACAGTCTCATCCCATTTCGCAGCTTTTAAAGCTTCATGAATATTACTAAGACCCAGAGATTTCCCCATAATACTTCCCACCCCATTTATCTTATAATTAAAATTTAATTTCCTCACATATTATATTATCCTATCTATATCAATTTCACCATTAAAAACAATTAAAAAATGGTTATCAACAGACTAAAATACCCCTTAAGGGCTTTAACCTTAAGGGGTATAACTACTCTACTTAAAAACCTAGAGCTTTATCTACTGGTACATATTCATGGCCTAAACTGACTGCAACTGCCTCATAGGTTACAAACCCATTTGCTACGTTTACTCCCAGCTTAAGTGCTTTATTCTCATTTACAGCCTTAATTCCACCTTTGTGGGCTATCTCTAAAGCATAGGGTAGAGTTGTATTCGTCAAGGCAAAGGTTGATGTCCTAGGGACGGCACCAGGCATATTAGCCACAGAATAATGGACAACACCATGCTTTTCAAAAACTGGGTCACTATGAGTTGTTACTCTATCAATGGTTGCGATAGAACCACCCTGGTCAATAGCAACATCCACTATTACCGAGCCTTGCTTCATTGTTTTAACCATTTCTTCTGTGACTAGATGAGGTGCTTTGGCACCAGGAATAAGAACAGCACCAACTATTAAATCTGCTTCCTTTACCGCTTGAGCAATATTATAGCTATTGGACATGATAGTTTTTACCTTGGTTCCGAAAATATCATCCAAATAGCGCATTCTATCCAGACTTCTTTCAATTATAGTAACATCTGCACCTAAACCAACGGCCATTTTGGCAGCATTTGTGCCAACTATCCCACCACCAATAATGACAACCTTACCAGGAGCTACTCCTGGGACACCGCCTAATAAGATTCCTTTGCCACCCTGAGGCTTTTCCAAAAACTGTGCCCCAACCTGAATAGACATTCTTCCTGCTACCTCACTCATAGGAGTAAGTAGTGGTAAGCTGCCGTTTTCTAATTGTACCGTTTCATAAGCAATTGCCAATACCTTCTTTGCCATTAAAGCTTCGGTTAGTTCAGGTTCAGGAGCAAGGTGGAGATAAGTAAAAAGAATTAGGCCTTCTCTAAAGAAGCCATACTCGGAAGGTAATGGTTCCTTAACCTTCATAATCATTTCTGCCTGACCCCAGACATCAGCTGCATTTTCAATTATTTTCGCCCCGGCGCTGATATAGTCCTCATTTGTAATTCCACTACCTACTCCGGCATTGTTTTCGATGATTACTCCATGTCCATCCTTAACAAATGCTGCTACTCCCGCAGGTGTAATAGCCACACGATTTTCGTTATTCTTAATTTCCTTTGGTATACCAATTTTCATTAAATAACCCCCTTTAAACTATTTTTACCAATTAATATTTGTATAAATCCACAAAGACCTTTTGCTTTATTCCTTTTGCTAATTAAAGTATAATTCAAACAATTCCAAATATCTTTGTGTAAAAAAATGAAAAAAAATAAGGCCCTTTGTGTAATTTCACAAAAGGCTTTTATTGAATTTATTAATTTTTATATCAATAAGAAGGGCCATTTTTTGATTGTAGTCATCCAGATTGATCTCCCCTATTTCAGAAATCCGTTTTAATCTATAGCTAAGGGTATTGGCATGAATATGCAATAGGTTTGCCGTCTCATTAATTCTACTATCGTTCTCTAAATAAACCTCCAAGGTTTTATAAAGCTGAGTTTTATGCCGAAAATCATATTCAAATAGACATTTCAAATACTGATTTTCAAAGCCATCATTTTTCCTCTTTTCCAAAAGCACAGGGATAAATAGGTAGATACCCAGCGCCTGATAGGAGTAAATAGCTTCCGTTTCTTGTGGAAACTTATCCTTCAACTCTAAAAGAGTTAAGGCTTCCTGATAACTTTTTTCAACCCTTTGGCAATTTTCATGTATAGTACCACAGCCTCCCTTTATACCACCTACACCGAAACGCTCATTCATTTGGATAATAAAGGATTTAATAAATTTATCATAATCCCCTGTTGACTCTGTAGATTTAGGAGAAGCTAATACAATTAAATTATTATTTTGCAAAGTATAGAAAAGAACTTTAATTCTTTGAGTAGTTTTTAAAATATAGCTAATATTTTTTTCTGTTTTACTATCAATTTTCCCTGGAAATTTAAAAACTAGAACACTGCTCGCCTCCGGGGGTAGAAGATTTAAAGTTTTAAATTTTTTCTTTATCTCCTCGACATTTTCAAGGTGACCTGTTAATAGCTGCCAAAAAAACTCCTGATAGCTCTCTTCCTTTTCAGTTTTCCTTGTATGGAGATTAAGTAAATGATTTTTTACAGCTTGACCAGCCATCTTCAGGTAATGTAAATCCTTATCCTCTAAAGAATGATCTATTTCTAATGCCCAAATAAATCCAAGGGTCTCCTGCTTCTTTCTAATGGAAATAGCAACCCTGTCACCCAAGCCTACCTCGGTTATACTCTTAATACGGAGAGGTTCATCACTATTTAATAAATAAGGGATTGAGCCCTCCCGCCAAAGGCTGTTAATTACTTTTTCCGGAACCCGTCTGCCGATAATAGTAGCAATTCGGGCCGGATCTGTCCTTTCATCATGGGTGCTGTATGCTAGAAGCCTATGGTTGGCATCTTCAATTGTAACAGGGCACTTTAAAATTTCACTAATTCTTTCTGCCAGATTATCCAGTCCAAATATCCCTTTAAAAGGATCGATTTCAAGATAAGGTTCATTCATACTATTCTCCCCAAGATTTATTACATAACTTGAGTTCATTTTATCTAACTCTAGCTAAAAAAACTAGTGTAAATAATGTATCAAATGTTACGCGACAGGTTACCCGCCTGCCTATATTTTCATGATGGCGCCTTCTGATGCCGAACTTGCTAGTTTCGAATATATAGATAGATAACCTCTTTTAAACTTTGGGATGGGTGGTTTCCATACTTTAAAACGCCGCTTTATCTCTTCATCATCTACGTGTAGGTGAATAATTCCTTCCATTATATCTAAGCTTATTGTATCACCATCTTGAACTATAGCTATTGGTCCTCCTTCTGCAGCCTCAGGAGAAATGTGGCCAACAAAACAACCATTATTTGTACCGGAAAATCGGCCATCGGTTATTAAAGCTGTTTTCTTATTTAGACCTAATCCAAAAAGATATTTCATTGCCTTATACATTTCCCGCATTCCAGGTCCACCTTTGGGCCCCTCATACCGGATTACTACTATGTCTCCACCTTTTATTCTATTATTTAATATTGCTTCTTCCGCTTCTTCTTCAGAATCAAATACCTTTGCATTTCCTGTAAAGCTATGTAAACTTGGGTCGACAGCTCCGGGTTTACTTATTCCTGAATTTGGTGCAAGGTTACCACGCAAAACCGCAATACCACCTGTAAATTCAAAAGGTTCTTCAAGGGTTTTAATGATTTCCGGATTTGGTGGAAATTTATATTTGTATTTAACAATATTCTCCTCTAAAGTGCTTCCGCTACAGGTCATATTTTTCGTGTTTAGTATAGGACCCATGTTTTCTAAGACCCTGGGTATCCCACCAGCATTCCAGAAGTCATCCATATCCCATTCGGAGGCTGGATTAACTTTAACTACTTGGGGAGTTTTTTTACTTAAAACATCAAAGAGATTTAATACATCTATATCCACTTCTGCCTCATAAGCAAGTGCTGTTAAATGAAGAACTGCATTTGTGGAACCACTGATACCTAAACAAACCTTGACTGCATTTTCAATAGACTCCCTGTTAATAATTTGCCTTGCTGTTATACCTTCTGCTACTAATTTGCAAATAGCTAAACCTGTTTCCTGGGAAATACGCAATCTATCAGGATGTGTGGCTGGAATTAAAGCTCCGCCAGACAAGGTCATCCCTAATGCTTCAGATAAGCAGCACATTGTATTTGCTGTTCCCAAAAACGCGCAAGAACCACATGATGGACAGCATTTTTCCTCTAAACCTAAATATTCTTCCTCAGTTATTTTACCCCCACTCAACATTCCAAGGGCTTCGGAAACAGAAGTCAGATCTGATTTGCGGCCGCCAAATTCTACTCCGCCAAGCATTGGTCCGCCAGGGATAAGAATTGCTGGTATATCTAACCTAGCCGCAGCCATGAGCATAGCTGGTACTATCTTGTCACATGAGCCCAATAATACTATACCATCTAACTGATGGGCTTGAACCATAACTTCAATATCATTAGCAATTAATTCCCGAGAGGGTAAAATATAGTGCATACCTTCATGACCTTGGGCAGTACCATCACAGGCCCCAATTACTCCAAACTCTACACAAGTACATCCTCCACGATAAATCCCTCTCTTCACATATTCACTTACTTGCTGCAGATTAAAATGACCGGGTACAAGAGTATTCCAGGAGTTGACAATACCAATAATTGGCCTAGCAAGGTCATCATCGCAATATCCCATTGATTTATATACCGATCTATTAAATGAATAATCTGGCCTCTTCAAAATTTTTGAACTTCTCATTTTGTACCTCCTTTGTAAGATAAAGCTGGAAAGAAGTGCATCCTATTGAATGCACTTCTTAACGTGATGAAAGGGTGGAATTCAAGGGGTATACTAACTAGCTAAATATTTTTCACTGGACTTATTGTTACTAAAAATGATTTCAATAAGTTCTATAATATTAAAAAATACCATTAAAATACCACTAATAGGAATTGATAAATACCAGAAAGTAAATTTTTTAATCTTAGGAAGAAATATTTTAGTATTTCTTCCTAAGATTAAAAGGGCGGTATGGAAAAGTCAATAAGGTATTTTTTGTATTTTACCCCATCTAAACTTCTATTTTAGTTAACAAGCATTATTTTTCCGGCATTTTTGCTTTTTGCAAGATCGAATGCTTCTTGAAAATCTTCCAATTTAAAAGTATGGGTAATTGCGGGTATTATATTTATTCTACCAGCCGTAATTAATTTTTCCATCATAAGCCAGGTCTCAAAAATCTTCCTACCATGAACCCCCATAATAGTTGCTTCCTTAAAAACAATATCACGGCTGACGTTTAAATTAACTTCTTTAAAAGGTAGCCCTACCGCAACAAACTTACCGCCTTTTCTTAGGTAATTGAAACTATCTATAAATGCATTAGAATTACCAGAGGTTTCAATTACTACATCTACACCTACTCCAAAAAGTGTTCTTTTTTTAATTAAATTAATAAAATTATCTTCACTTGAATTAATAACAAAGTTAGCACCCATATTTTGAGCAAGATTTAATCTATACTCACTAATATCTGTTGCAAAAACTAATCCAGCCCCAAAAGCTTTAGCCACTTCTATACAAAACAAGCCTATTGGTCCACAACCAACTACTGCTACAGTATTACCTTGCACATTGGCTTTAGTTAATGCATGAATAGCAACACCTAATGGTTCAAAATTCGCAGCAACAACAGGATCGAAGTTTTCAGGAATTTTAAAAGCACAAACCTCTGGAATAACGGTATAATCCGAAAAACAACCTGGCGTTTGAGCACTAAAACATTTTAAATTACTACAAATGTGTGGTTCACCATTTAAACAATGATAGCAGCTACCACAATATATATGAGTTTCAGCCGCAATTATTTCCCCCACTTTAACCTTCGTAACATTTATTCCTATTTCTACTACTGTTCCAGTAAATTCATGGCCAAAAACCATTGGCCAACAAACATCAATTCCTTGGGCCCACTTATTCCATTCATAAAAATGTAAGTCAGTACCGCAAATAGCCATAACAGAAGGTTTTATTAATATTTCATTTGGACCAGGAATAGGTATCGGCAGTTCCCCAAGCTCAGCACCAGGGCCGGGAACCCTCTTAAATATTGCCCGCATCTTCATATTCAAACAATCTCCCCCCAGCTTAGGCTTAAAATGTTTTAGCAGGAATATGTATAGCTAAATTTTTTGTATCTAAACTAGCCTCTAAAATAGATTCACCAATTGTCGGATGGGCATGTATTGTAGAGATAATTTCATCAACAGTTGCTTCTAATCTCAAGGCTAAAGCTCCTACCGCAATTAAATCTGTCGCTCTAGGTCCCACAATATGCAACCCTAATATTTCACCGTATTTTTTTTCAGAAATCACCTTTATTAAGCCTTCCGTTTCTTCAATTATTATCGATTTACCATTTCCCACTAATGGAAACTTTCCAATATTTAATTCATATCCCTTTGCTCGTGCTTGATTTTCGGTAAGACCCACACTGGCCATTTCGGGGGTAGTATATATACAGCTTGGAACTGTTTTGTAATCCATTTTAACATCTAATCCCATTATATTTTCTGCAGCAATTATTCCTTGTGCTGAGGCTACATGTGCTAACATATTTATCCCCGTACAATCACCTATGGCATATATTATCTTATCATTTGTTTCAAGTTTATCGTTAACTATAATTTTACTTCTTTCCATTTTTACTGCCGTATTTTCCAAGCCTAATCCCATTGTGTTAATTTCCCTGCCTACCGCGACAAGTACTTTATGAGCATTTATTTTTATTTCTAAACCATTCCGATTAATAATTACGTTTAGGCCAGACCCTTCATTTACAATCTTAATAACCTTCGCACTATTAAGAATTTGTATACCATCTTTGATTAATTTTCTTTTTAGAATGTTAACCATTTCTTCATCCATATTAGGTAATATTTCCGGCATCATTTCTACAATAGTTACATTACAGCCAAAACTAGCATAAATTGAGGCAAATTCAACTCCTATTACTCCACCACCTACAATGATCATACTATCGTATATTTCTGTGATATCTAATGCTTCAGTACTGGTAATAACTCCTGGAAAGTCAATACCTTCAATTGGTGGTTTATAGGGTTTTGAGCCTGTTGCTAAAATATAATAATCTGATTTGATGGTTTTAATTTTCCCATCATTATGTTTTACTTTGATTTCTTTAGGATTTTCAAATGATGCTGTACCATAGATTACTTTAATACCATTCGTACGCATTAAAAGATCTACACCATTAATTAGCTTATCTACCACATACTTTTTTCTAGTCATTAAGGCCAATAGTTCTATTTTAACCATACCGACAGCAAGCCCTAACTCATTAGAACGTTCTAACATTTTATAGATCTCAGCAGTATGCAAAAGTACTTTAGTAGGAATGCAACCAACATTCAAACAAGTACCACCAAGCTTCTTCTTTTCGACAAGTGTGACATCTGCTCCTAGCTGAGCTGCCCTAATAGCAGCGACATAACCACCAGGTCCACCCCCAATTATTGTAATACTTGGCTGCTTTATCATACCTTCCCCCCTAAAGTTGTAGTAACAGTGGATTCTCAATAAATTGTTTGATTTTCCTTAAAAATCTTGCTGCCTCAACTCCATCAAGTATCCTATGATCAAAAGTAAAGCTTAAATTCATAACCGGCCGGATAGTTATTTCACTATTAATTACAACAGGACGTTCAATGATTGAATTTACCCCCAAAATTGCAGCCTCAGGTTGATTTATTATGGGTGTAAAGTAGCTTATCCCATACATTCCTAAATTAGTAATAGTAAATGTCCCACCGCTAGTATCTTCTGTAGTTAATTTATTATTACGTGCTTTATTAATAAGTTCTACAGTTTCTTGTGCAATTTCACCCAAAGTTTTGATTTCTGCTGATTTTACATTTGGTACAATAAGTCCTTCATCCAGACTTACTGCGAGCCCAATATTAGCATTTTCGTGTAATATATACTCCATACCATCAAAGCTTGCATTGACCATAGGAAAACTCATTAAAGTTTTTGCACTCATTTTAATTAAGATATCATTATAAGATATTTTAATACCCATTTGTTTACAATGGTCATTTAATCCCTCTCTAAAATTGATAAGATTAGTCACGTCTGTTTCGGTATGCAAAGTAACCATAGGTGCAACCTGCCAGCTTTGTGTCATTCTTTCCGCAATAACAGTACGCATAATGGTAGGTAATATTCTAGAGTCATTTTTTTTAATTGGAGATTTAATAAAGTCTAACACATCTTGTTTCATTATCCGCGTACTCTTGTTCACTAAATTTAAATCAACTTGACGCTCAGTAGCAATTTTTGCTGCAACAGGAGAAGTTTTTATTTCTTTATTTACTTCCTCCATGTATTTAAATACATCTTTGCTGATTATCCTATTTTCTGGTCCGGTTCCCTTTAGATCTGATAAATCTATGCTATAATTTCTTGCCATTTTCTTCGCTTTTGGGGATGCATTTAGTAATGTTCTTTCCGATGTGATTTCCGGAATCTTATTATTTGAATTTTTACTTAGCTCAACTATATTATCATCTTGAATATAAGAAATATTATTATCTGATAGTAAATTAGTGATATCTTCCTCCTTATTGGCAATAATTGCAATAGGTGTAGTGACGCTTACAATATCACCTTCATTAACGATCTTTTTTCTAAAAACCCCTTCATTTCTTGATTCTAATTCATAAGTTATTTTTTCAGTTGAGATAATACATATAACTTCCCCAACCTGTACAACATCCCCTTCACTTTTACACCATTGGGATACTGCTCCTTCTGTCATTGTTGATCCCAACTGAGGCATTACTATGACATTGGCCATAACAGCTAATCCTCCTTAAACTAGGTAGTAATAATGTTTTCAAAGCTATTAATTAACATTTTTTTTACCCCATTTACGATATCATTTACATTAGGTGTTATATATTTTTCCATAATAGGACTAAATGGTACTGGTACATGCATTTGACCTAGACGAATTATTGGACCATCAAGATATTCTATACATTCTTCGGCGACCATAGCCGATATCTCAGAACCCAAGCCACCAATTTTACAAGCTTCATGAACTATCATTAAATGTCCTGTCTTCTTGATTGAACTAAATATTATTTCCTTATCTAAAGGAAATAAAGTTCTTAGATCTATTACCTCAATCTCAATACCTTCTTGTTTACTCAAAATATCAGCTGCTTCCAAAGATTTAGATACCATAATGGAGTATGTTATTATTGTTACATCTTTTCCATCGCGAACCCGTGCTGCTTCACCTATGGGTATTATGAATTCACCATCAGGAACCATTCCTTTCCTTTTAAAAAGTGCTTTGTTTTCCAAATAAAGGACAGGATCATCATCTCTAATTGCAGCCTTCAGCAAGCCCTTTGCATCAGCAGGATTAGAGGGAGTAACTACCTTTAGCCCTGGTGTATGAACAAACCATGCCTCAAGATTTTGGGAATGCTGGGCTGCTGCAGAATTTATTAACCCATCTGGTGCTCTAACAACCAGGGGAGCTTTTACTTGACCGCCTGACATATATCTAATTTTTGCTATTTGATTACACATTTCATCCATAGCTACTCCAATAAAATCAACATAATGCATATCTATAACAGGTCGCATACCAGTCAATGCAGCCCCTAAGCCAGCACCCATAATCGCAGTTTCCGAGATAGGAGTATCAATTACTTTCTCCTTGCCAAATAAATCCGCCAGCCCTTTAAATTGACCAAATATTCCTCCTTGACTTGCAATATCCTCTCCAAGGACAAAAACATTATCATCCTGTCTCATTTCTTCAATCATAGCCTCTAAAGTAGCTTCCGCCATATTCATTTCACGCATAATAAATTCCCTCCTCCATAACATAAAGATCAGTTAAAGCATCCTCAGGCTCTGGATTAGGACTGCCTTCTGCAAACTTAATAGCAATAATAACTTCATTTCTTATCCCCTGATAAATTTCTTCAACTTCTTCAATTGTACAAACATTTTCGTCAAACAAACCTTTTATATATCTCTCAATTGGATCCAAAGCTTTCATTTCTTTTACTTCATCTTTTGATCTATAACGTTCCGGATCGCCAACAAAGTGCCCTTTTATTCTATATGTCTTACACTCAATCAATGTTGGCCCTTCTCCATTACGTGCTCTCTCAATAGCATTTTTTGCAGCAGAATATACTTCTTCTACGTTATTTCCATCAACTATTACACCCGGGATCCCATAGCCGGTGGCTCTATCTGCAATATTATTTACAGAAGTTGTGGTGTGAGTTGGAGTTGTAGCAGCATATCGATTATTTTCACAAACATAGATCACAGGTAAATTCCAGGCTGCTGCCATATTAAGTGATTCGTGAAAAGTCCCACGATTTGAAGATCCATCACCGAAAAAGCATACGCATACTTCATCAGTCCTTTTTAATTTAGCTGAAAGTCCTGCTCCAACTGCAATTGGAAACCCGCCACCAACTACTCCATTTGCACCTAATACTCCAAGGTTAAAGTCAAATATGTGCATAGATCCGCCTTTACCTTTACAGTAACCGGTTTTTTTACCATAAAGTTCTGCCATCATTCTATCCATACGAGCACCTTTTGCCAAAACATGTCCGTGACCCCTATGTGTACTTGTAATGTAATCACTCTTTTTTAATGCTGAACAGACACCTGAAGCTATTGCTTCTTCACCTATATACAGATGGACAAATCCTGGAAGAACCCCAGATAAAAATAATTCCTCAACTTTTTCTTCAAACAATCGTATCCGAACCATAGTTTTTAACAAATTTCTTTTTAAATGTTGATCCACTACAATTCACCTCATTTTTAAGAGTTAGGTCTAATCCATATATAAACCGCCATTAACATCCATTATTTCACCAGTAATATAGCTCGCCTCATCGGAAAGTAAAAATATAATTGCACTAGCCATCTCTTCCGGACTAGCTACTCTTCCCATAGGTAAGGATTGTATAAATGCTTCCCTTTTAGGTCCAGTAAAATCTTTTATCATTTCAGTATCAGTAGCGCTAGGTGCAATTGCATTTACATTTATACCATAAGATGCCATCTCTTTTGCCACACCTTTGGTAAGGCAAACTAATCCCGCTTTAGAAACTGCATAGGAAACATTCCCAAATAAACCTCCCCCAACCTTAGCAGCTATTGAAGCAACATTAACAATTTTACCTTTTCTTTCCTTAATCATGTAAGGCAATACTGCCTTTATACAATAGAAGGCACCAGTAAGGTTGATATCTAAAACTTTTTGCCACTCATCTAAAGATATTTCTGAAAAGGGAGTAGTATTTACAATTGCAGCATTATTAACCAATAAATGTATATTGCCAAATTTCTCTTCGGTTTCTCGTACTGCTTGATTAACTTGCTCTTGTTTTGAGATATCAACTTTTTTCACAAATACTTTTTGACCAAAATTATCTTCTATTAGACTAGCAGTTTGTCTAGCACCTTGCTCATTAATATCAAAAATGGAAATATAACTGCCTTTTGCAGCTAATCCCAGTGCAGTTGCACGACCAATTCCTCTACTTGCTCCTGTAATAATTGCACATTCGTTTTTAAAAGACATCTAACCGCCTCCTTTCATTAATCACTAATTCATCCATATTCTGGGGAGGAATAGAATTAAATCAGGTACATAAGTTACTATCATTAAAACGATAATCCCAACTACTAAAAATGGGAAAGATGCCTTTACTACATCCTCTAAAGAGACTCTCGCAATCCTGCCCGTAATATATAAACAAAGACCTACTGGAGGTGTTAACAGACCCAGCATTAAGTTGAAAACTAGAATTACCCCTAAATGAATTGGATCTATACCTAATGCTTTGGCAGGACCTAACAAGAGAGGAATGAGAATAACCATTGCGCTAATTGCTTCCATAAATGTTCCTACAAAAAGAAGAAATATATTTAAAAATAAGAGTATTACCCATACACTTACATCTAGTGAAAAAATGAATTCTGTTAGTAAATGGGGCAATCTAGTTATGGCCATTGTCCAACCAAAAAGTGATGCTATAGCAATAATAAACATAATTACAGCGGTATCAATTGCTGCTTCTTTAATTAGATTTGGGAGATCATTCCAAGCTATATCTTTATAAATATATTTAGCAATAAAAACGGCGTATACAACGGCAACCGCTGCAGATTCAGTTACAGTAAAAACTCCCGAGAAAATTCCGCCTAAAATAATTACAGGCATAATTAAAGCCCATATTGCCGAAACAAATTCCTTCCATGCTTGATTTAAAGTTACCGAACCATGCTTAGGGTAGTTTCTCTTTATCGAATAGTAATAGGTAAGAAGAGCAAGCGATAGACCCAAGATAATTCCTGGAATAGCACCTGCTAGAAACATTGCACCTATTGATACCCCGGCATTAATGCCATATATAACCATTGGTACACTAGGTGGGATAATCGGGCCGCAAATTGAGGCAGACGCAGTTACGGCCGCAGAAAAATCAGCATCATAGCCTTCCTTCTTCATAGCTGGTATTAATACACTACCTACACCTGAAGATTCCGCAACAGCGGACCCTGAAATTCCTGCAAAAATCATGCAAGAAACAACGTTAGCTAATGCAAGACCTCCCCTAAGTCTACCCACCAAAACGTTTGTAAAGTTTACCAGTCGTACTGTAATCCCACCTTGATTCATTATATGACCCGCAAGAATAAAAAACGGTACAGCGGTTAAAGCTACAGAATCTGCACCCAAAAGAGCCCTCTGTGGGATGATAATTAGGGGTATAGAACCTTTAAATAAGGTAACTACCATAGCTGTTATTCCAAGAGTAAAACCCAAGGGAATGGAAAGTACCAGACATATTATAAATGTAATTATTAAAACCAGGGCTATACTTGTCAAAATTCAAGCCCCCTTTCTAGTATTTTGAAAATCAACAAATCGATTTATTAGACCCTCTATCATACATAGAAACATCAAAAAACCCGAAACTGGACCAGCTGCATACATATAACTAGGTGGAAGTTCAAATGCGCCATATGCTTGACCAAAAGTAGTTATTGTAATAACAAAGCCGTAATATATAAAGACCAAGAGAAAGCAACCTATGGATAAATCCATTACAATCGAAACTATAAACCTAATAGAATCTGGCAGTTTTTTTACAACAACATCTACACCGATATGACTTCCTCTCCTATAAGCTACTGCTGCTCCAAGATATGTTAACCATACAAAAGTCCATCCAGTAAATTGCTCAGCCCAACTAAATGGCAAATTAAAAAAGTATCTCCAAACAACGGAAGCAAACATTACTATAACTAAAGAGGAAAGCAATATTATCAATATGAAATTTATTACCTTAACGACTTTATCTAAAAATATAGTAATTGGTGCCAACCATATCCCCCCTAAATACTTATTCTAAAAAAAGGCGGATTAAAATAGATTAACCCGCCTCTTTTTAGATAGTGATTAGTCTATAGCTTTAATCTTGTCATACCAAACTTTAACATCAGGAAATTCACTAATCAGACCATCAACTGCTGCACGAAAACCTGATAAGTCAGGCTCAATAATTTCTACTCCGAATTCCTTTTCAGCCTTCTCATAAAGAGAATTTTCAACATCTAATGATAACTTACGACAATATGCCTGAGTTTCTTGCCCAGCTTCTGTTACTACTTTTTGGAGATCAGGAGGAAGGCTTTGGAACCAAGACCCGCTGGTAACTATTATATTATCCTGATACATATGACCTATTAAGCTATAATATTTGTTTACTTCAAAGAATCCTGAAGAATAAGTCAGAGCAATAGGATTATCTTGACCATCAACTACACCTGTTTTTAAAGCAGTATATAGCTCTGTAAATGCTAATGGAGTTGGGGCAGCTCCAAAACTTTTAAAGGTTTCCTGCCACATTTTTGTTTCAGGTACACGAATTTTTAAACCTTTCATATCCTCAACTGATTTTACAGGCTTACTAGTCGAAAGGTTTCTAGCAGGTCTATTGAGAATAGCTAGCCCCTTAAATCCACTTTCTTTTTCTAACTCTTGGGAAAATTCAGTTAATAATTTATCCCATACTCTATCAGTATGTTCTCTATCTTTAAATATATATGGGTATGTAAATATTCCCGCAGGTTTATAAAATATTTCTAACATTCCACCACCTGGTGCTGCAAAATGCATGCTTCCCTGTTTAATACCTTCAAGAATATCCCTTTCACCACCTAGAGCACCTGCATGATGCACTTCAATTTTCATTTTTCCACCAGACTTTTCTTCGACCTTCTGCGCAAAGAAGTCTAGTGCTTGGCCTAAGTGATGTTCAGGGGCAACAACATCTGCGGCTATTGCGACTATTGGTTTTACTTCTTCTTTTTTCTCTTCCGTCTTTTGTGCTACCGGTTCCTCTGCTTTTTTGGTTTCTCCACCACAACCTGCAATAATTAAAGTTAAAAATAATATAATGATAAATAAGCTTAAAAGTTTAGTCCTTTTCATAAATTTCCTCCTCCTAAAAATAATTTAATATATTACCACTTTCTTAGATCTATAGCTCAGACCATCACCTCCAAACTTAAATATTCCTCATTTTAGTTACTTACGAATTTATAGTTCCAATCTTACCATTTGACAGCTCTTCTACCATCTTTACAACTGATGTATGATCTAGCTGTCCTTTTTCTGTTGCTTTACCCGCTTTATACATTTGATATGCCAAACTTGTTATTATTGATGTAACACCCATTTCTTCTGCCGTCTTTATATATAACCCCACATCTTTGTGCATAAGATTTAAAGTAAACAGAGGAGGATCATATTTATCGACTAAAACTGTTTTAGGAAAGAAATTTCTAAGTATCCAGCAGTCACCTGAACTGTTGCTAATTACCTCAACCAATTTATCAAGCTTTACACCAGCCCTAACTCCTGTAAGGAGCACTTCCCCAAGGGCAACAGTATGAACTGAAGCAAGTGCATTATTACATAATTTTATTGTTTGACCGGCTCCGATTGGACCTACATGAAATACATTTTTACCAATTACACTAAATATTTCTTTACAAGCTTCAAAATCTGTTTCATCACCGCCAACCATAATCGATAAAGTTCCTGCTGCCGCTCCTTGTGGCCCTCCGCTAACAGGGGCATCAAGTGTTTTAACACCCTTCGCTTTGGCCTCATTATGAATTCTCCTTGTTGTAACTGGATCAATTGTACTTAAGTCAATAATATAGCTTCCTTCTTTTAAACCTTTCAGTAACCCCTCGTCTCCCAATACTGCTTCTTCAACAATAGAAACTGCAGGAAGACTCATTAAGACAACATCAGAGTTTTCTCCAATCTCTCTAGGTGACTTGGCTTTTCTTGCCCCTTTGGTTGTTAAATCATCTATAGCTTCTTGATTAACGTCATATACCCATACATCGTAGCCACCTTTTAATAAATTCTGAGCCATTCCACTCCCCATTAACCCAATTCCAACTACACCTGCTTTTTTAGTCATAATAAACCTCCTATATTTACTAAATTACATCACCACAAAATCAAGACCTAGTTTTTTTAGCCTTTCAGTAGTGGGTTTCCCACTCTTATCCCATTGTTGACCCCCATAATATTCTTTAGCCATTGTATCCAAGTCAATAGTGATATCTTTTAAAGGCCCTCCAGTTAATGGCGGATTACCATATGCCCTTCCTGGCATCTTAAAATTCGCTACATCAAGTCCTTCTCGGACATTAAAGGCCTGTCTTAAAGTAGCAATTCTTGCTCCTATTTTTTCGAATTCATCAATAGAATAATTTTCCCCAGTCACTGCATTGAGAAATTCAGGCCAAGCATAAACATTAACCCTTTGTACAGCGAACAAACAAACACCTGTTGAATAAACTGCATGCAAAATATTTTGAACCTTTGCTGCATAGGTACCTTTATTTTTATATCGATACCGCTCGATTGGCTCTGGCAAGGTTAAACCAGGCACTCCTGCACCAATCTCATACATTACTAACCCTATCTGGGTATGTCTTCCGGGAGTTGCATCAACCTTATAGTAGGTTCCCCAGGAAGGTCCAAACTTTGGATCATGGGCTGGCAACTCCTGCCCCTGAACTTGAACGGCAAATTCTTCTGTCTCTTTTCCTATTTTATGCATAGCCTTCAGAGACCCATCAGCCAATAAGTCACCTATGCCTTCCCGCTTAGCCATCATTTCCAGTAATTTTACTACAACTTCTGCATCTCCCCAACGGAGCTCTAAACCATTAGTTTCCTCTTTTGTTAAGTAACCCTTCTCATAACATTCAATAGCATAAGCTATAGTCCCAGCAGCAGAAATTGTATCAAAACCAAACCTGTTGCACATGTCATTAAGCTTTATTATTGCTTCTATATCATCTATCAATAGATTATTTCCAAACATTCCACAAGTCTCATATTCAGGCTTATGGGCTTCCTCAACTGCAAATTTCCCATCCTTTACGCTGTAAATACCGCCACATGCTATAGGACAATGCCAGCAGGCATACTTTTTTGTTTCGTAAACCAGGATTGCATCATCACTTATTTTAGTTGCATTTGGAAACTCATCTATTCCTACAGCTGCCCAGTTTTTAACAGGAGAGTCATTACTAAAGCATGAGCTGGCCACATGATCTATACTTCCATACTTCTGGAATAACTGGAATTTTGGATTTTCTTTTATCTGCTCTAAATTTATCTGCCTTAGTTTCTTTGCCTCTTCTTCATTAGTCATAGGTACAGAAAGTTTCCCTCGAACTACAACTGCCTTCAATTTTTTAGAACCCATAACTGCCCCAAGCCCTGAGCGTCCTGCAGCCCTACCCCCATCATGCATTACGCCAGAGATAAAGGATAAATTTTCTCCTGCTTGACCTATTGTAGCCACTTGACAGTCCTTGCCATGTTTTTCTTTTAACATATTTTCAGTTTCTGTTGCATCAAGTCCCCATAAAAAGCCAGCATCCTTTAATTCCGCTTTCCCTTCATTTATGTAAAGATATATCGGTTTATCTGCACAGCCTTTAACAAATATTGCATCATACCCAGCCTGCTTAAGGGCCGGCCCAAAAAAACCACCGCAGTTACTATCTCCCCATGTCCCCGTAAGAGGAGATTTGGCCGAAACTGTAAATCTACACCCTGTAATTGCAGGGGTACCCACCAGTGGGCCAGTAGTAAAAGCAAGAATGTTTTTAGGTCCTAATGGCTCAGCCTTTGGTGGAATTTCTTTAAAAAGCCTATGGGCAGCTAATCCATAACCTCCTAAATAGTTATTATATTCTTCTTGAGATGGTTTTTCTTCTTTAAGCAATCCGTAGTACAAATCAACATTTAATACCTTTCCAATATTGCCACTCATAGAAAGCCTCCTTGTCTTTATTCATTCGACTTTTTCATAATTTAGAATTTTCTGATTATTTTTTTTTATAGCACCCCCTCATTTAAAGTATTATCCTCCAACAAATGGTGAAAAAATATATAATTCATCGTCATCCTTAACAAAAATTGTTTTAACAGTTTTAAAATCTATAGCAGATCCATTTAAAATAAAATAATAATTACCCTCGATGCATCTTCCACTATTTTCAACAATTTCCTTGACTATTTCAACTTCCTGAACATTAGAAAGATAAGTAAATACTTGTAAAAGGGAAATCTTATTGCCGATAGAAATAATGATCTTTCTTTTTTCGTTTCCTGGCGGTAAATGAATGACCACTTTAAACTTCACCTGCTTTTTCTATATTCCTCAATTTTCTCTAACATTAATTTTCTTCCATTTTCAAGGTGTTTTTCCATAATATTATGAGCATCTACTTTATTTCTGCTTTTAATTGCATTTAATATTTCTATGTGTCCTTGGATAGAGAAGTCTGGCTCAGATGGATGATGCATGCTTACTTTTGCGTAAATTGTAAAGCATTTAATACTATTTGCAGTTTCAAATAACTTCTCATTATTACTTGCTTTGATTATTAATTCATGAAATTCATTACTTAAATCAATTATTGTTTCTATATTGTTATGCTTTTGAGCTATTTTACAAGTATAAATTATCTCCTCTAAACGTTTAAGCTGTAATTCGGATATATTATCGATGGCTCTTTCGACGGCATAACATTCTAGGAGAACACGAAGGTCAAAAATTTCATTAATTTCTTTAGTCGAGTATTCTGAGACCTTAAGACCACTTCCAACTATATTTGTAATAAAACCTTCAGATTTTAAAATACCAAGAGCTTCTCTAACTGGTGTTCTACTTACGCCTAGCCTTTTGGAAAGTTCGGTTTCATATAATCTCTCCCCAGGAGAAAAAACGCCATTAATAATTCCTTCTTTTAAAGCTTGATAGACTTGCTGAGTTAATAAAACTCTACTTTGTTTAATCTCTAACAATTCCAAAATTTCAACCTCCATTAATATATGCATCCGTGTATACATGTATTCTTCTATCTAATCTGTAGAATTCCTCTTATTTTTTTAATTATTTTTACAACATCTTCCGTTAAATTTCGACAAATAAGCAAAGGGACGGTAGACTGTGTGAGCTATGATAATCTCCTCACACAGTCTGCCGCCACCTCGTTTCCTCCTGAAGCAGATATATCCCAATTAATTAGAGGACTAATCTGGGGTATAGCTCTGGAAGATAATCTAGACAATATTTTTATTTAACATAAGACGAATTATTTCTTTATCCGTTTCCTTCATACCATTTTTCCCAAGATGGCCTATGTTTTCGATTGTATTTTCCACACCTTTTGCAACGATACCATCTCCACCCCTGAATTGCTGTCCTTCCTTATACATGTAATAACCAAGTATCCCCGCATCAACCGATACTGCTATTTTAGCTGCACATGATGGTTTAGCCCCATCACAAACAATCCCTGATACAATTGCAATTGCATTAACTAAAGTATGTGCTATTTCTGGATAACCACCACCATGTAAATATGCAATGCCTGTCCCACTACCACACCCTGCACATACTGCCCCACAAAATGCCGATAAACTTCCAATGCTTGTTTTTTGATGAATTGTTATAAGATTAGATATCACTAAGGCTCTGTATAGCTTGTCATCATCAGCATTTAATTCCTTTGCATATTCGATAACAGGTACTGATGCTGTAATCCCCTGATTGCCACTTCCAGAGTTAATAATAACGGGTAATTCACAGCCACTCATTCTTGCATCGGAAGCAGCCGCTGCCATAGCCTTTGCACGAGTCTTTACATCGTTCCCGTAGGTTTTTAAAAGAACACTTCCTATATTGGCACCATAGTTATTCTCAATACCTATCCTTGCTATGGCAGAATTATATTGTATTTGCCTTGCTAAAGTATCTCGCACATCTTCTATGGACACACTATTTGCAAAATCAATAATATCTTTGACATTTAATAAACCTCTGTCAGTTAGTCCTTCTTCTTTTGCATTAATGATTCCAACATCATAGATGACATCACCAGTTCTTTCTATATATATAATATTTGTATGATAGTCGGCTATACGTAGCTTTACATAGGATTGTTTATCATACATGGTAATTATAATATCAAAGGTTAGTGGAGTATCTGCTAATCTTACTTCTATGCATCCTCTATTCATATAGTCTTTTGTCATCTTTTTTTCTTCTTCACTTACCTGTGAAATAACTTCTAAAATTTTTCCTTGATTTCCCCGCTATGACACCAATGGAAGGCAGCTAATATCTTTCTACAAAAAAGGAAAAAGCAGGGATGATTCCCTGCGTAAAGGAGGTGAGTTTTGAGGTCAAGCCGGGGGCATTTTGCTTACACCTCATATATATTAAATGCCAAGGCATGCTAACATTATAGGCTAACTTTTTGAATTTTCTTTGGCTAATTCGTTATTAAAATGTGAAACTTTATTTATTCGGTGATACTGTTAATAACTTCACTATATCTTTAAAGAGAGGGTCATTTGATATAATTTCCATTCCTGATAGTTTTATATTTTTTTCTGTTCTCCTATTAATATTTACTCCACCAAATTTCACAGATAAGGGATTCAACCTGTCCATTAATGGCCCTAAAAATATCCCCTCACTTCTAACATGCTCAAGAAGAAACAAGCTGCCGTTAGGTTTAATAACCCTCCTTAATTCTTTAAACCCCAGTACTGGGTCTGGAACAGAACAAAAAACACAGGCTGTTATTATGGTATCAAATATATTATCTTCAAAAGGCAGGCTTTGAATATCAGCCTCTAAAAGTTGAACAGGAACCTTGGCCAATGATACTTTTCTTTTAGCCACTTCTAGCATTTTCGGGCTAAAATCTATACCGATTACCTTTTCTATATTATTGTCTTCAGGATAGTGAGCTAAATTAGCACCTGTTCCTACTCCTGCTTCTAATACTAAGCCATTTGCTCTGGAACATAATATTTTTCTCCATTTGCCCATCATCATTTTCTCCATTGGACCTAGGGCCATATCATATGAAGATGCTTTTTTATTATATTTAGCTTTAATTACTTCTGTATCACTAATGTTCATTTAGACTATCACCCCATTAAATAATAAGCTATACTAATTATTTTTGCACAGTCTTAAAGTAATTTAACCCCTTCTTAAATCCATAGACATATAATTCTCCGCAAATATATTATTTACAATACAATTTGTATCTAAGCTTCTTACTAATTATGATAAAAGGGTAGCTTAGCGCCACCCCTTTACTTACCAGCCCATCATTGAACCATATCCACCCATCATACCACCAAAACCCTGTGGTGCTGCCTCATTGTTACCATTGCCAAAGTATCCATTCATTACCCCACTTGGACCATGACAGTATTCATACATTTGTTGGTAAAACTCTTGGCTGGATGGGTCTTGCCCAAGAATCGGAGCTTGAGGAGTGATTGTTCCTGCGATAGCAGTTCCTGCTAAGGCAATAAGTAATAATCCCCCGATTAAAATTATAGTTGCTTTTTTCATGGTTAAATTCCTCCTTAGGTCTATTGTGTGATTAATTATATATTAGCAGAGGAATATGACCAAACTAAGGTATAAATATGAACATTTTATGAACTTTTAGGTTTTCATTCTATTAACCTGATTATAGCTTTAGACAAATAAAAATTAATAAACACTCATAGATAAATGACCACCCTAACTTCGATATAGAAGTCGGGGTGTACCTCTTAAATTTTTAAATTAAATTACTTAGCCAATGGGAATACAGAAGCCGAAAGTACTTCCTTTAGACTCTTCTGATCTAACCCACACTTTACCATTATGAGCCTTGACAATATTTTGGACAATTGATAAGCCTAAACCAGTTCCACCTTTAGCTCTGTTTCTGGACTTATCAACTTTATAGAATCTCTCCCAGATAAAGTCCATATCCTCTTTTGATATCCCTGTCCCAGAATCAGAAACTTCTATACATACTTGTTCCTCTTCCTTAAAGGCTGAAATTACTATTTGCCCCTCATCAGTATGCTTTAGAGCATTTTCAACAAGGTTAATTAATACCTGCTGCATCCGGTCATGGTCAGCTTTAACTTGGGGTAGTCCCTCTTGAATATCCATTTTAAATTCCAAACCGGCATTTAAAACTGCCGTTTTATATTTTTCTTCAATTGTTTTTAACATATCTTCCACATTTAAATTCTGTTTGTTTAAATTAAAATGACCAGTTTGAAGCCTTGATAAATCTAACAATTCATCTACCATGCGTTTTAATCGTAGTGTTTCTTGATGAATAATTGAAATTATTTTTTCTTTCTTAGCTGCATCTTCAGCCATACCATCTAAAAGAGCCTCCGAATAACCCTGCATTAAGCTTAATGGGGTCCTAAGCTCATGGGATACATTTGCAATAAAATCACGCCTCATCTGCTCAAGTTCTCTTTCTTTGGTCACATCCTGTAAAATCCCTACTACACCTATTATTTTCTTACTTTCGTTATCAAATAAAGGAGTCATTCTTGTGGATATAATTTTCCCCAAAAGCTCTATATCCTTTTTGTGCATCTGCTTCTCTTTTCTTACTTCCTCAAACATTAATTTAAAATCGGACATTGTTAAGCAATCAAATATTTTGTCCATAGACTCTGTTTGTTGGATGCACTTTGCTAATAAAATTTCTGCGGGATTGTTAATTAAAATAATATTTCCTTTAGGGTCTAGGGTTATTACTCCATCAGACATACTGGCAATAATGTTTTCAAGCTTTTCCTTTTCATGGGATAACTCCATAATATTGTTTTTTAGCTGGTTTGACATGTAATTAAGGCTAGCACCTAAAAGTCCTACCTCATCATCACTTTTTACATCAATTTTATTTTCAAAATTACCTTTAGCCATTTCTGTAGCTACTTTATTCATTTGTACTAACGGTCTGGAAAGAGTTCGTGATAAGAAGAAACTTACGATGCTTGCTAATAATATTGCACCTATTGCAGCATAAATAGTGAGCCACCTCATGGAATTTATTGTTTCTGTAATAGGAGCTACCGGTTTAAAAAGCATTAATGCTCTATTAGCTTCTTTTCCATCGAAAAGAGGAATTGCCGTTGAAAGCATCGGTGCCTCAAAATGATGATGGTAGCCGGTTTTTGTTACTATCTGGCCTGAAAATACTTTTTCTAAATCCCCCGGGTCAAAAATGGCCCCCGCAGGAAGTCCCATCATGGTATTACATGCTTCTACCAATCCTTTTTTATCAACAATGATTATGTGAGCATTGGTAAAATTACTCAATATATCCAGCTTTTCAATAAGTTCCTCTCTATCATCTTCAGAATTAATAACTTCTATTATTTGCTTACCTTCAGTCACTAATTCATCAGAGATTCTAGAAAAGTAAAATTCCTCCAATAGACTTGAGATGCCTAAACTAAGTGAAAGTAAAACAATAACAATCAAAGCAACTATTGAAATCCACAGCTTACTAATAATACTATTTCTGAACATTACCAACCTCGAATTTATAGCCAACACCCCAGACTGTACTAATATAGTCGGGACCATTATCCCTCCCCAATTTTTCCCTTAGCTTTTTCACATGGGTATCCACAGTCCTTAAATCACCAAAATAATCATATCCCCAAACATTCTCTAATATTTGTTCACGGGTATACACTCGACCGGGACTTTTGGCTAAATAATAGAGCAATTCAAATTCTTTGGGCGTTAAAACAACTTCATTCCCATCAATCTTAGCCATTCTTGCCATTTTATCAATTGTTAAACGGGGAAACTTAATTATGCTTTGTTCATTAGTATCAACATTAAGTGTTCTTTTCAAAAGAACCTTTACCCTATGAACCAACTCCCGAGGACTAAATGGCTTAACTACATAATCATCACAACCCAACTCGAAGCCAAGAACACGTTCATATTCCTCACCTTTTGCCGTTAGCATAATAACAGGCTTATCAGTAAACCTTCTGATTTCTCTAACCAGTCCAAAACCATCTAGTTTGGGCATCATTACGTCTACAATAAATAAATCATACTCTTTTTTTTCTATTTTTGAGAGTGCAGCCTGTCCATCTATAGCTGAGTCTATCTCTAATCCTTCTTTTTCAAGATACATAGAAACCAAATCCCTAATACCTTCCTCATCATCTACTACCAAAATTCTTGGTATACCCATCTTATCTAACACCTCCAGAAATAACCTGAAAAACGCAATTTTTTTTAATTAATACTATTTTAACAGAATTTGCTTCTTTTGTTCATATTCTTCTTCACTTAACTCGCCATTAGCAAAACGTTCCTTTAATATCTCTAATGGCCTATTATTATTGACAAATCCCGTTTTACCAGCCTGCCCTCTAAATAAACTTATCAGACCATATACAGATAAAGCAATTCCTATAATGATTACAGCCCACCAAAGAAGCATTCCAAACCCCATTCCACTTCCATATCCATATCCCCAATGCATCATGTTTCACACCTCATTTAATATAATCTATTATTAAAGTTCCCTTCTTTTACTATCTTTAAAATTAATGATAAATTTACCTAATTATACTATTACATCAAAATTTGTTTCCTTTGTTCATATTCTTCTTCACTTATTTCGCCTTTAGCAAAACGTTCCTTTAATATATCAATTGGTTTATTATTTTTAGAAGACCCCTTTTTACTACTACCTAAACTGTAAACAGCGAAAGTAATTCCTCCGATAATTAAAGCCCACCAAAGGACCATTCCGAAACCCATTCCAATTCCATACATCATGTCAAACACCTCTTCTTAGTTGATTTACTATTAATATAGAACATATTCTTGTTATAGCTATGGATAATTTGTGAAGTTTCTATGAACTTTTCCTTTCTATCAAAACTACAAACCATAGTTTATTACATGATGACCTCCACCACTGTAGTTAAAATTGCCGGCAATAAAATTATCCCTTTATTCATTCTTTTCATCCTCCATTAATTAAAATACTAATCCACATCTTTAGGGCAGTTACACTTATTAAAGTTTTGACTCTCTTACTGAATATATGAATTATATAGAGCTAATTTGTTTAAGCTTTGAATTAATTTTGTGTAAATTGTGAACTTATAATCTAAATTTGTCCTAACTGGTAACAATTTGTGTAGAATTTGTGAAGTCTATTCCTTTTAATTTTTTTGTCTTGTAAAATGGGAAAAGCAGTTGATGCCGTTTTAGGTTTCGCTTCGCTAGGTTAAGGTTAAAGGCTAAGATTGAGTTGAGGTTTCAGATTATTTCGTTACACAGATTTCTAATATTATGGGAGGTAAATCATGAAGATACTGTTTTCGGTAGGTCCTTTTTCTATACACTTCTTTGGGGCAATGATTGCTGTAGGAATACTAATTGGTTATTTTGTCGCTCTTAAGGAGGCAAAAAGAAAAGGATTAGATGAAGAAATATTGGCAAATTTAGTTCTCTATACCATACTAAGTGGAATTATTGGAGCAAGATTGGGCTATATTGCTTTTTATGATCCCTTATACTATTTAGCCAACCCGAAGGAAATCTTTTTTATTAATTCCGGAGGATTATCTATCCACGGAGGAATAATTGGAGGAGTTTTAACGGGACTGCTTTATGCAAAGAAGAAAAGTTTACAAATTTGGAAGACAGCTGATGCGATAGTTCCAGCCTTAATTTTGGGTCAAGCAATTGGAAGAATAGGCTGTGATGTCTTTGGGGTACCAATGTCCGAGCCTTTCTTCTGGGGAATAAAGATTAATAATTCCATTCTTCATCCCGCCCAGGTCTATGAATTTACACTGGATTATATACTCTTTGGTTACCTATGGTTAAGGCGTATGAATATTAAATATGACGGTCAGCTCTTTGTTAACTACTTATTGTTCTTCCCTGTAATAAGAAGTTTAGTAGAGCTGTTTAGGGATAATCCTACAGTATGGGGATTTTTGAGTGTATCCCACCTTCTAAGTATTGCACTTTTTGCTTCAGGCTTAATTCTAAGACAATATTTAATAAAGCATCAATCACTTGAAATTAAGGTTGAAGAACCTATATCAATGAAAAAAATAACTCAAATAGTTATACTAGTATTTCTATCCATTATTTCCTCTTTAGTAATATTCTATTTGGTTCAAGGGTAAAAGGAGGAACTATAAATTGAAAAAAACAATATTATTGGCTGTATTTTTAGTATCATTATCCTTATTTATGTTTGAAATAACTCTTACCAGATTATTTTCAGCGTTAATGTTTTACCACTTTGTTTTCCTGGCTGTATCCATTGCTATATTATCATTAGGATTAGGTGGTATCTGGGTCTATAAGATCAGAACTGGCAATAAAAAGATTTATGGGTTTAAAAAGGATAATATCCTGGAAAGGAGCTCATTATTATTTGGTTTAAGCACCATAATAGTAACTTTGATAATATATAAAACTCCATTTTTCTCAACAGCTTTTCTGATATATCTGTTTTTAGGTGCAGTACCTTTTATTTTAGGTGGTATGTTTCTAGCTGAGGCTTTTTATAGATACTCAGATAACAGTCTTCTAATATATTTTGCAGACCTGGTTGGCTCTGGGATTGGCAGCATATTGATTATTAAGCTGTTAGACAGCTTCAGTCCTTTAACTTCAGTATTAGTGTTATCTATGATAGGTTTTACAGCTTTTCTTTTAGTTTCAGCAAAAGAAAAAATATTTTTAAAAGCAATTGGAATATTAACTCTTATAGGTCTGACCATTATTTCTGGTCAATATATAGATAATGTAATAGCTGACTTCACAGCATATTCTGGTGGTGCTAAAACTCTCGGCGCATTAAAAAATCCCAAGTCAGTATTTACTACTTGGAACTCCTTTGCTAGAACAGATGTAATTGAAACTAATGGTCTTAAAGAAAAATTAGTTCTAGTTGACGGTAGTGCCGTTTCTAAAATGATGCCCTTTAATGGTGATCCAAAAAGCCTAAACTATCTTAATCAGGAGATAGGTTATTTAGCATTTATCCTGGGTAATAATACCAACGCTCTTCTAATTGGGCCAGGTGGGGGAATGGATTTATTATTAGCCCGTTATGCAGGGATAGAAGATATCACTGCGGTTGAAATCAATAAAGGCACTATTGAAGCAGCACGGAAGTATGCTGATTTTAATGGCAATATCTATGATTTACCGGGAACTAAAACCTTTGTCCAAGATGGAAGAAGCTTTATATCAACTGATACAAATAAATATGATGTCATATATCTTTCTATGGTAATGACGCAGGCTTCAGAAACTCTTGGTTATGCACTTTCTGAGAATTACATTTATACCAAGGAAGCCTTTAGTCAATACCTAAACCATTTAAAACCTAATGGAAAACTTGCCCTTGTCCTCCATGGGAAAGATGACTTGCAAAAAGCAGTAATGACAGCACTTAAAACTCTAGAGGAAAATGGCTTATCTAGAGAAGATGCTATAAATTCAATAGCTTATATAAGTAGTAACAGTGATGATGTTGAACACCATTCAGGAGTATATTATCCTCTTCTCATAGTCAAAAATGCCCCCTTTACTGAAAACGAGGCAAGAGAACTAAGAGAAATGACTGCTCTAGGAAGACACGACGTTCTTCATCTACCCTATATTCAGAGTGACAGTTCTTTACTGTTAAAAGACATAAGCAATTGGGTCGTTACAGATAATTCCCCCTTCTTTTATAACTCCGTTGGGAAAAGAATACCGATTACAATATGGTTTGTATTTGCAACAGTCTTCTTTTTTGGTGGAAGGGCATTGCTTCCTTACCGAACTAAGCTTTTAGCAGATGATAGCAAGCATTATTCTTACTATTTTATCCTACTAGGTCTAGGATTTATGTTAATTGAAATACCTCTTTTACAAAAATTTGTACTGTTTATCGGGCATCCTACGCTAACCTTTAGTATAATAATTGCCGCATTATTAACAAGTGGAGGGATTGGCAGTTTACTAGCTTCCCGTTTTAAAAAAATTTCTCCTGCAATTGCTGCTGGTTTTACAGCAGCGTATTCTCTGATAATCTCAAGTTTGCTACCCAGGATATTTACTTACTGGCAGGGTAATCCTCTAGAGATTAAAATATTAATAACCGTTATTACCTTAGCCCCACTTGGGCTGGCTTTAGGAATACCCTTTCCTTATGGCTTACGGCTGCTTGATAATCAAAATAAGGAGCTTATCCCTTTAATGTGGGGTATAAACGGTTGGACATCTGTATTAGGTTCTATTATGGCCTTAATGATTGCAATGGTTTTTGGCTACAGTTGGGCTCTCTTATTAGGTAGCTTTATGTATCTATTGTTTATAATTAATTATTTAAATTTTTTCATTATTTGAGCTACCTTTATTAATACTTGGTCACCAACTCTATGCCCATACTTATTATTAAAATTTCCAAAATTATCTATATCTATAAATATTAATGCATAGTTGTCTTCTGTTGTTAATTTTCTAGCATCTTCATCAAACTTTCTTCTATTTAATAACCCTGTTAATTTATCTAAGTGGGCTTGGTTCTTTAAATCTTTATTAGTTTCCTTTAATGAAATATAGCCTGTATAAAATCTCTTAGCAACAAAGAAGTTTATTAAACCAAAAAAGACTCCCATAGCAATACAATGAATCACTAGATTGAGAAAATTATTCATGAACGCATAATGATAAATAAGACTGCTTATTAGACCAATCACTATCATACTTAACATTAGTTTCCATTGATTAAAATAGTTCATTACTTTACCTCAGACCTCCTCTCTGTAGTACTCTAGTAATAAACAACATTCTCTTGAATTAGAAAAAGTCTTTAATTTATTTTATTTGATTATATCATATAATTTTGTAATTACTGTGAAATATTTCGCAATAGATATTTTTCATATTATTATAATAGTTTTGTCACAATTTAAGCACATTTTTTTATTATTATAGTTTTAGTAAGTGAAAGTAGATTATTAAACTGCCCCCACTTTCTTTAATATTCTTTTTATTATGGGAAAATCTTTTAAGAAAGGATTATGTACTATGGAGTTAGTAACTTATCTAATCCACTTTTTATTTCTCTTTTTTATCTTTAAAAGTCTTATTGGTCTATTTCAAAATAACCTAAATACAGATTCAAATTCAAAGAATAAACACTCTGAAGCATTAGAAGCAACAAAGACACCCACAATTGAAAAATTTTTTGTCAAGGATTTTGAATGCAATAGAGAAATTGATAAAAGTAAAGCTTATATTATAGTTAATAATGAGCAAGAGTATTATTTTTGTAGCTGGGATTGCAGAAACAAATACCTTCTAAAACATGGGCAAGCATAACATATAAAAGGACCACCATTGGTCCTTTTATATGTTATGCGCTTATATTAAGATTTCCCCCCCACATTACCACCTATATCTATATAGCCTTCAATCCCTTCCCTTAAGGTCCATGTTCTATACCCACAAGCATTTAGAAGAGATGAAATTTGAGCAGCTACTAGACCTTTTTTACTAATAATAACGACTTTCTGCTCAGATGGTATTTCATCGATTTTAATCGATAGCTGGGAGTATGGGATGTTTACAGACCCCGGAATTCTCTCTTTCCGGAAATCGTCATGTTCTCTTACATCTAGTAAAAGGTATTCATTTATTTCACCAGAAATCATTAGCATTTCAAATTCCATTAAATCAATCCCATACTTATCACTTGGAATATTTTCAAAGAATCTTTTTGTTATTTCCACCATATTGTTTTTCATTTGTACATCCTCCTAGCACTTTTATTTAGGTTAACTGTATTATAAAGTTAAATAATTATAAAAGTGTTATAGAGATGTGTAGAAATTGATTAAAAGTTATGAATATTTTATGATGAAATCGTTTTTATTTATAAAAAGAAAGCAGAGTATATTTTACCCTGCTTTGTAAAGAGGTATATGAAATGTTTGAGAAAAAAGTTTAGTTTCCTTTATGTAAATACTATAACTTATTAATGTGTATTTTTTGTAATCAAAAAGTGAAAATTATGTTACCATTAGGTATTTGACATCTCATCCTGAAAAATTCTAGGTTTCCATTGGCTTAAAACATCTTGGGGAACTACTATGGAGCCACCTTCTAAAGAATACATCAACTCTTCTGGTGGATATTTTACACATCCCCCACTCAACCCAAATAAATCTGTATTACGCCACCGTGTGAAACAGGTCTGACAGACAAGTTCTTTGTTTTCTAAAGTAAACTCTGTTCCGTAGCATGGTTCACAAATACCTGTGGCAATAATAAGCCTGCCTGCAGATGATATATATGTAATTATAGGTAATACCTTGAGGTTACCATAATATATCCTTTCCGTAGAGTCTTTATATTCAGTATAGATTAACTTATTTTCCCCTACCACTGATAGAGGAATCTTAACCAAACCATCTTCCACCCTTAAATCAATTTTTGTCATTTCAATCTTTTGTCCAGAATAGTCTGGAATATTTTCAAAAAAATAGTTGCCGCTGTTTGAATCCTC
>LADT01000030.1 GCA_000961765.1 Clostridiaceae bacterium BRH_c20a | reverse complement strand
TTAAATGGCCCATTGCATGGTGGAGCTAATCAAAAGGTTATCAGTACTTTAGAAGAAATAAAGTCAGTAGATAATGTTAAATCATGGTACAAAAAGCTCAGAGCGGAAAATGGCAAAGTAATGGGATTTGGTCATAGAGTTTATAAGGCATATGACCCGAGGGCAAGGATTTTAGAGCCTTTGGCAAAATTGCTGGCAAATGACAAGCCTCAAATGCAGGAAATGTATAATATTGCAAAAAGTATAGAAGCAGAGGTCATGGAAGATATGGGTAAAGAGAAAAAGATTTTCCCTAATGTTGATTTCTATTCTGGAATTGTGTATAAATCTTTAGGAATTGAGCCAGAATATTACACTCCTATTTTTGCTGTATCCCGTATTTCTGGTTGGACTGCCCATGTAGTTGAGTATCTTAAGAAAAACCGTATTTTCAGACCCCGAGCAATTTATGTAGGTGAATATTTAAATGAATTTATCCCTATGGAGGAAAGAAAATAAAGATGAGATAATTCAAGTCCTATAAATCGCACCAAAAGGTTAAACTTAAAGTTATCTTCTATAATTCTATAATGTACTCGGGGTGTAACTATGACTCAAGATCTCTATGATATACCTTTATATAGACCTCCAAGTGAAGCTAATAGTTTAATTTTGCAGCTGACAATAGGCTGTTCCCATAATAAATGCACTTTCTGTACTATGTATAAGGCGAAGAAGTATCGGGAAAAAAGCACAGAAGAAATAAAGGAGCATATTAATCGGGCTAAACAAAATCATCTTATAGCTGATAAGATTTTTTTAGCGGATGGTAATGTTCTAGTAATGGAGACAGAAAAACTACTCTCTATTATTGAAAAATTATATAAACAATTTCCTAAGCTACGAAGGGTAACTTGCTATGCAGGACCAAGAGATATTTTAGCTAAAAGCGAAGACCAATTATTAGCATTAAAGGATGCGGGATTAAAAATGTTATATTTAGGAGTAGAAAGTGGAAGCACAGAAATCCTTAGAAATGTTAATAAAGGTGTAAGTGCTGACGAAATGGTTGAGGCTGGTCAAAAAGTAAAGAAATGTGGTATAAACCTATCCTGTATGATTATATCTGGGTTAGGTGGTCAAAGCTTATGGGAAACCCATGCTGTAGAAAGTGCTAAAGTAATAAATAGTATTTCCCCTAGGTTTTTAAGTTTATTGACCCTGTATATAGATGGCGGAACTGTACTAGAAAAAGAGATAGCTGCAGGTAACTTTAAACTGCTAAGTCCACGGCAGATTTTAGAAGAAACTAAACTAATGCTAGAAAATTTGCAAGTAAATAATTGTATTTTTAGAAGTAACCATGCCTCAAACTATATAGCTTTACAAGGGACTTTAAATAAAGATAAAGCTAAACTAATAAAACAAGTTAATGCCGCATTAAATAGTAAAGAGTTTAAGGAAGGCTGCCATTAAGGGCAGAAAAAGAGCTACTCGAAAAACTAAATTATAAGGCAATACATTAAGTTGAATCTATTTCAGAAAAAGCAAAGGATATTCCCTTTGCTTTTTTAGTGTCAATTATTAATATCAGTGCAATTATATTAGTGTTGAAAACAAAAAACACACAATATACACGATTTTATCATTGTTTGTTCAAAATTTTTAGATAACCTATGATAAATATTATTTCTATGTAAATTGAGGAGTGTTGATGGTGGGGTTATTGAATAGGGTAAAAAATATTTTTAGTGCAAAATTAGAAAAAAGGCTTGATTCCCTAGAAGACCCAAAAGAAATGCTGGATTACAGTGTCATACAGATGGAAAAGAGTTTAAGAGAAATCACAATGAATGCTTTAGAAATTGGGACTGCTAAAAAAAGACTGGAAATGGAAAGAGATTTTAATTTAGCTAATTCTAAGAAACATGAAGATTCAGCTAAGAAAGCCTTGGAACTTGGTCAAGGGGACTTGGCAAAAGAAGCTTTATTTAAAAAGAGCAAAGACGAAGAACAGGCCCAACGACTTAAAATACAAATTGACTCCCTAAATAGGAGCATTGAGTCAATTGCTCGAAGTAAAAAGGAGCTTCAGTATAAGATTGAACTTTATCGTGCTAAAAAAGAGGAATTAAAGGCCATATATGATGCTTCCAAGGCACAAATAAAGGTTAAAGAGGTAATGACAACTTTTGGAGAGGATTCAAAGGGTATTTATGAAATAGTTGATAGAGCTGAAAGTAAAATTAAAAATATTAAAGCGAAAGTATGCGCAATAGAAGAGCTTAGTAATATCGGGGTAATAGATGAAATACAACTGGTAAATAAAGATGATATAAATAGTAATTTATATGAACTTGAAACTCAAAAAGCTATAGAGGAAGAATTGACTAAATTAAAGGCTGGGATAAATAACAATAAGTCGGTGTAATTAAGCTTAAATTAGATATATAGGTTATTAACAAATAATGGGTGGTGGATTAAGTGAGTTTTGTTTTAGAATATAGAATAAGTGTTTTAAGACAAGAGCTTAATAATTTATACCAGGTCAAAGGGGATTTTCAAGATCAAGAGGTATTCAACAAGAGTATCGAATTGGATAAATTAATCATTGAATTTCTAAAAGAGAGTGAATTAGCACCCCTGAATATAAAAAGCGAGATGTAAGCCCTTCGCTTAAATACTCTGAAGATCAGAGGGTATGAAATAGTTTAATCTTCATAAAATATTCACATTTTCACCCTAGATTGGTCAAAATGTCTTGTTATTATAAAACTACACCAAAAATAAAGGAGGTTATTGATTATGAAAAAAGCAACAATAATTTTAATTGGAGGTGTATTACTTATAGCACTAGCAGGAACAGCTATTGCAGAAACTAATAATCCTGCACCCCAAGTACCGGTACCAAATGGACCAAACCAGGAGTTTTATCAGGAAATGTATAATTACTGCCACGGTCAAAACGGTATGATGGGTCAATATTATGGTAATGGAAATAATGGTGCTGCACCACGAGGCTTTGGCGGCATGATGGGTTGGTAACCAAAAGAGTAGCTTTCAAAGCTACTCTTTTATTTTAATTATCATTTAGAGGTGACGGTATTGAAAAAAGTTCTTATACTTTTACTATTCGCTTTATTGATAACTGGATGCTCGCAGGAACGGGAAAAAATATTAGTTCCCAAATTATTAAAGACGCTTACTACAGGAAATATTCAAATTAAGGCATCACCTACAAAATATCAGGATAATAATTTAAAAATGGAACTATCCTTCACAACCCATGCTGGAGATCTAACAACTAATAACTGGAAGGAAATACTTAATATTGATATAGATGGGGAAGAGTTTGAAATTGTAGAGTATAATTACCTTCGTAAATCGGAACACCATCCAATATTAGAAATAGTATGGCAGTTAGATAGAGAGACTCTTCAAAAAGGCAAGCAGCTTGCCTTACACATAAAAGGTCTAGATGACAATAAAAATGAAAAGATTTGGTGGTCTCTTGAAAAGTTAAATGAATTATTATTTCCATCTCAATTTGGGATTATAGCAAAGGATATTAAAGGTGCTTTGTGGATGTTAACAACTAAGGGTGAAAAGAAATTAGAGTATTCTGCTTCCATTAGTGACATTGTGAAGATTAATAATAATAACTGGCTGACTTATGATAGAGAAAATGGCGTAATAGATAATATTACTTTAAGTGAAGGCTTTAATATAAATTTAAAATCAAATAAAACATTACCTTCTTTTAAAGATATTGCGTACTTTGAATTAGAAAAGCTATTATTTGCTATCAATGAAAAAGGGGATAACATATTAGTAATAAACTTAGAAAACGGAGAAACAATCCTATCATATAAGGATTTAATACAATCGGCAAATAATCTAGAGGTAATAGGCAATCAATTATTTGTTAGTGAAGATAATAATATTAAAATAATAAATTTTCAAAACTTTATGCTAGATAAAAGTATATCTTTAGGTAATAAACGAATTACAGATATTGAAAAAAGTGCAGATGAAAAATATATATTTATTATTGATATGGATAATACTCTAAAGATATTAAATGTTAAAGACTTAAAAGTTATTAAAGAAATATATTTAAGTAAGGACTACAGCTATGACCCCGTATTAGAATCAATTTCAGTATTAAATTTGGAAGGCAATAGGATTAGTATAAATAACTTGAAAAATAGTCATAAGAGAGAGGTTAAATTAGAATATTCTCTAAAGAAAATTGTCGTTGTACCTAACAGCAAATTTCAGTAAAAATACTTTATAACCTTTTAGGCAGTCAAAAAATTGAGGGCAAAGGAATAGTTGTAGTTACCCATCTATTTGACGATCTCCTTCAGTTGTGCGACAAACTTCTGATTTTAAAAAAAGGCAAGCAGACTTATTATGATCACGCCAAGATTTGCCCTATAAAAGCCAAGGAACTTTATATCTCCCTGGCAGCTGGGAGGTAGTATGGGTGCAGTTTGCTAAAAATATTTAAATAATGCTTTGTAAGGACTTTAAAGCGGAGTATAGGCGAAAAGAGATATTATGCAGTATGTTATTTTTCTCCTTGTTGATAGTCGTAATAATGAATTTTACTTTAAATATTAATAAAGACATTCTGTTTGAGAACTTCTCAGGGTTAATATGGATTGTTTTTTTATTCACTGGTGTACTAGGAATAAATAGGTCATTTATTAATGAAAGAACAAATGATTGTTACTTGGGAATTAATTTAGCCGTGGGTGAATCCAGCACAATCTTAATTAGTAAAGCAGCAAGTAATTTGGCTTTTATAAGTATAGTACAAACAATTGTTATACCAATATTTTTTATATTATTCTCAATAAAATGGCCACCCAATGCTTTTGCTTTTTTACTTGTTAACTTTCTGGGAACAATAGGTTTTGTTTTTTTAGGTACATTTCTATCTGTATTGACAATTAATGATAACAATGAGATTTTACTGCTTATTGTATTGTTTCCACTATTAGTACCCTTGATATTAGCTGTGGTTCAGGCTTCTAATTTGATATTAAAAGGTTTGTCTTACCAATTATGGGGGCATTGGGTTGGTCTAATGTATTATTTTTTTGTAGCTTATTCAATCCTGTGGATTACCTTAATTATTTACATATTTACCATCAGAACCAGGCAGGTGAATTTGGAAAAAGAGGTTGAAGCGTTAAACCTAGCCCTAGAAAGGGTTTCCAAATAAGGACTGTGAAGCAGATAATGCAAAAGGTATAGCAATAAGGTGGTGTTTTTGTGAATAATAATGAGTTAATACTTAAATTATCACAGAACTTTCACTTTTTTATTATAAAAAATACACATTAATAATTTACAATAATTATATCAACATCTTAGGTTTTTACCTCAGACATTGATATACCTCTTTACAAGAAGGGTAATATATACTACCCTTCTTTTTTTATGTATAATTCTAAATAAATAAAGGTAAGTATTCTATCACAAAATATTCATAGCTTTTTATTAATTTTTACACATCTCGATAACACTTTTATAATTTTTTAATTTTATTATATAGTTAACACAAAAAAAGTGTCAGGAGGGTGCACAGATGAAAACTAATATGATGAAAATAACAGAAAGGTTTTTTGAAAATATACCAAGTGATAAGCATGGGATTGATTTAATGGAATTTGAAACACTAATGATTTCAGGAGATATAAAGGACTATTTTTTACTAGATGTAAGGGAACGTGAAGATTATCAGCAGGAAAAAATACCGGGGTCTGTCAATATACCATACTCCGAGCTACCAAAAAAAATCAGAGAAATTCCATCTGGAAAGAAAATAATAATTATTAGTAAAAAAGGTCTAATAGCTGCTCAAATTTCCTCTCTTCTAAATGTTTGTGGGTATAGAACTTGGACTTTAAGGGAAGGGATTGAAGGTTATATAGATATAGGTGGTAATGTAGAAGGCCAAAAGGTTAATATAAGCGCATAACATCTAAAGGACCATCGGTTGGTCCTTTAGATGTTTTATGCCTGCCCATATTTTTACACTAAATTCATAGCACATGATCCTTTCTAAAAATTATTTTAAAGTAAAAATCTGCTTAAAATGTGAGAAAATTTTTAGCATAGTATGAAAAATAATATTATTTGAGAACTATTTCACATTAATGCAGAATTATATGGTAAAATGAAACAAGAATATGAATTGAGTTTGAAGATTTTTTCTAATTTAGAAGAATTTTTATTTATTTACTGGAGTATTACCGTAAAAAATGCTTAAAAAGAGGTACAGTTTATGAAAAATTTTAACCAAGTAAAGCTAATGCTTAGTATGGTTGTTATTGGTGTAATATATAGTCTTATTTTTCATTTTTTGGTTATGAATCTTTTAATCAATCTGTTGCTTCATTGTATTGTAATGGGGATATTCTTTGGATTAATAAACTTTCTTGTGGCCAAGAAATTCTATGCTAGTTATACCTTATTAAAAGTAACTAATAAAGATCTAAAAGATCAAGCCCAGTTAGATAAATTGACAGGATTACTCAATAGAAGAAGATTTGATGAAGATATACAGCAACTAGATGCTGATGAATTTTCGTTAATGTTCATAGATATTGATAATTTTAGAGATTTTAATAACAAGTATGGGCATAACATAGGAGATCAAGTATTAACAAAGGTATCACAGCTAATTACTAATAGAGTGCGTCCCCAAGATTGTGTATATAGATATGGTGGCGAAGAAGTTGTAATTTTACTTAAAGATTGCAGTAAGAAAAGTGCCCATATGATTGGGGAGAGAATAAGAAGGGATATATCAACTTTAGATAACTCCCCTTACTCTCAGATAACAGTATCTCTGGGTATTTCAAGTTACCCCGATGATGGCATGAATGTACAAGAAATTTTAATTAAAAGTGATGAGGCATTATTGTCTGCGAAAAGACAAGGAAAGAATAGATGTAAAATCTGTAGTTAATTTAATTATAAGGGATATAAATACATATAAAAATAAGGTTGCTTTTCCAAATTGGAATAGCAACCTTATTTTTTCACGGCTTTTTCACAAATTAGACAAACTTATATCATAATTAATTCAAATTTTTCGATTATCCTATACTAAAAGCTAAAGGGGTTAACCAACTATGACAAAAACAAAAAGCAAAATCAATAAATGTCCCCTGTGTGACAGTAACTTAATTGGTAGATTATCTAACAAGAGTTATTATTGTCAAGATTGTAATCATGAAGTATTTCTGAAAAGTGGACTTGTAAAAATATTTTATATTTCCTCTGATGGAAATATTGAGCTGATTGAAAAATTAAGATACTGCTGTTAGCAAGGAAGGGGTGATGGTTATGTTAAGTCAAAAAATTTTATTAGTAAGCAATGATAGCACAAGCGAGAATTTATTATTAAAATCCTTATCAGATCTAAAATATGAAGTAGTAGAATGTCCACAAAGAAAACAGATATCGGAAATGCTGGAAAAGAAGGTATTTGACTTAATCATTATTGATCTTGATCAAGATTGTTCAAATGAATGGACTATTGCGCTAAATATTAGAAAAGTGACTGATAACCCGATAATTATTATCTCGAATGACATTGAAGAGTGCCAAAAATTATTAGGCTATCAGTTGGTTAATGATTTTGTAAAAAAACCTTACAGCATAGAGGAAGTAATATGCAGAGTACAAGTACAATTAAATATAACTAAGAACAGTTTGTGTAATGAACAAATATTATTAGATAATCTGGTTATTGACCCATCGCTAAGAAAAGTATTAATTGACAACAGAGAGGTTGATCTTACGGAAAAAGAATTTGAGATCCTAAAGTTTTTAATACTTAATTCAGACCGAGTTATCACTCGGGAAGAATTGGTAAGAGAAATATGGAAAGAGAAATTTAAAGGTAATACAAGAACAATAGATACTCATATTAAAAAGTTAAGGAGAAAAATAGAGGAAAACTCTGCAAAGTCATATATATCTACAGTCTGGGGTTATGGTTACAGAATGATATTCTAAAAAATAGGCTGGTAGTCGAAATGAGTAGGAGGGTTTACGTGAAGAAAATATTATATGTGAGCATATTTATTGTATTTACAGTGGTTATGTTGTATGTAATGCACCCAGGTTCCTTCTAATGTTAAGAAGGGGCTTGAGTTCTAAATAGTATATTAAAAATTAAACTATAATTTTTCATGAAGGATAAAAGGGGATGATTCATATGAATCATCCCCTTTTTTTAACTTCTAAAACACTACATCATCTACTTTTGGTTTAACCGTTGGAGTCTTAGTGCCCTTAGATGCAATATATATGACAGTTTTGTTAGGCAGGCAAACAATGCTTTGTCCAACCGCACTTATTTTGCCTGTTTGGACACAAATTTTTCTTGGACAGATAACAGTTTCATCATTTACCCAAACTTCTTCATCTTTTATTGCAAGCTCAATGTATTTGTTTTCAGGAAATTCAATTTGAAAAAATTGTTCTTGTTTTAAATCAACTGTTCCATAGTAAGCACCGTCAATCTCAATAACTACCTATTTTGAATCAGTTTCTTGCCATAAGTTATTTACAAGAAACCAAGATAGCCCTGAGAAAATAAGTAAAAATAATAATAATATTAAATCACCTTTTTTCATAAAATATCACCCAAGATTAAGTATACAAAAAAAATTTGATTAAACTGTGAACAAAAATTTTTTTTTCCTTTGGCAGGGATATTTTATCTTGTTTTTTTATACAAAAAAAGGGCCTAAATGGCCCTAATGACAACTTTTCTTTTCGCTTTCACCTTTTTCTTTATCTTTATCTTGGTCCTGGTTATGACTGTGACCACCTCCACAGCATCCTCCTTTTCTCATCATGAAGAAAAACAGACCACCGATAACTAAATAAGGGATTAAGTTATTTAAAAATTCCATAATACCAACCTCCTATCTCTTTATATAGAGTATACCTAGTAAATTTGTCTTAATTTTTATTAAAGCTTGAAGTTTTTGTGAAATTTAAATAATTGATTATAAACAATAGATACATAAAGCTACCTAATAACAGAGCCCAGCTGTAGCCAAAGACCATTGCAATCATTAATGCTAGAATCGAACCTAAAACAGATGTCCAACCATTTATTCCCCACATTAAGGGGATAAGCTCCTTTTGTTTATTATTTTCGAGTAGCTTCAAACCATAAGGAAAGGGTATTCCTAAAGCCAGCCCAAGTGGAGCTAAGGTAATAACAGTTACAAGTATTTTGATCTCTAGAGAATCACCTTGCCAGTAAGTAAATATCCTGGGTAGTATAGTTGAGATTATCATTGAATATGCTGCAGCGAAACCAGCAGGTATTATAGGGGATAATTTTTTAAAACGAGAAGCTAGTAAGCTGCCAATTCCTCCGCTAGTTAATAAGGCGGCAATTATTATGCTAAAGGTTAGTGTGGGGTGTCCGATGAATAGTACGAACTTCTGTAGAAGTGGTATCTCAATTAACATAAACCCTAGACCTAATAAAATAAAATAGTAGGAATAATGCTTACTACCTGGTGCTGTTAACTTAGTGCGGTAAGGAAGTAATGCCCTTCCGCCCATAAAAAGGACTGCAGCAAAGACAACCCATATTGTAATTGGTACATTTTTTCCAACAGAATTATAAAAGAAGGGTGAATCATCGGTAACAACCCAATTCTTCATATTTTCTATCAGTAAAGAACTGTCACTTTGAATAAATGGTAGATGAAGGATATTATGCTTACCCAAAGCGGCCATAACATTTAGCTCCCTTGCTTCACCTTCAGTGAAAGGTGCATTTTTGACTATGAGAATGGGGTAATACACTCCTTCATGGTGTTCACTACCCTCACTATTACTGCTTATATAAGCTATTGAATTTATAGCATCTTCTCTAGATAAGCCATTCTCCTCTAGAGTATTAAGTGTCGTCATAACTGCTTTTTGCAAGTCATTTTGTCCATGAAGGACCAGTGCCAGCTTTCCATTGGGCTTTAAATGCTTTAAATATTGACTAAAGGCCTCCTGAGTATAGATATAATTCTCCGAAAGTGCATAACCTAGAGTTTCCGAGGCCTGTGTCATTACCATGGATAAATATATGACATCATATTTATTTGTATCAGTTGATATAAAGCTTCTTCCATCCTGGACAAGGGTCTTAGTTCCCGGCAAGTCATATATATTGCCGTTAAAATCGGCATACTTTCTGGCCGCTTCAATAGTACCTTTATTGATTTCAACCGCAGTAATATCTTTTATTCCTGCATATCGAGCTAATAAAAGATCCATACCGCCGCCAGGGCCAATTAGTAGGGCGTTGGTATTAATGCCTTGGGAAAATGCAAGATAACCAATTTCCTGTTTTAGATAGCTGAGGCTTTTAGGATCACCATTAAAGGGCATCATTTTAGAAACCGCACTTCCGTCAACTAATACGAGCTTTTCTCTTAGAATATCAGTTTCTATAACATCTGTTCTAGCGAAGGAGTTCCAGGTAGTAAATACTGACTTGTAATTTTTCAATGCACCCAGAGTTTTGGCACCACCGGAATATGCGGTAAAGTCAGCGATAACATTGTCTATAGATTGACCAGAAAAAAGAATTGAAGCTAGTAAAAGTATTATTCCTGTAGTTTTCAAAAGGACTTGCTGTTTAGATGAAACCAATATAAAAGCTGTAAAGCCTATCAACGATAAAACTAATACCGAAGTTATAGGACTAAAGCTATCTAATAGCTTAACAATCAATATGCTTCCAATTCCTGATCCCATTAGGTCTGCAAAATATATTAAAAGGCTGTTTTCTGAGAATCTATAAAAGCTCTCAGCTAGAAACATACCACCTAGAATAAAGGGTACTGCACCTAAAAACAAATATATTAGAAATGCAGTCTGAAAAAATGGTGTTTTATATATTATTAGAGTTATGACAATGGTGCTTATTGCGAATAATAATGAGCTCCTTTCAAGGATATTATCTTTTTTAAAACCATATGTTTCTTTGTTCTCGGCCCTGATTTTATAGACCCAGATACCGCCTAATCCCAAAGACAATATTGCTATTGATACAGCCAGGAATACAAAATGGTAAAACATTAATGCGGAAAATAGTCTTGTAAGGGTAATTTCAAACATAAATAAAGATAGTGATACTAAAAAGACAGCCAATAATATGTTTCTTTTCAATTTTATAGTTCCTCCTTTTACCCTTGGACCAAATAGAATATTGCCAGAGAAGAAACAAGGGATAGAAATATTACTATGACTACTTGAGTTATTTTTCTGCTTGATATTGGTTCTTCAATCTTAAGCTCTTGGGATTGCTGCTTTATTAAATACTGTCTGAGAACTAAGCCGGAAACAAAAAGTGCAATACTCAGTAGGTGAGATACACTTAAAAATCCCCAGAGAGTAGGATTATCCCTAAATAGCTCTACAAAACTTCTTATTATAGGGAAAACCAATAAATAATTAACTAGAAGCTGACCGTTATATTTAATATTTGTACGTTTTAACCATAGGTAACCAAAAAGTAAATAATCCAGTGTAAATTCATAGACTTGGGCAGGATGGAGAAGTAAATTGTTAATCTTTATTCCCCAGAAGTATGGCTGTGACATTGGTACACCAAAGACATCACATCCTATTCTTCCTATAGCCTGTCCCAGAATTAAAGCTGGAACTATCGCATCTGCCGCCTTCCATATTTGGATTCCTTTTTTCCTTGCATAAAAAAAGCCTGTTAAAATTCCCCCAATTATCCCTCCGTGGATAGATAACCCGCCGGAGCTAATAAAGAAAATTTCCATCGGGTTGGCTAAATAGTGCAAGGGATCATAAAAAACAATATAGCCCAGTCTTGCTCCAATAATTCCACTTAGTATGCTATACAGGACTAGATTAGCCAATAATTCATCATCTAAATTTTTTCTTTTTGCTTCCTTTAGAGCCACAAAAAAACCAATTACTATTCCTACAGCTATCATCGCTCCGAAAAGATGTATAGAAAAAGGACCTACAGAAAACAGTATTTTCATTATTTGATTTACCTCCCGTTTATTAGAAACTGTGTTGCTAAATGAACTGAAACCTCAACCTCAACCTTAGCCTAGCTTTTTTAGTTTACATGACAAAAGATTTTAAAGGAATATACTTCACGAATTCTACACAAAGTGTTACCAATTAGAACATATTTCGCCCTTAAGTTCATAATTTGCACAAAATTAATTCATAACTTAAACAAACGCACTATATATAATTCAAATATCAGTTATTTTTAGCAAGATGGGGAGGTGATTATTATTTGATGAATATAGAAATGGTAGTTATAGTACTGGGTTTTCTAGGTGCATTTATTATAGGTGCTATACCGGGTGCATATTTAGGAGGAAAAATTAGTAAACACATTCCTGTAAAAATACTAAAAGGTTTTTTAGCATTATTAATAAGTGGAACTGCCTTAAAGATGTGGATTAGTATTTTCAATTAAATGGAGGATGAAATGATGAATAAAAGGATAATTATATTGTCGGCGATTTTAATTCTAGCTTTAGTAGTGGTAGGCTGTAGTAGTGGAAATAATGATAAAAATTATGAAGCAGAAGAGAAACAAGAAATCGATAAAAAAGAAAACGTCGATGTAAAAAAGGAAATAAATGCAGAACAAAAGGCTGAGCTAAATAAGGAGAATAAAAAAAGTGCCCAGAAGCTGCTTAATCCCAGAGATCTGGAGCGTTATAATGGTGAGGGCGATATCCAGATGGGTATTATATTTGCAAATCCTTTAGGTCAGGAAAAAGAGGGATACTTAACCTTTGTGGTGCAAATGGACAATCATGCCTATAATCTTGATGAGTATGATTTGAGTAAATTTTCAATTCTTCTTGACGACAAAGGCAATAGCCCACAAGGAGATGCAAAGTGGGAGGTATATAGTGGTGGAGGTCATCATGTTATTAACTATTTGCTTTTCCCTGATAATGGTTTTATTACCCCAGATACAAAGTATATAAAATTGGTAATAAAGGACTTTATTGACCTTCCAGAACGGGAGTTTATCTGGGAAAAAGATTTTTTCTAATTCCCCTTAAGCTTCCTGTCGGTAGTAATAGGAAAAATTCATAAGAAATTCATAAAAAGTTCATAAATTATACATTACTAGAACAAGAGTATATTCTATATTAATAGTAAATCAATTAAGAAGAAGTGTTAGATATGATGTATGGAACGGGTTTTGGTATGCTGCTCTGGTGGGCAATAATTATCGGTGGAATTGCCTTAGCTGTATACGGTCTAGTAAGTTTATCGAAAGGACAGACTGGTAAAAAGCGACTTGCCAACGATAACCAACCACTTGAGATATTAAAAGAACGTTTTGCAAAAGGCGAGTTAAGTGAAGAAGAATATGAACAAAAGAAACAAATTTTATTAAAATAGTAATTGACAGAAAATCGCCTTTATACAGGCGATTTTTCAGATGCTGTTGAGATAAGATGAATATTCCGATGTTACCTTGCTATGGTCCTTTTACTCTTACAGGATTTTGCGTTAGATAGTGATATTTATACTATTGCTATTATTCTTATTCATTTCTTGGGTAACATTATTGGTATTTTGGGGATTTTGAGAAACATAGACATCATTACTTTGGTCTGAATTATTTGAAATGTTGTTACTACGATCTGACATGTGTTCTTTATGATTCATTCTACGGGTATTATTCATACCACTATGCATTTTTCTATGCATTCCTGATATCCGCTCCATAAGCTTTTCACCTCCATTTAGGATTTCTGCTATCATTAATAGACTTATTATAATTCTAATATTTTACTAAATTGTGAAATTATTTAGGTAAATTTGTGAAATTTAATAAAGTATATGTAGAAACAGGATAGCCCTTTGCTGTTTTTATAGAAAAGTATATATTTTGGCGTGATAGACTTAATCTGGGAAAGACTCTTTTTTGAAAGTACAGAATATTAAATTCAGCAAGTGATTGGGACTTGAATATGATAATTTATTTGCACTTTCTTCATAAATTCCTCAAAAATTATCTAATAATTATACAAATCTAGAATATAAAATTAGGCTGACAGAAATTAGTTATATATGTCTTAGGAGGAGATTACATTATGAAGAAAAATTGTTGGGAATATAAAAAATGTGGTAGAGAATTTGGGGGTGAAATGGTAGTCCAATATGGCGTATGTCCTGCTGCAATAGATAAAACATTTAATGGAATGAATGATGGTGAAAATGCAGGACGATATTGCTGGAAGGTTGCAGGAACATTTTGTGGCGGAGAAGTTCAGGGTACTTTTGCTCAAAAATTTAAAGATTGTTTAAAATGTAATTTTTTCAAAGAGGTAGCAAATGATGAAAAATTATGTTTAAAAATATAAAACATCTTCTATGAATGGTTGCCCACAGGGACTGATAATCAGTCCCTGTTTTGTGTTAAGGCGTAGTTAAATAGCTTTGTGATTACATGAAAAATAGACACACCTATCGGTCCCATTTTATTGAATAGCATTAATATAAAAACTAAATAATAACAGTATCAAAATCGGATTAATTAATCACGGAAGCCATGAATAATTATAGGAGGACGTAAAATTGAAAAAAAATAGAAACATTATTATCGGTCTTTTGATATTTATTGGTTTGGTATCAATACCTTTTTGGTTTAATTTAAATAAATCTGCCAAGCAACCCAAAATAAGCTTAGATACTCCAGAAATCCAAGCATTAGAAATCAAAAAGTGTATTGAAGAAACAGATTATATGAGAGCAAAGCATATGGAATTGCTTGCTGATTGGAAAGCAGAAGGTTGTTAGAGAAGGTAATACAGTTTATGTGGCAAAGGATGGTCAGGAATATTTGATGTGCATTGAGCAAACTTGTTTATATTGCCATTCGAATAAAAGTGAATTTTGTGATGTATGTCACCAGTATGCCGGCGTTGAACCTAATTGTTGGAGTTGCCATAATGAAAAGCAGTAATCCATCTATCTGATTTTGTTTATGTAAATTTTTTAAAAAAGTACACATTTAACACAAAGATATTTCAAATTTTTAGCTTAAAATTAACTTGTCAATTTTTATTGTTGTTAGATATATTGGCTATAGGAGTAATATTTAATAAATATTACTATTTTTCTTATTTATAAGGGTATTATTAAGGGGTTAAGTATGGATACAAAACAGCGTAGGATATGGGAAATAGATTTATTAAGAGCACTGGCAATTATATTAATGAGTTATTTTCACTTAATATATGACTTAAGTGAGTTTTATGATTTTAATATAGACTATACTAGAGGAATTATTTATTTTATAGGTAAAACTTCCGCACTTATTTTTATTGTCTTAACTGGATTCAGCTGTTCTTTGAGTAGCAATAACTTAAAAAGAGGCATAAAAGTTATTTTTTTTGCTTTAATAATTTCAGGGGTTACTTATCTATATGATTATAAGACTTATATAAATTTTGGGATATTACATCTATTAGGAACAAGTATACTTTTATACCTTCTTTTTAAAAAACTGAAACCACCTTCACTTCTATTTTTGGGGACACTACTATTATTTTTTGGTAAGGTTACCAATGCTTTAACAATATCGAATAATTTTTTAGTTCCTTTTGGAATTACTTCACCATATTATACTGCACTGGATTATTATCCATTATTACCCTATTTAGGAGTATTTCTATATGGAATTGCATTAAGAAAAATACTATACCCTGAAAGAAGCAGTTTGTTTAAAATTTCCTTTTGGAGCAAACCACTAGAACTATTAAGTAATAACTCATTACTTATATATTTAATCCATCAACCAATACTATTAGGTATCCTTTTTATTTTAAAGAAATTATTGCTCTTGGCATAGTAATCTTAAACGGCAATTTCAATCTCTTGACCGCTTTTAACGCTAAGCTAATAACCCTAAAGCTTCCGATAAGTATGTAATAGTATAGTGATTAATAAAAAAATTACTTTCCAAAGATAAAAAGGATAGAAATCGTTACAGCGGAATTTATGTTAAAAAAATAATATTTTTATAAGGCTTCTTCTTTTAAACTAGTAGCTTTAAATATTTTCTAGCCATAGGATAATATAGGGGCACCCTAATTTACTGAAGATGAGAGGAGGAAAAAACAATAAAATGAATATGCATGATAATTTAGTAATGACCATACAAAACTGTGAAGCCGTTTGTGAACACATGACCACTTTAGTTCACTCCTTTCCTGACCTACACTTACGGGTAGCGCAGATGCAGCTTTTGCGTGATTGTGCAGATATTTGTTCTTTAACAGCTAAATTTATTGCCCGGGGGAGCTACTTTGCTAGGCATGCAGCACATTTATGTGCCATGATTTGTGAAGCGTGTGCTAATGAATGCCTGAGGTTCCCTGACCAGCATTCTCAACATTGTGCACAGGTCTGCTTACATTGTGCCCAGCAATGCAGGGCCTTTGCTATGATGCCAATGACACCAATGATGCCAATGACACCAATGATGCCATAGCACAGGATAAGCCAATTACCACTAAAAGCCGCTTAGGTATTTCTAAACGGCTTTTAGTTAGTTATAGACTTATTTTAATTTAATTGTATAATTTCGTTCCAAATAAATGATAGCTAAGAAAAAACGAAGGCGGATGCCTTCGTTTGTCCAATCTGGGGAAGAATTTTATTATATTGCTTTTTCTAGAGCCATTTTTACAGCTTTCTTATAACTTGCTGAGCTACTAGTTACACCTGCAAAGTCATCTATGGCATCAATATCCTCGGAGTTAGCAGCATTAACAAATTCCTTGGTGAAATATTCATTGGCATCTCTTGCTTCTTTTAAAGGGTAAATTTCATAATCCTTTAAAAGAAATGCACCTTTTTTATCCTTATCTTGTTGCCACTCCTCTAGAATTACCGACTCTATAACATCGTCTCTAATTGTTACATAGGCAGTTGCAAAACCTTTTTCTGCTGAAGGATCCGAATATCCCATAAAAGAACCATCAAAATATGTACCAGATTTCTTAGTGCCAGATTTTATCAATGCTCTTTTGGCAGCTAGTTTAAACTTTGTGGAGCTGCTTGTAATCCCGGCATAATCATCTACATTATCGATTTCTGTAGTAGAAGATAACCCAGTGAATTTTTCTCGGAAATACTCATCGCCTTCAATGGCTGGTTTGTGGGGATAAACAGCTAAATTTTTAGTAGTATGGCCCTTGCTCCCATCCTGAACTTCTTCTATTATAACATCGGTAATTTTACCATCTAAAACAGAGATCTCGATTTTTGCTTCACCTTTAGATTTAGGATCTGCATCTGAATAACCGATATAGGTATTACCAGCACCAGCAGAAGTTTGTTGGGATGATTGCGTTTGGGAATCTTTTTGTTTGGGCTCTCCGGGTGCAGGCTCATTAGCCGCACAGGCGGAAAGTGAGAAAGTTAACACAAGAACTAAGAGCTGCATAATTATTTTGTTTGTTTTCAACTAAAACATCTCCTTGAATAATATTTTTAACTCAAATTTCTAGTTATTACTACACAATTGTTATTAAAAACTCTGACTTTATCTTAATTCCTGATACCAGTTGGGGTGGTGGCTTTTAGCCCACTCCTTAGCTACTTTGCCGTGAAAAATTGTTCCAATAGTCCCAGGGTTTGCAAAACTGCCAAGGTATGCGTGGGCAATTACTCCAGCTATTAAAGCAATGGATCCTAGACCATGAATTATCGTAGCCCAAATTAATGCTTCTAAAGAAAAAGATTCATTATATACAAGTATGTATCCTGAAGTAATTATTAAAATGCTTAATAATGTACTATACCAGTAAAAAGCCTTTTGACCTGCATTAAATTTTCCCGATGGAGGATGGATTTCCTTGCGGGTTAAATAACCTCCCATAACTTTAAACCATTGCCAATCATACCTCTGAAAGAAGCTGTCTTTGAACCAAATGATTAAAGAAACAAGGGAAGATAAACCAAAAAGCATGGCAAATAATATATGAATGTTATATACCGGTTTATAGCTTATACCAATACTATTGAAATTTAAAATTGCAAACCCTAGGCCTGTTATAGTTAAAAATATACAACTGATCATTCTAATAAAATGAGTAACCCTTTCTAATAAAGTGAGTCGTTTCAAATCAGGCTTCAGTTGGCCTAATTTCTTAGCATTAGGGCCTATCAAAAGATAATGAAGAGCGATACCGATTAAAACACCCAGAGTGCCAAGTATAATAATTATCTTAAGATATTCGGAGTAGATATTGTTCAATGCGATAAGCGATGGGCTAATATTCACCGTACGACCTCCTTTAACGATAAAATATTCTAAACTTTTTATTAGTTCATGTCTTCACAAAATAGATTAAATTTTTTAGCTAAAATAACAAAGTTTTCCACCCCCCTTTTTAAAAGATATTATCCTATAAATTTGTTGTAATTTTTATAAAACAGTGTATTTTTTGTGAAAAGTGATAACTCTCAAAAATGCCTTTGGTCTATTAATTAAAAAACTTTATTATCTTGCCGGATAGTAAAGTTTCACAAAAAGGTCACATATTGTTCTTAAGTTTAACAAATTAAAAATATATAAAAAATATATAAATAAAATCAACTATTGCAACATGAGGGAAAAAATGATAGTATCAGGACATACCCCTCCCCGGCGGGGGGTGCTTAACCGAAAATTATAAGAAATATTTCTTTAAAAGAGCTGTGCCATCTTATATTGTTACGAGGAGGAAAGTAGATGCATAAACACGGAAATGGAGAAGCTATAAATGCGTTAAAGACTGCCCGAGGACAAATTGAGGGAATTTTAAAGATGTTAGATGATGATAGATACTGTATAGACATCTCAAAACAGATATTTGCGGTACAATCCCTTCTAAAAAAGGCCAATATGCAAATATTAAGAAATCATTTGAATTCCTGTGTGCTTGGTGCAATGAAAGAGGGGCAAGGGGAAGAAAAGATAGATGAAATCATCTATGTACTTGAGAAGTATATAGATAAGACATAATGGGATGTGAATTAAAGGGAATTTTTTTAAATATTTACCCCTCCCCAACGGGGGAGAGTGTGGCGTAAAAATGGGTGTATATAGATCAATTTTCTAAACAAAACATGTATTTATAAATCTAAGTGATTTAAGGAGTGGAGCGGAATGATTAATACAACACTTAAAATTAATGGTATGACTTGTGCTGCGTGTGCGGCCAAGGTAGAAAAAGCATTAAAAAAATTGGAAGGAGTAGAAAAGGCTAATGTAAACTTTGCCACCGAGAAAGCAGTTATTGAATATGACACGAAAAAAGTAGGTTTAAATGAGTTTATTAAAACAGTAGAAAAACTTAATTATAAAGTTATTATCAACAAGACCGACCTGAAGGTTTCCGGCATGACCTGTGCAGCTTGTGCCAATAAAATTGAGAAAAAGCTAAACAGTTTGATCGGAGTAAAAAGTGCGATAGTTAACATTGCTACCGAAAAAGCAACAATAGAGTATGCAGAGAGCCAGATTACTATTGCTGATATTAAAAAAGCAGTTAAAGGTTTAGGATATGAGGCTATATTGCAGGAGGATAAAGTTGATGTGGACCAAGAAAAGGCCCGCAGAGAAGCCGAAATTAAAAGACAAACCTTTCTGTTTGTCTTCTCGGCCATCTTATCACTTCCATTACTATTGTATATGTTTACCGAAATATTTGGCTGGCGTTGGGTTCCTGAGTTTATCATGAATCCAAAGTTCCAATTGGTGCTGGCAACTCCTATTCAATTTATCGCCGGCTGGCAGTTTTATAAAGATTCCTACTATGCATTAAAAAATAAAAGTGCCAATATGTCGGTTTTAATAGCTATGGGAACTACGGCAGCATATATATTCAGTGTTGTTGTAACCTTCTGGGGCGACCTGATTGGAGAAGAAAGTGTTTATTATGAAACCGCAGCCATTATCATTACCTTAATTATTCTAGGGAAATTGCTAGAGGCTATTGCTAAAGGCAAAACTTCAGAGGCTATTAAAAAGTTAATGGGTTTACAACCCAAAACCGCAAGAGTAATCAGAGAAGGAAAAGAATATGATATTCCTATCGAAGAGGTTGAAGTCGGTGAGTTAATAGTAGTAAGGCCTGGAGAGAAGGTCCCAGTAGATGGGATAATTATGGAAGGATATTCCGCATTAGATGAGTCTATGTTAACTGGGGAAAGTATTCCTGTTGATAAAAAGGCGGGAGATCAGGTTATTGGTGCAACAATAAATAAACATGGCACCTTTAAATTTGAGGCCACTAAAGTAGGTAAAGATACTGCTTTAGCCCAAATAATCAAGATAGTAGAAGATGCTCAAGGCTCTAAAGCCCCTATTCAAAGGCTAGCTGATATTATTTCTGCCAACTTTGTTCCAGCAGTAATTGTAGTTGCAGTAGTCACCTTTTTATCATGGTACTTCCTAGTTGACCCAACAAATTTTACTAGAGCCCTTATTAACTTTACTGCAGTATTAGTTATCGCTTGTCCTTGCGCCCTTGGACTGGCTACTCCTACCTCAATAATGGTGGGCACAGGGAAAGGTGCAGAAAACGGTATTCTAATTAAAGGCGGTGAGCATTTAGAAAAAGCCCATAAGATTAATGCTCTGATTCTGGATAAAACCGGCACCATAACTAAAGGGCAACCGGAGCTTACCGATGTTGTAGCCTTAAACGATTTTGACAAGGATGAAGTCTTAAGAATTGCCGGTATTACTGAAAAAGGTTCGGAACATCCTTTAGCTGAAGCCATTGTTAAGGGTGCAGAAAAACAAGGATTTAAGCTAGGAAGTACTGAACAATTTAGTGCCATACCCGGTCATGGCGTAGAAGCGAAAATAGAAGGTAAATTAGTATTACTCGGGAACCGCAAATTGATGCGAGATAGAAAAATCTTAATTGAAAAGTTTGAAGCGGATATTGTTAAGTTAGAAGAACAGGGTAAAACTGCCATGCTTATGGCAATTGAAAATAGAATGGCTGGGATTATAGCAGTAGCAGATACAGTAAAAGATAACTCTCAAGCTGCTATAAAAGAACTTTTAAATTTAGGAATAGACGTATATATGATTACTGGTGATAATATACGGACTGCCCATGCCATAGCCAAACAGGTGGGAATAACAAATGTTCTGGCAGAGGTGTTACCGGAAGATAAGGCCGTGGAAGTACAAAAACTAAAAGATCAAGGGAAAATAGTAGGTATGGTAGGGGATGGTATTAATGATGCTCCTGCACTGGCTACAGCTGATGTGGGGATCGCCATTGGAACCGGAACAGATGTAGCAATGGAAGCCGCTGATATAACCCTAATGAGTGGAGATCTGAAAGGTATACCGGCCAGTATTAAGCTAAGTCGAGCAACGATGAGAAATATTAAGCAAAATCTTTTCTGGGCCCTAATTTATAATACATTAGGTATACCGGTAGCGGCCTTTGGATTTTTAAATCCAGTAATCGCCGGTGCAGCCATGGCTTTTAGCTCAGTTTCTGTAGTCACTAATGCTTTGAGACTAAAGCGATGGAAATATGTACCGGGTTCACATAAATAACTTTAATTGGGACATACCTCAATCCTCAAAGCATATTTAAAGGATGAGGTATGCCCCCTTTTCAACCACAATATTCACAATTTCATCGAAATTCTCTGAGAAAATACAATAATACAACTTATTTTGAGGTGATGTGGCATTGTTTTGGGGGAATAAAGGGAGGATTGCAGCTATCTTGTTTTTAGTTGCAATTTTAAATATTTTTAATGTTTTATCTATTAATGCAGAGACTATCGAGGATATTGAAAACCTGCAAAAACAGTTGCAAAAAGAAATCAACCAAACGAAATCTCAACTTGAAAATGGTAAAGAGAAAGAGAAAGATGTTCTTAAAGAATTGAAAACTTTAGATAATGATATTGAAAGGCTTTCAAGTGACATTACTAATATGACTAGTAAAATTAATAACGTTACTGAACAGATTTCCATAAAACAAGAAGAAATAGAAAACAAGGAAATAGAATTAGACCAGCGATCTGAAATATTTTCTAAAAGATTAAAGCAAATATACATAAATGGTGACATTAACTTTCTAGAGATTATATTTGCTTCAACAAGTATAGCGGACTTTTTAACAAGATTTGAATTTTTAAAAAGAATCGCTGAAAATGATTTGCGCCTATATGAGGATTTAGAAATAGAAAGAGCAGAACTTGAAAAAATAGAGTTAGCATTAGAGAATGAAAAAAAGCGGTTAGAAGAACTAAATGAGACAAGAAGTAATCGGAGGGAAAAACTTCAAATATCAAGTTCGAGACAAAGCAGTTTGTTAAGAAATATTAAAAATAATAATTATGAACTGGCCAAAGGGTTAAGTGACATGGAAAAGGAATCCGATCGGTTAGCTAGAGAGTTAATGTCAAAAACCTCAAAGGGGACTTTTAGAGGTACATTGCTTTGGCCCACCCCGGGTTATTATAGAATTACTTCTCCTTATGGCTATCGCATACACCCGATACTAAAGAAAAGAACTTTCCATAGTGGGGTAGATATTGCCGCCCCCATGGGTGCGAAAATAATTGCTGCCGCCAAAGGTAAAGTAATATTTACCGGATGGTCAGGAGCCTATGGTAATACTATTGTAGTTGACCATGGAGGTATTACAACCCGATATTCCCATTTATCTAGCATCTTAGTTAAAGAAGAACAATTTGTTCAACAAGGGGAACAAATAGGCAAAGTAGGCTCAACAGGCTGGAGTACGGGACCCCATATTGATTTTGGCGTTCGAATTAACGGTGAAAATACAGATCCTTTGAAGTATCTAAGAAAATAAATAACCTTTTATATATAATTCCTCTCGAGGAATTAGGGGTTTTAATAAATATTTTTACAAATGAAACCAAATTGGGGGTATTTATATGCATAATAAGTATTCAAAGCTTCGGAAAATAATTAGTGAGTTAGATAATGCAATAATAGCTTTTTCAGGTGGAATTGACAGCACTTTTTTATTAAAGGTTTGTAAAGATGTATTAGGAGATAAAGTAATAGCGGTAACTGCTACTTCTTCAACCTATCCAACCCGAGAACTGAATACAGCCAAGAAAATTACAGAAGAATTAAGTGTAAGACATATTGTGATAGAATCAGAAGAGCTTGAAATTGAAGGGTTTTCCAAAAATCCAATTGATAGGTGTTATTATTGCAAGAAAGAACTTTACAGTAAATTAATACAAGTAGGGCAAGATAATGGAATTACTAATATACTTGATGGTTCCAACTTTGATGATATGGATGATTATCGGCCTGGAATGAAGGCACTCAAAGAATTAAATATCAAAAGTCCTTTAAAGGAAGTTTGTTTAACCAAAGATGAAATTAGAGATTTAGCTAAAATGTTAAAGCTTAGTACCTGGAATAAGCCATCTTACGCCTGTTTATCATCCCGTTTCCCTTATGGAGAGGAAATAACTATTGAAAAACTAACATTAGTAGATAAAGCGGAGCAATTTTTGTTAGACAGGGGTTTTTCACAAGTAAGAGTGAGAAATCATGGAAATCTGGCCAGAATAGAGCTGTTACCTCTAGAAAAGGAAAAAATTTTAGATACAAAAATGTTAATTGAAATTGGAGAAAAGTTTAAAAATCTTGGGTATACATATGTAACTCTAGATGTATTTGGATATAGAACGGGGAGTATGAATGAAACATTAGAATGAAAATGTAAGGTGCTAACATTTATAATTTATATAGTTTTTCAAAGGAGAAAATATAAATGATATATAATAACATTACTGAACTGATAGGCAATACACCTATTATAAAATTAAATACAATAACGAATAAAGATATGGCCCAGGTATATGTAAAGTTAGAAATTATGAATCCCAGTAGATCTGTAAAAGACAGAGCAGCCTTTAATATGATAAAAGATGCCGAAGAGCGGAATATTTTGAAACCTGGTGCAACAATAATTGAACCTACTTCGGGAACCACAGGAATAGGGTTAGCTATGGTAGCCGCGGCTAAAGGGTATAAAAGTATTATTGTGATGCCTGATTCTGCTTCAAAAGAAAGAATTGCCCTCTTAAAAGCATATGGAGCAGAGGTAATTCTTACACCTGCTGCTGATATGATACCTGGCAGCCTTGCTAAGGTAAAGGAACTGCTAGAGCAAACTCCTGATAGTTATATGCCCCAACAATTCATAAATATGGCCAACCCCGAGATACATAAAATAACAACTGCGGAAGAAATCATCAAGGACTTTAAAGATAGGTTAGATGTATTTGTAGCAACTGCAGGCACAGGTGGTACTATTAGTGGTACAGGCGAGGTTTTACGTAAAGAGTACCCTGATCTGCAGATATATGTTGTGGAGTCAAAAAACTCCCCAGTAATTGCCGGCGGAAAACCGGGTCCACACAAAATTGTGGGTACAGGACCTGGATTTATACCGGATACCCTAAATATTAATATCTTTGATGAAATTGTTCATATTGATGATGATGATGCTATTAATACAAGTAAACTATTAGCTCAAAAAGAGGGTATTTTATGTGGTATTTCAGCAGGTGCCGCAGTATATGTCGCTCTTCAAAAAGCAAAGAATTTAAACAAAGATCAAAAGGTATTAGCGATTATTCCTGATACAGGTGAGAGGTATTTATCTACAGGATTATTAACTTAAACAAAAGCAAAACTGAATACTGCTTCATCCAAATAAAATTCCTCCCACCCAAACAATACCGAACACTATTGTTGCTAGTCCGGTGGTGCCTACTATAATTTGGGATATTCGTTCCGATTTATGAGTAAGGTAATAAAATTTTCCTACCACCAAACCGTACAAGGTCATAGAGAAAATTATACCCAAACCGTACAAGGCGATAAAAAGTGCCGCCTGTAAAACTGTTTCTGCTAATATAACCGGTCCAAATAGCATAACTCCAGCAGTTCCCGCCAGGCCAGTTACTGCCCCTACAAAAGTAGCCCCATGTTTGTGGACGTGACCTTCACCATGATTATGGCTATGTGAGTGAGTGTGAGCAACAACACCATCATATTCATCATGGACATGTTCATGAGTATGATGGTGTTGCTTAATTACTCCCCATATAACCCAAATCCCCAGCAAAATGATCAGGGTGCCTGCCAATATCTCCATCATTTCTTCAAAAAAGGGCGAAATAGTAATTTTAAAAGCTAGCGCTATAATTGCAAAAATAAGTACGGTAATACTATGACCTAAACCAAACTTAAAGCCAAAAACAGCTGATTTTTTAGGCTCCGGGTTCTTGCTGACAAAATTGGTAACAGCCACCACATGATCAGCATCAAAGCCATGTACTACCCCTAAACCTAGTGAGGTAAATGCTAGAGCCAAAGAATTTATTTCCATTAGTCCGATATTCCCCCTCAAAAAAAGTTCAATTATTAATATTTTAAACAAAAAAGACTATAGAAATACAGCGCCGGGTTTGGTAACGAAATTGCATATGCAAATACATAAAAACCTAGTCAAAGCAGAAAATAACGATAAACAGCGAAAGGGGTGAAAATTTGGCTGGGAAAAGAGATTAACCTTAATATATAAAAGGAATTAACTGCAGTTTAACACAAAATGGGTAATAACGTAATGCTCGTTTTTTACACTCAACCCTTTGATTAAGAAATAGTCATTTTCAGAAAATGATGGCTCCGACTATTTTGCCCTAGTTGTTTCCTTTGCTACCGCACTGACCATCCAGCTGGTAAATAGTAAATCTACTTGGATCAATGTAATTAGTGGCTTAATTATAGGATTTATAGTGCTGTTCATAGTGAAACGGTTTTCCAAAGGGAAAATGGTGAGCGATATCGCTGATGTGCAGCCCGGCAAGGTGGAAGTTAAGGATTCGGAACTGTATGTGGATGAGATTTATGTAACCAATTCCTTGGGTACAGAAAATGCCCGGAAACTGTATAGCAGGACTATCTAGTATTATGGTGCCATTGTTAGATTACGATCAGGCCATCTACCATTAGAGCCTGATCCGGATTTAGGTTTTGCCGCCAATTTATTATATATGATGAATGGAAAAAAACCTACACCTTTGGAAGAGCGAGTGTTGGATATTTGTCTTATTCTTCATGCCGAGCATGGTATAAACGCTAGTACTTTTGCTACTATGGTTGTTGCTTCTACTTTATCGGATATATATTTTTCAGTAGGGGCTGGTATTGCCGCTTTAAATGGCCCATTGCATGGTGGAGCTAATCAAAAGGTTATCAGTACTTTAGAAGAAATAAAGTCAGTAGATAATGTTAAATCATGGTACAAAAAGCTCAGAGCGGAAAATGGCAAAGTAATGGGATTTGGTCATAGAGTTTATAAGGCATATGACCCGAGGGCAAGGATTTTAGAGCCTTTGGCAAAATTGCTGGCAAATGACAAGCCTCAAATGCAGGAAATGTATAATATTGCAAAAAGTATAGAAGCAGAGGTCATGGAAGATATGGGTAAAGAGAAAAAGATTTTCCCTAATGTTGATTTCTATTCTGGAATTGTGTATAAATCTTTAGGAATTGAGCCAGAATATTACACTCCTATTTTTGCTGTATCCCGTATTTCTGGT
>LADT01000061.1 GCA_000961765.1 Clostridiaceae bacterium BRH_c20a | reverse complement strand
CCTTAGCCTTAGCCTCAACCTAAAAGCCTGCGGCTTTTATACACGTCCTACTTCATTTATTACTTTTTCTAAGGTAGCATCATAGGCTTGGACAACTTTTTGGTTAGCTTCATAGGCCCTTAGGTTTTTCAGGTACTTTGTCATCCCTTCGATAGGGTTGGCATTGGATTGCTCTAGATATCCTTGGAGAATTTTGCCTTTTGCTTCTATTGGAGGATTATCTGTATCAAATAGGTTGCTTCCTACTTTTTTGGGGTCAATGAGGTCTACCATCAATAGGGTGTCAACATATTCTCCATCTACATAAACTCTGCCATCATCGTGGATATCTATAAGCAGTCCTGTGATTTCTAAAGAACCGTTTTGTCCCATTACCATATAACCATCGTCATTAGTCAGCCGAGCGTTATAGTCTACACCAAAGGAACCGTTTCTAGTATAGAACCTTTGACCGTCCGCGTTTTCAATAACCATGTAGCCGTTACCGTTTACTGCTAAATCAAAATCTTTGCCTGTGTTGACTAATTCACCTTGGATATCGAAATAGGTTATTACATCATCAACCATGACACCTCGACCCAAAGTACCAATTGGTGCCCCTTCAGTATAAGGCCTTTCATAGCTTATTCTATTATTCAGTATGGCCTGAAAGGATTTAAAAAGAACTTCTTCCTTTTTGTAACCACCGGTTTTAGAGTTGGTCAAATTATTTGTCTCAATTTCATTTCTGAACATAATAGCACTTAGGCCGGTAGCTGCTGTATATAGACCTCTAAGCATTCTTGCACCTCCACACTTTATTGCTTTGGGGTTAATATTTTGCGTCTGACAATTTCTTATGGGTTAAATTTGAGCGTCTGAGATACTTCTGAGTGAACATTTTGCGTCTGACAGTACTTCTGGGTAACATCTTGCGTCTGACACGAACATTTTGGAAACTCTTATGTATTATATCGGTTGGATTTGGGATTTGTTTAGGGGGAATGAACCAATTAAATATAATATTTGTCTTCTTGCCATTTTGATGGGTTTGTTTCTATGTATTCGTATATTTTTTCATATTCCTGTTGGTTTCTGATGATACGGTCATGGAATAATTTCTGCCAAATGGAGTATCCAATTTGTTTTGTAACATTACCCTTCATCTGATTTATAATATTAGAAATCGTAGGGGCGCGCATTGCGCGTCCATCCTCATTTCCTCGTATAATAATTATCATGTGAATATGATTAGGCATAATCACATACTTTTCTATGGAAACTGCATTTTTATATATATGTGGAACATTTTGAACCGTATTATTCACTATATTACCTATATTGGATAGCTGCGGACGTGCAATGCACGCCCCTACAATGTTATTCCATAAAATATTTTTTCGGTCTTTTACACATATTGTGATAAAATATGCTCCTGCTTGGGAATAATCATAATCCTTTAAACGATTTGGTTTTCTTCTTGGTATTCACCGTTCATTATATCACCCTATTATTGAGAATATTTGCGGACGCCCACTGGGCGCCCCTACGGGGTTATTATTTATAACATAGAAAGGGGCGGTTATACCCCCTACGATAATAATATTAACGGAGGGCGTTTAACCACCCGTTCGGGGAAAATAAACATTAATGGGGCGGTTTGGGAACCGCCCCGGGTGGATTATATAACTTTTTTTGTATAGATCTTGCTGTCTTGTAAAAGATCTAGGTTTTGCAATGCAATGCCTGTGCCTATTGCGACACAGGAAATGGCATCATCGGGGACATGGGTGGGCAGGCCTGTCCGTTCAGTGATCAAAGTTTCGAGGCCATTTAGCAAAGCACCACCACCGGTCATTACGATACCTTTATTCATTATATCGCCAGCAAGTTCAGGGGGGGTTTTTTCCAGTACTTCTTTGACAGCACTTATTACAGCATCCACCGTATCACTTAAAGCGTCAAAAGCCTGCTCAGCGGTAACAACAATTGTTTTGGGAAGACCGCTTACTAAATCCCGACCACGGACTTCCATCTTGTCACCCTGCCTTTTGGCTGGATATGCTGTACCGATTTCTTTCTTTACTTCCTCAGCGGTTCTTTCACCAATCATCAAATTAAACTGCCGCCGTACATATCGAACCAAAGCTTCATCAAACTTATCGCCACCGATGCGGATGGATTTACTGCATACTACTCCTCCGAGGGATAGTACAGCTACATCAGTTGTACCACCACCGATATCGACAACCATGCTACCGCTGGGTTCGGAAATGTCAATTCCTGCACCTAGAGCAGCTGCTACCGGCTCCTCTATGAGATAGGCCTGTCTGGCACCGGCTGCCATAGCTGCCTGCCGAACAGCCCGCTCTTCCACACTTGTTACACCGGATGGTATGCAGACCATAACCCGGGGCTTAAAGAAAAGCCTTTTACCAACAGCCTTATCGATGAAATACCTTAACATTTTTTCAGTTACTTCATAGTCAGCTATTACCCCATCTCTTAGCGGTCTGATGGCAACAATATTGCCAGGGGTTCTCCCTAGCATTTTTCTGGCCTCATCACCTACTGCAATAATTTGCCCGCTGTTTTTATCCAAGGCTACTACGGAAGGTTCATTTAAAACGATTCCTTTTTTCTTGACATAGACAAGTACACTTGCAGTACCTAAGTCTATGCCGATGTCTTCACCGAAATCAAAAAACACTCTTATCCCCCCTTGATGTGCTTGTCCTACATATGAAGAAAAGGGCTAAAATCCCCTTTGTACCGAAAGTGCTACAGTGCTACAGTTCTACAGTTCTACAGGTTAAAGAACATTATTAGAAGTATTAATGGTTAAGCTTAATTAATAAATATGGTTATATTTGCCTTAACACATTATTCTACAAGACCTATTTTTTTCCTCTATTATTCTCTGTAATTTTTAAAAAATCTCCAATATGGAGATTTTTTAGTGTTTAGTAGCTTACGTTCTGAAAATTTGGTACTTTTAAGCTATTTCTTCATCTTGATCATTCATGTATTTACGTTTTGTGGCTTCTCCACCCCGGAGATGCCTTTCTGCTTTATTTTTTTCTAATACTTCCCGAACCTGGTTGGCCAATTCTTTACTAATAATTGGCAGCCTTTCCGTCATGTCTTTATGTACAGTACTCTTACTTACCCCAAATACAGTTGCTGTCTGCCGCACAGTATGGGCTGATTCTAATATATACTCACAAATTTCCAATACCCGTTTACGTATGTATTCTTGCATTACTTGACCTCCCCGTTACATCTTTTCAACTAATATATATGGGAGGTTGGGTGAAAAAATGATTAATTCCTTAATTTTCTTTTACTATTGGGATAATTTGTGAGTCGGCGTGACGGCTTATGAGCCAGCCTGTAGGTCGGCATGTAAAATCAAGGAATAAGGCTAAGGATTTAATTGAGAAATGTAGAATGGAGAAGTGAAAATGTAGAATGTAGAATTTAGAATGTAGAATTTATTTTGAGGCAACATGCCGACCTAAAACTTAACCAATTAGCCGTCACGCCGACATTATATTTATCCCCATAGACGTCACGCTGACCTAAAAACTTAACTCTTTAGCCGTCATGCTCATTTCTTTAGGTACTCTAGTGGGTCGCTCCATTGGTCATTTTGTTTGATTCTGAAATGGAGATGGGATTCTTCGACTCCTTCTGTGCCTGGTGCTCCTGCTTGGCCAATTTTTTCTCCGGCTTTAACAGTTTGTCCTTCTTTAACAACTGCTTGAGCTAATTGGGAATAGCGGCTCAGCCATCCCTTTCCGTGATCTATTTCGATTATAAACTTTTCCGCCTCAGTATTTTCCACCATAGTAATTTTACCTTCAAAGGCCGCATTGATATCCACCCCTGGATTTGTTCTGATGTTTAAACCAGGGTGCAAGCGATAGTCATCGTATTTTTTAGAGTAGCTAATACCAAAATTATTTATTATATCACCCTTAACAGGCCAAATAAGGTCTAGTGGGCGCGTTTCGGTGTTAATTATGGGGCTTGTATCTTCTGCTGGTTTTTGCGTAATATTCTCTGCTGGTTTTTCTGCTTGTTGAGGTTCAGGCTTTTGTGGTGTATTTGCTACTGTTGTTACAGCTGTTTCGGTTTTTTGCTGTTCGCTATCAATTTCTACAGCCAATTTTTCCTCACTGCCATTATTACCAACTTCCTCGATTAATATTTCTGGTTCAGAAAACGAATCAGAATTAATCACCATACTGTTGTCTTTCATTCTACCTAGCAAGTAGTTTAGACTAAAGGTCAGAAAAAATAAAATAATCAACAGATAAACGCCGTATTTCTTTAGGCTGTCACTGTATTTGTCTAATATTTTACTATATTTTTCTTTATTCATATTAATCACGCTCCTTAGCAATATGATTGCCAGGATTGGGTAAAAATAGACGTAAGAAACGGCTTATTGAGAGCCGTTTCTTACGTCTATTTTTAAGGTTAAGGTTTCGCTACGCTAGGTTAAGGCTAAGGTTGAGGTTGAGTAAGTTCTTAAGATTATTTTCTTAACCTTAACCTAGCGAATTGAAATGAGCGAAACCTTAACCTTATTTTATCTTAACAATCTCCACACCCTGATAGTAGTGTTTCAGTATTGTGTCATATTTTTTGCCTTGTTTGGCAAAACCATCTGCTCCATATTGGCACATGCCTACACCGTGGCCATAGCCCCGGGTGGTAAAGGTTATATTGTTATTGTTAATCTGCCAGGTAAACCAGGTGGATTTTAAGCCTAGTTTAGTTCTGACTTCAGTGCCAGGCAGCTTTTTGCCATTTATACTTAAGGTTTTTATCCTGCCTGTTTTGGTCTTTTCCACGACTTGAAGGTAATTATTGATACTGCTCTGAAGCTTAGCGGCAGGAACAGCTTCTAGGTTAGAAGCTAACGCCACATCAATATTCCTGATGGGAATAGTTTTTGTATCCTGCAGGTGTTTATCCTCATGGCCGGAACACTCTACGCTCTGTAAGTAGGGAAAACTGTATTTCCATACATCACCTGAATCCTCTGTTCTTTTCCCTCCACAGCTGGCGTGATAAACTGGATCAATGAGCTTATTCTGATAAACTAAAATCTCCCCCCTTGTTTCCTCCACGGCATCAACTATCCTTTTTTTGAATTTTAGATAGTCCAGACGACCCCATTTTTCTTTGAGCTCAGCATCACTTACCCATGCCTGACAAATTGAAGGACTTGTTATGACATCTGCTTGAGGATGATATTCCTTTATTAGAGCATCGGGCTCTATCAAACGTTTATATGCGTAGGTTCTAGCCGCTACAGCTTGAACTTTTAAAGCCTCCTTTTCAAAGGATGCCGGCATTTCGGCTGCAACTACCCCGACTATATATTCTTCGAAATCCATAGTCATTAGCTTACCCGTCTGGTAATTAAATACATTTATTGCTCTACCCATGGGTGTTATCTCCACCTTACCGTAATCTAATTCTAGAAGCAGCAAAGTACAGAGGGGAATAATAATTATCATTAATAAAATAAGTATTATTCCCCCTAAAATGTATTTACGCATTCTGATTTCACCTCAGTGAACAAAATTGCTTGTTAGCAGTTTTGTTAGGTTTCGCTTCGTTTCACTGCACTAGGTTGAGGTTAAGGTTGAGGTTAGGGAAGAAACAGGAGACGAAGGTTGTCTATTAATCTTATGAGGTGGGGAGGGAAAATAGAATAACCAAATTTGTTAAAGCAAATTTGGTTAGGTTTCGCTTCGCTAGGTTTAGGTTGCGTTCACCTACGCTCACTAGGTTAAGTAGTAATGCAAAGCATTACTAAGGTTAAGGTTGAGGTTAAGGAAAATCAGGGGACGAAGGTTGTCTATTAATCTTATGAGGTGGAAGGGAAATTTGAATTAAAAAAGAGCTTGCTTCGTCGCAACCTTTTTCACTGTCATTGCGAGTGAGTGTAAGGAGCGTGGCAATCTCATAAATCAATATACAAATCATCCCATGTAGCATTTGAAATATTTATTAATTCAATTTTTTTCTGCCTTGAACCAGCTTTGATTTGTTTTTCTCTTTATGTTCGTAAACCCCGGTCTGAGATTGCTTCGCTCCCCTCGCAATGACAGGGACGAACAAACGAACAAAAGCCGAGCTTACGCCCGGCTCCAATTATTAACCTTTATTTAACTTTACCTTAACCTCAGCCTAGCGTAGCGGAATCTTAATCTAGCGAAGCGAAATCTTAATCTTACTTTATCTCAACCTTAACCTAGCGTAGCAAAACCTTTAGTAATGCGTTAGCATTACTAAACTCGTCGTATTTTCGCGCCTACTGATTGAAGCTTGCTTACTATATTCTCATAACCACGGTCAATGTGGTGAACACAGCTTATTTCAGTATCACCCTCAGCTACTAAGGCTGCGATAACAAGAGCTGCCCCTGCTCGGAGGTCAGTGGCCTTAACAGGACAGCCGTAGATATTTTTAACACCTTCTATTACAACACTTCTGCCTTCAATTTTAATATCCGCACCCATTCTCTTGAATTCATCGGCGTGCATAAAACGATTTTCAAATACCGTTTCTGTAATAAGGCTCGTCCCAGCTGATTTCGTCATTAAGGCCATAAACTGAGCCTGCATATCAGTGGGAAAGCCGGGATATGGTAATGTTTTAATATCCACTGATTTAAGAATGTCTTTACCAATAACCCGCAAAGCATTATTTTCCTCATATATTTCTGTTCCACATTCCTGCAGCTTGGAAATGATGGGCTTTAAATGGTCAACTATTACATTTTCTAGTAATAAATTACCTCCGGTAATTGCTCCGGCAACTAAATAACTGCCCGCTTCTATCCGGTCTGGGATAACCGTATGGGTAGTTGCACCTAAACTTTTTACACCTTCTATTCTGATTACATTTGTGCCGGCACCTTTGACTATTGCACCCATGCTATTTAAAAAGTTTGCCAAGTCAACTATTTCCGGTTCCTCAGCGGCATTTTCAATAACTGTTGTACCTTCAGCTAAGGTAGCAGCCATCATAATATTTTCTGTTGCTCCCACACTGGGAAAATCAAGGTATATTTTTGCTCCCTTAAGCTTTTCAGCTCGAGCTTCAATATTGCCGTGGTCCAGAGAAATTCTCGCACCTAAAGCTTCCATTCCTTTTAGGTGTAGATCAATGGGCCGTGTTCCAATAGCACAACCACCAGGCATGGATATCTTAACCCTGCCCAGTCGGGCCAGTAGTGGTCCCATCACAAGAACACTGGCGCGCATTTTCCGAACATACTCATAAGGGGCTTCAAAACCATTAACATTGCTACTATCTATATCCAAAGTGTTCCCCTCGAAATTAACCTTTGCCCCTAACATTTCTAATACTTCGCTTATAGTACTTACATCAGCTAATCTGGGAACATCTTGTATTCTACACTTACTAGATGATAATAATGAGGCCACAATAATAGGTAATACTGCATTTTTGGCGCCGCTTATAGTAATATTTCCTTCTAATCTGGCACCACCAGTTACGATAATTTTATCCAATACTATTCCTGTTTACAAAACCTTCAAAATTAATACCAAAGAGTTTTGTTACAGGGTGCACCTCCTTCCGTAGTTTAATTGTTAGTGACTGGTGACTAGGTATTTTAGGACAATCTTTTGGGTAACGTGCCCGGTTGATCAGTGCCCAGTGACCAGGAAAAGATAAGAAAATATCTATCGTTCTTGCATAGATAATATAAATAAATGCATATTCTTGATAAGTATGTGATATTTATAGCTTAGTGTCAAGATAGATATTCGCTAAAATGTATCCAATTCCTGCCTTAAAATGCAATTTGGGACAAATTACCTAGTAGTAATGCTTTCGCATTACTAAGGTTGAGGTTGAGGTTAAGGTTGAGAAATTTATCTTAAACATTTTTTAGTAACTTTAGCCTGCCTTACTAAGTTATTAGTGGCTAGGAAAATGTCTTTGTCTATACAGTGTATTGTCATTTTAAGAATTAATCTTAATCTAGCGAAGCGAAATCTTAATCTTCTCTTCTCTTCTTTTATCCTTTAGCTTTATCCTCAACCTCAGCCTTAGCCTTAACCTTAACCTCAGCCTGCACCCTTAATATTCTTGGAATATTAAGGGTGCACCTATGTGGATATATGTTTTATTGTCGATAGCATGGTAGCGTATGGCTGCATTCAGATTGATTTTTTTATCAGCTACATCAAGATAGCTAGTACATAGAGGTGTATAGCCACTCAAACTTACAAGTTCTTCGGTCTCAATTCCTTCTACTACTTGGGCGCTAACCGATGCAAAGGCTAAATCCGACTTTCTAAAACGCTCTTCCTGGCTTAGTTGGCCGGGGAAAGTACCCACTATAGTTACACCTATCTCGTTCTGGGCATTAAGGGAATCAAAGATTTTGGTAAACAGGTCAAAATACTTTCTGCCCTTTTCCAAATTAATGCAGCTAATTTGCATCCCTAAAAATGTTCCTGACTCTAATCCCTCGGACTGAAAGCTTTGTAATGACAGCTGCAGATATACTCCCTCCTCAAGTATTTGCCCATAGTAGATACTAATAGAATCAACATATTTCTCATATGAAGGGTTAGCGCTTAGAGATAATTCTTTTGCTATATCCTGGTAGATAGCTTGGAGTTCACCAGCTGGAAGTCCCTTTTTATTTATTTGTGCCCAGGCTTCTATATTTAATTCGCTAAATTCCCCATTTGTAACTTGAAAACTTTTAGTAACAATGTCTAAATAATCCTGATTGGCAGCATTAATCTGATAAATAGGAATAATTATAAATGTTAAAATTCCTAGGAAAGCTATTATGGAGGAGTGGTTTTTCAAGGTGAAACACATCCTTTTTGGAATTTGTGGCAATTCTTTTGGGGAAATCGTGCCCAGGGACCAGTGATCAGGGATCGAAGTACAGTGAAATTTTGGATTAATGTTATGAGTTTAGTATTCACCATAAATTGGTATATTATTCGTAATTTAATAATAAAATCGCTAATGCGATTTTATTATGGGCGTATACGGATGATTAATAGGCAGAATTATTAGATTATGTTAAGATGACAAGGGGGCAGTGCAAAGACGGACGCGCAATGCGCGCCCCTACGTATTTTTTTCATTTGGATGTATAGGCGCTGGAGAGGAACGACGAGGGCGTCGTTCCCTACGATTATTTATTATCAAACCAGGATAAATAATAACTGAATGGGAATCTCACAATGACAAAAGTCCTTATTCTTTTCACTGGTCACCGGGCACTGGGCACTGGTCACTCTAATATTCACTAGCACGAAAGGTTGATTATATGAAAAAATTAATTATAATAGCGGTAATTATGTCTTTACTTTCGGGGTGCAGCTTTTTTACTAGAGTTCCTGAAAGGGTAGGTTTAATTCCTTTGGACAGCCGACCTTGTAATACTCAATATCCAGAAATATTAGGGAAAATGGGGAATATGCAGCTGGATATACCATATGCATACCTGGATAATTTTCTTGAGCCAGCTCAAACTGAAAACCTTTGGTCTTGGCTGGAAGCCAATAGCAAAGGTTTTAATAGGATTATTATAAATACCACTGAGCTTTTTAATGGTGGCTTAATTGCCTCCCGGGATCCTCAGTCCTACCAAGACCTTGAAGCTCAAATAGCTCGCTTTAGAAGCTTCTCTCAGGAAAACCAAAAGAAGGACATTACAGTAATCACAGTACTGCCCCGGCTTTTGCCCAGTCAATTTACCCAGCTGTGGCCTTATAATGAGACTCTCGCTGAATATGCCCAAAAGATAGATCTGGCTGACCGGGAAGGGAAAAAACCTCCTGAGCCTCCAAAAAACATACCGAAGGATATCTTAAATGAATATTTAAGTATTTATGAAAATACTCAGCTCTTAGTTAAAAGTTTAATTATTTTAGCTAATGAGGGGTTAATTGATCAATACCTTATAGGTCAGGATGATGCTGAGGAGTACGGCTTAAGTAATAAAATAGTACGGGCATTAGCACCAAAACTTAACGATAGGGTTCAATTCGTACATGGTGCCGATGAGCTGACGATGATGGTTTTAGCCCGACAGCTACCTCTAAAAGAGAACTTAGGTTTAAATATTCAATATACTAATGAGGGCCTAAAGGAAGCTTATTTTCCCTTTGAAGCAGCCAGCCTGGAGAATGTTGTTAAAACTAAGCTAAATTATTTAAATATAGTGGAAGCTGCTGATTCCGCCAAAAAGGTTATTATCCATAATGATGCAGAGCTGCCAGCTTCTTTAAAAGCTATAATCCAAGAGAACACTAGTCCTTACCTGGGAATAATGGACATTGCTCACACTAATAAAGGTGATATTAGTCTATTGGATTATCTTTTAAGTACTGATACCTTTGCTAAGGTGACAGGCTATGCTGGCTGGAATACGGCAGGCAATACAATCGGAACTGAACTGTCCCATGCTGTTTTTTATCACTCTTTAGCTGATAATTTTAAAAAATACAATAAGGCCGCTCAGGCGAAAGCCTTGCGAGCTTATCTAGAATTTAGATTTATTCGAATTGCAGAGGATTTGGTTTACCAAGGGATTTTGAGGGAAGAATTAAATACACGCTTAAAAAAGCTGAATATTGATCCCCATAATATCGGTGAGAGGCATGCTGAGGCTAATGATATCCTGGCTGAATTATATGCCCCCTATGAGGAGAAATTAGCAAATGCTTTTATAGGGGAGCAATTTAAGATAGGTGGGATAAGCTTTACTGTGGAAAGTATTTCCTCACAGATGGTGCTACCGTGGAGCAGGACATTTGAGGCGAAAGTGACTGCGGATTTTTCTATTGGGATTCATTGAGGGAAGCGTGCTCAGGGAATAGGGACCAGGGACCAGGGACCGGTGACCGGTGCTTAGGGGTCTAGCTATTTCGTCTGACAATGCTCACAGGTCTAGCTATTGCGTCTGACAATGCTGCTGGGTGAATATTATGCGTCTGACAATACTCAGGGGTCTAGCTGTTGCGTCTGACAGTACTACTGGGTGGATATTTTGCGTCTGATAAAAAACCTTTGCGTGGACCATAGAATGTCATCGCGAGCGTAGCGTGGCGATCTCCACCCGGAAGGCCATAGATTGCCACAGGCTAACGCCTTCGCAATGACAAGACCCCTACCCCAAGGAAAGTGTCAGACGCAATATCTTAACCCTTGAGTACATTGGACGCAATAATTTGTCCTCAAAGTAATTGTCAGACGCTCAAGCTTCGACCCATAAGTAGATGTCAGACGCAAAATTTTAACCCTTGAGTACATCAGACGCAATAATTTGTCCTCAAAGTAATTGTCAGACGCTCAAGCTTCGACCTAGAAGTAGATGTCAGACGCAATAATGTGACCCTAAAGTACATCAGACGCGTTAGCTCGACCCTTGAGTAACAAAGATATTCTCGATATCTACTGCAGTATCGCTGACTACTACTAGGCCAATGTCGCCTGAGTAGTCGTGGCCGTCAACTAGGGTGAATTCTACCTTGTTTTTATGAGCTAGATTTATATAATCCATGGCGAAGGAAAGCTGGACATCATTGGTGATAACTAGCCTTTTGGCTCTAGGATCAAGAATAGCATCTAGTATTTCTTTATATGTTCCGGGCTCAAGAATTTGTTTTTTCGTAAGGGCTTTTAATACCCTTTCGCGAAAACACCCCAGGTTTTTTTTTATTTCTTCTCTCCTCAACTCGGGAGCACCGTAGATTCCTCTTTCTAAGGCTTTTTCCAGCTCGGATTTACTCATCTTTCTTAACCCTCCAATTATAATCTGAATGTCTCGTGACCGGGATCAGTACTGTGTGACCGGTAGCCAGAGTTAAGGGATTAGTGAACAGTGTTCAGAGACCAGAGACCAGCGGAACGGTGAGGACACCGTTCCCTACGGTTTTGGGTAACATAGCATATAGCAATTTAAAATTTCCTCAATCTAGTGCTAGCGGAATCTTAATCTAACGAAGCGGAGTGGAGTGTAATCTTTATTCTGTAGCACTGTAGCACTGACATTCAGTATATCCCACTTGCCTAAAACAGATACACCGCAGTCTTTTAGTGACTGCGGTGCATCTGTTTTAGGTTAATTGCTTAAGTATCAAGCAATCATATTATTTATTCTACTCGTTTTTTGAAATTCCTTCTTTTTTCGCAAGGTAATTTTTGCCCCACTAAAAATTAATGCTGATCTCCGCCTGCCACTCGTAATCTGGCAATAGCTCTCTTTAAGGCCGTTTCTGCCCGTAATAGATCAACACCTGACTTGTTGTGGAGACGTTGTTCTGCTCGCTCTTTTGCCGCTTGGGCTCTTTTCGGATCAACTTCTTCAGCCAGTTCTGCAGTATTTGCTAAAATGCTGGCTTTATTATCTGATACCTCTAAAAAACCGCCGCTTATTGCCATTTTTTTATACTTACCAGCTACTTTATATTTAATTATACCTGGTTCTAGACCTGAAATCATAGGGGCATGGTTAGGTAAAATACCCATATACCCCTCTATAGCAGGTACAATTATGGATGTAATTTCTTCAGATAAGACTTTGCGCTCTGGAGTAACTACCTCCAGCGTGAGGGTTTTATCAGGCATGTGTCTACCCCCTATCCTTTCTTGGCCTTTTCTACTGCTTCGTCAATAGTACCAACATACAAGAAAACATGCTCCGGCAGATCATCATGCTTACCTTCTAATATTTCCTTAAATCCGCGGATTGTTTCTTTAACAGATACATATTTACCTGGGAAGCCTGTAAAGGTCTCAGCTACGAAGAAGGGCTGGGACAAGAAACGCTGTATCTTTCTAGCCCTGGAAACTGTTAACTTATCTTCGTCAGATAATTCATCCATACCTAAGATAGCAATAATATCCTGCAGTTCTTTATATCTCTGCAGTACCTTCTGGACATCCCGGGCTACTTTATAATGCTCCTCACCTACTACCTGAGGACTTAAAATTTGGGAGGTAGAGTCCAGTGGGTCAACAGCAGGGTAAATACCCAGCTCAGAAATTTGCCGTGATAATACTGTTGTGGCATCCAAATGGGCAAAGGCCGTTGCCGGTGCCGGGTCTGTGAGGTCATCGGCAGGAACATAAATGGCCTGTACCGAAGTGATTGACCCTTTTTTAGTTGACGTAATACGCTCCTGGAGGTTACCCATCTCGGTAGCTAGGGTAGGCTGATATCCTACCGCCGAAGGCATCCGACCTAAGAGAGCTGATACCTCAGAACCCGCTTGGGTAAAGCGGAAAATATTATCAATAAAGAGCAGAACATCCTGCCCTTGCATATCCCGAAAATACTCGGCAATAGTCAAACCAGTTAAACCTACCCGCTGACGGGCACCGGGCGGTTCATTCATCTGACCGAAGACCAGAGAAGTTTTATCAATAACTCCGGAATCCTTCATTTCATGCCAGAGATCATTACCTTCACGGGTCCGCTCACCAACACCGGCAAATACAGAGTAGCCGCCATGCTCATAAGCAATGTTTCGGATAAGCTCCATTATTAAAACTGTCTTACCAACTCCGGCTCCACCAAAGAGGCCAATTTTTCCACCTTTAGCATATGGTGCTAAAAGGTCAACGACCTTGATACCTGTTTCCAGCATTTCTGTGGAGGGTGACTGCTCTTCAAAGCTTGGTGCTGGTCTATGGATGGACCAACGCTCTTTAGTGTTAACTTCACCCATCTCGTCAATGGCCTCACCTATAACATTAAACAGGCGACCTAGGGTAGCTTCCCCGACGGGTACAGTGATTGGCTCATTGGTATCCACAGCCTTCATCCCCCGGATCAAACCATCGGTGGACGACATAGCCACACATCTGACAGTGTTATTGCCTAAATGCTGTGCTGCTTCCATAGTAAGATTAACTTTTACTGTTTTATCATCCTGATCTTCTGACCTGATGACTATGGCGTTATAGATATTAGGTAATTGGCCGGGCTGGAATTCAATATCGACAACTGGGCCGATTACTTGCAGTACTTTACCGTAGTTCACGCAAATAAACCTCCTTTACAATAGTGACTAGTCACCAGTAACTTCACCCAAAATTTCACCTTTTGGTCCGGTAGCATCGCTACCCCTGCTGTGCATTGGCGCCGCCGACTATTTCGGATATTTCCCGGGTGATAGCAGCTTGGCGAGCCCTGTTGTATTTTAGGGTCAGTTTATCGATCATTTCGCCAGCGTTATCGGTGGCTGAGCCCATAGCGGTCATGGTAGCACCATGCTCACTAGCTTTGGCTTCCGTGAATGCACTAAAGACCTGGTTGGTGAGATATAGTGGAAGTAATTGATTTAAAACTGTTTGAGGTGAGGGGTCAAAGATATAATCCAATTCCCCACCTGTTTCCTCTTGGGGTGTTTCTATGGGTAAAAGCTTTTTGGTTTTTGGCTTATGCTGCATAGCAGTAATGAATTGGGTATAGACTATATAGACCTCATCATAAATTCCTTCTGTATAAAAGGCTTTAACCGCGTCTGCCAGTTCTTTAGCTTCACTAAGCTTAGGTATATCAGAAATACCAATGAACTCGCCTTCAACCTTATAGTTTCTTTTCCTAAAAAAGTCTCTAGCCTTTTTGCCTACCGCTAGGATACCTATTTCTTGATCTCGATGGTGAGCCATAGACACTACAGCACTTCTGATTATGTTGGCATTATAGCCGCCGGATAAACCCTTATTTGCTGCAACTATAATAAAACCAATCTTTTTGGGCTCACGGACCTCCAAAAGGGCATCTTTTAAATCCGGTGAGGAGGCAACCAAACGGGATAATACCTCTTCTAATTTGTTTGAATAAGGGCGAGCGGAAACTACTGCGCCTTGGGTTCTTCTAAGCTTTGCAGCAGCCACCATCTCCATAGCCTTAGTTATCTGCTGAGTATTTTTGACACTGCGTATTCTTCTTTTTATATCACTAACACTAGCCAATCATTTCACCACCTTCTCTTGGGGGCTTTTTAGGTTACGCCTGGAAGGTATCTTTAAAGTAAAACTTGATTCAGGTGGAGTGTTTTTCTCCGGCTGAATTTTAGTGTGCTTATCCAGGAGCGTGACGTCCTTAGCTCCCACAATGTCCTTAGGTGGGAGGTTAGGACGACTAGCTATCGGGTAAATTCTTTAATAGCTTTTTTCATAGCCTCTTCTATTGTTTCATCAAGCTTGCCGCCCGTTTTGATAGCTTTTAATACCGATTCTTTATAATCAGAGGATTTCAGGAATTTTAAAAACCCTTCTTCAAAGCCTTTAATACCTTCAATGGGAATTTCATCTAGATAGCCGTTTGCACCGCAGTAAATGATGACAATTTGCTCCTCAACAGACATTGGCTCATATTGACCCTGCTTCAATATCTCAACGATTCTTTCACCACGGGCCAGTCGGGCTTGAGTAGCTTTATCCAGGTCGGAACCAAACTGGGCAAAGGCAGCTAGCTCTCGATACTGGGCTAAGTCTAAACGAAGTGAGCCTGCTACTTTTTTCATAGCTTTAATTTGAGCGGCGCCACCTACCCGGGAAACGGAAATACCGGCATTAATGGCAGGACGAACCCCGGCATAAAATAAGTCGGATTCCAGGAAGATCTGCCCATCGGTAATGGAGATAACGTTAGTGGGAATATAGGCTGATACGTCTCCAGCTTGTGTCTCGATAATAGGTAGGGCAGTCATAGAACCGCCGCCCATCTCATCACTTAATTTAGCTGCCCGCTCTAATAGACGGGAGTGAAGATAGAAAACATCCCCCGGGTAAGCTTCCCGACCGGGTGGACGACGTAATAACAAGGAAAGCTCACGATAAGCAACAGCCTGTTTAGATAAATCATCATAAATGATTAAGACATCCTTACCATTGTACATAAACTCTTCACCCATGGCACAGCCGGCATAGGGAGCAATAAAGAGCAATGGTGCAGGTTCAGATGCTGTTGCAGCAACTACAATTGTATAATCCATAGCACCGGACTCTTCTAATCTGTTGACAACACCTGCCACAGTGGAGGCTTTTTGACCGATTGCAACATAGATACAGATAACATCCTGGCCCTTTTGGTTCATAATGGTATCAACGGCAACGGCAGTTTTTCCTGTTTGCCGGTCCCCGATAATTAATTCCCTCTGGCCCCTACCGATAGGAACCATGGAGTCGATAGCTTTTAATCCTGTTTGTAAAGGCTGGTGAACAGACTTGCGGTAAATAACACCGGGTGCCGGTCCTTCAACAGGTCTGAATTTATCGGTTATAATAGGTCCTTTGCCGTCTATGGGCTGACCCAAGGCGTTAACAACCCGACCGATGAGAGCCTCCCCAGCGGGAACTTCAACGATTCTCCCCGTTGTTTTTACTTCATCCCCTTCTTTTATATCAGTAAAGGGTCCCAAGATAACACAGCCAATATTATTTTCTTCTAGGTTTAGTGCCATACCGTAAATACCACCGGGGAATTCAAGCATTTCACCGGCCATGGCATTTTGCAAACCATAGATCCGGGCAATACCATCCCCTACTTGAATAACGGTACCCACACTGGATACCTCAACTGCTGTATCATAATTTTCGATTTGCTTTTTTAGAATGGAACTAATCTCTTCTGGTCTTATACTCATTTAGTCCCTCACCCCAATCTTGGAAAACTGTATATTCTTTAGGCTTTTCTTCATAATAGATAAGCGTTTTACAACACTACCATCAATAACTTTATCACCCATTTTTACCACTAAGCCACCGATAATACTAGGATCAACAGTCACCCGCAATCGGACATTTTTCCCACTCATTAAAGAAAGCTTAGTCACCAATTCATTAAAATCTTTATCAGTGAGCGCTACCGCTGACCGGACTTCAGCATTAGTGATATTTTTGGTGATATCTGCCAGCTTTTTATACTCGGTAAAGATATCGGGGAGAAATGCCTCCCTGTTTTTATCAATTAATACCATAAGGAAATTGATAATAATATCGGAAACCTTGCCTTTAAATAATTGTCGGATTGCCTGTTTCTTATCGGCTGCCATGATTTTTTCACTAAACCAGATACGGTTTAGATGTTCATAGGCATTGATACTAGCAAGGCAATCATTAATTTCCTTTTCGTTAAGGTCTATGGTGTTTTTTTCTTGGGCTATTTGGAGGAGAGCCTGGGCATAACGCTTGGCTACGGTTTTGTTATTCACTGAGCTTCCCCTACCTCTTTAACAAAGTCCTGCACCATTTTTTCATGGTCTTTGCTGTCAATACTCTTGGAAATTATTTTTTCCGCTGCTAAAACAGCCAGGGTTGCTACTTCATCCCTTAATTCTGCCAAGGCCTTGGTTTTTTCCAGGCGAATCTCGTCCTGAGCCTTAGCACTAACTTTCTCGGCTTCCACTCTAGCTTGAGTAACGATTTCGTTTTTTGTTTCTTCGCCCATTTTACTTGCTTTAGCTATAATTTCCTGGGCCTCTGATTTGGCATTTTGCAGCTGGCTGGCGTATTCATCTTTCATTTTTTCAGAATCAATTTTAGCCTTTTCTGCTTTATCCAGGTTATTAATAACTTCATTTCGTCTCTCATTCAACATTTTGGTCACTGGTTTATGCAAGAATTTATTTAAAATGGCTACCAAAATCAAAAAGTTGATGATAGCCCATACTATATCAGGAATATGAATTTCCATACATGAATCCCCCTCTCGTAAACGGGCTTGAAAATATCATGGAGGCGATTGGATAAAACCAATCGCCTGCCTAGGCCTTACTAAGCTATCTTACCTAATAGTAAGAAGGCAATTAGTAAACCGTAAATGGTCAAAGCCTCCATAAATGCTAAGGAAATGATTAAAGAAGTACGAATTTCATTTGCAGCCTCAGGCTGACGAGCAATTGCTTCCATAGCTTTTCCTGCTGTATTACCTTGCCCTAAAGCAGGAGCTATTGTAGCTATTCCAACAGAAAATGCAGCAGCTAAACCAATTAAACCTGTTCCGATATCCATTTATATTCCCTCCTTTCTCCCTAATCAGAAAATGTGATTTAAATAAATTTTTTAGGACCCCAATAATTAATGATGGTGCACTTCAGTGGCTTCAGCAATGTATATTGATGCTAAAAGTGTAAAAACAAAAGCTTGAATAAAACCGAAAAGAAGCCCTAAAATCATCATTGGTAAAGGTACAATTAAAGGTACTAAGGCAAAAAGCCCGGCTACAACCATTTCTTCTCCAAAAACGTTACCGTAAAGACGCAAAGAAAGAGATAGTGGTCTAACCATCTGTTCAATAATATTTAGCGGAAACATAAAAGGCAGGGGTTCAAAAAAGTGTTTAAAATACTTTAATCCCCGTTCTTTCACACCATAATATTGGGTTGACATAAAAACTACTAAGGCTAATCCCAAGGTCACACTCCAATTACTAGTCGGTGCCTTTAGACCAGGAGTATGACCGGCTCCAGGCAGAACACCCGAATAATTGGAAATTAAAATAAATAGAAATAAGCTTCCCAATAGAGGAAGATATTTTTTAGCCCTTTCTTCCCCCATTATCCCCGATAATAGGTTAATAATCCCTTCAACTGCAAATTCCATAACATTCTGTATGCCTGACGGGATTCGTTTCATATTCCGGGTAGCCAGGTAGGAAGCAATAGCTAATAAAAGCATGATCCCCCACATAGTAGTTGTTTCACTTGTAACATCTAAGCCAAATAAACTAAATAAAATCTGGGGCCCATGGTCAGTCCCACCTGACTCGGCAGCATAGGCAGCCTTTGTCCAAAACAATCAGCTCACCCCTTTCTTACCTAAAGTGTATTGAAGTAATATATAATTTTTAACCATTGTTAAGCCAACAGCAGCGGAAATTAGCATCCACATGTCCCTATAAACCAAAAATAAAACAACAATAATTAAAATTTGTCTGATGAAGAACCAATTTGTAAGCTTCTTTTTATGCTCAGTATCAGGCTCAGCCTCAAATTTTTTGTACGCTCGGGTAGTTAGAAAGTGATTAATAATGCTAACAATCAAACCCAAGCTAAAACCGATTATTATAGATATTAGCATAGTACTCATCCTTCGTAAGGTTAAGGTTTCGCTCACTTCGTTTCGCTAGGTTAAGGTTAAGAAAATAACTTTAAAACTGACTGAACCTTAGCCTCAGCCTTAACCTCAGCCTTGTTTTTTTTCTATCCTCTTTAGGTTGTCCAATAGGTTTTTAAAAGTTACACCTACTCCTAATAGTATACCCACTATCAAAAACAAAGGATAAGTATTAAAGCGATTATCCAGCCAGGTACCACCTTTGAATCCCAGATAAATACTGACTGCCATAGTTGTGCCAAAGGAAATACCGAAATGGACATATTTAAGGGCATTATTATTTCTATCCATTTAATCCACCCTCAAAAAAAGTAGGGGCGCGCATTGCGCGTCTGCCCTGATACCAATCAATATCCCCTGATACCAATATCGAATAACCTGACGCCCAATGGGCGCCCCTACACGTATTAATTTTTGCCAATAGAGATATTATATTCGCTTCATCTAAATAAATTCCTTTTTTTATTTAAAGATTAAAAATCTTTTATACAAATTAGCAATTTGTCATTGCTATAAAAGCTACTAAGATCCTTCGCTATCGCTCAGGATGACAGGGGGAATAGCCCTTTAAGGAATCAATAATCCTGAGACAAGCTTTGCCATCACCATAAGGATTTACTGCTTGTGCCATTTTATCATATAACTCCTTTTTTACAAGTAAGCCCTTTGAAGTTTCGAAAATGCTTTCAAATTTTGTTCCTACTATGGCAACGGTCCCCGCTACTACCGCTTCCGGGCGCTCTGTGTTTTCCCTAAGAACCAGCACCGGCTTTCCTAAGGCAGGAGCTTCTTCCTGCAGCCCTCCCGAATCAGTAAGGATTAGATAGGAGCGAGCCATTAGGTTAGCAAAGGGTTCATAGTCTAGAGGCTCAATAAGGTGAATACGCTCATGACCGGTCAATATTTTATAGGCTATCTCACGGACAGCAGGATTTTTATGGACTGGGAAAATAATTTCAATATCTTCAAACTGTTCATGTAAAAGTGCTAAGGCTTTGAATATGTTTTCCATGGGTTGGCCTAGATTTTCCCTACGATGTGTAGTAACTAACAGCACCCGCTTCTGATTAAAATCTATAGCCTTCAACTGAGGATCCGTAAATTCAAAATCAGATTTGACAGTAGCTAATAAGGCATCAATTACCGTATTTCCAGTAACATAGATTCTATTTTCACTTACCCCTTCTCGTAGCAGGTTATTTTTTGCTGTTTGAGTAGGAGCAAAATGTAAGGCAGCTAAACCACCGGTGAGCTTTCTGTTCATTTCCTCCGGAAAGGGTGAATAGATATCACCGGAGCGAAGACCAGCCTCCACATGGCCAACAGGTATCTTTTTATAATAGGCAGCCAAGCTGGCCGCTAAAGTCGTTGTTGTATCGCCATGGACTAATACCATCTGAGGCTTTTCCTGCTCTAAAATTTCTTCTAGGCCCTTTAAGGCCCGACAGGTAATATCATAGAGGGATTGACCGGACTGCATAATATTTAAATCATACTGAGGTTCAATATTAAACAAACTCAAAACCTGGTCCAGCATCTCCCTATGCTGAGCTGTGACAACAACACTGCTTTTAAAACCCTTTTCTTTTTCCAAGGCATTAACCAAGGGTGCCATTTTTATTGCTTCCGGCCTTGTTCCGAATATACTCATTACTTTAACTTGGGACATATTTATCATTCCTTCTCGACCCTAACGGGTAGGTTGAGGCTAAGGTTGAGGTTGAGATTAAGTAAATTTTTAAGGTATCTTCTTAACCTTAACCTAGCGAAACAAAGTTAGCGCAACCTTAACCTTGTAATGCTTTAGCATCACTTCAGGTAGCCTTTATCCATGAGCTTTTGGATATGTTCTTCTAACATAATACCAATATCTATATGATAATATTCTTCTAGGACGTACATCATGGATACCGCCGTCTGAGCTACATCTAAAAGCTCTCTGGTTATCATGCGCATTACTTCTTCTTCTTCTATTAAAGTTGTTTTTTCCCCACTTAATCCCCGAAACTTCCCTATGGCCTGAGCCAATTCTCCGGCCTCCTCCATCAGTTTTAAAGCGGTTGATTCCATTGTAGGAGAAAGATTATTCAGTTTGGGCAGGGCTATAACCTTATGCTCCATTGTATTACCTCCAGTAATAAGGTTGAGGTTTCGCTCACTTCGTTTCGCTAGGTTAAGGTTAAGATTTTCCTAAACCTTAGCCTCAACCTTAATTATTAATAGTTCCACTCTTCCACTATTATGTTTGCTTCCTGTAAAATTTCCAGGGAAAGCTGGTCAGGGTAGCTACCGTGGTACACTATTTTAACTATTCCTGCATTAATAAGCATTTTGGCGCATAATACACAAGGGAAGGTCGTGCTGTAAAGGGTACCGCCTTTGATCTGGACTCCGTGAACTGCAGCCTGGATTATTGCATTCTGCTCAGCATGGAGACCCCGGCATAGCTCATGTCGCTCTCCTCTGGGCACGTCCAGCTTCTCCCTAATGCAACCTGTTTCCAAGCAGTGCAAAAGCCCAGAAGGTGCACCATTATAACCAGTAGAAAGAATATGCCTGTCCTTTATAATAACGGCCCCAACATGCCTTCTTAAGCAGGTAGATCTTTTTGCAACCACTTGAGTAATCTCCATAAAATATTGATCCCAATTAGGACGCATTTTTTCTCCTCCATACTCTTAATTAAGGCTGAGGTTTCGCTACATTGCATTTCGCTAGGTTAAGGTTGGGTAGTAATGCTTTAGCATTACTAAGGTTAAGGTTTCGCTCCGCTAGGTTGAGGTTGAGAAAATTCTTTAAAACCTACTTAACCTTAACCTCAGCCTTAACCTGGGACTAAATAATATAGCCTCAAGCTATATTATTTAGTCCCATACAGCCTATCTCCTGCATCACCTAAGCCGGGGACTATGTAGCCATGGTCATTAAGCTTTTCGTCTACACCAGCTACATAAATATCAACATCAGGATGTTCGTCCTGGACTCTTTCGATACCTTCGGGAGCAGCTATTAGACACATCAGTTTAATATTCTTTACTCCCCGGTCTTTTAAAAACTTGATGCCCGCAGCAGCAGAACCCCCGGTAGCCAGCATAGGGTCAATGACAATTAAATCCCTCTCTGTCAAGTCGGGAGGCAGCTTACAATAATATTCTACCGGTTCTAAAGTATCTGGATCTCGATATAAACCGATATGGCCGACTTTAGCAGCAGGAATAAGCCTAAGCATTCCTCCCACCATACCAAGACCTGCCCGTAAAATTGGGACAAAGGCTACCTTTCTGCCAGCAATCACATTGCATTTTGCTTCTGCTACAGGTGTCTGGACAGTAACCTCCTCTAACGGTAAATCTCTGGTTACTTCATAGGTCATGAGCATAGCGACCTCTTCAACTAATTCTCTGAATTCCTTAGAGCCTGTTTCCTCAGAACGAATGTATGTTAATTTATGCTGAATCATAGGATGATTTAGTACAAATACCTGAGACATATTTTTACCTCCTTATGTTAGTGGCTAGTGGCTAGTGGCTAGTGGCTAGTTATTAGTGACTGGTGACTAGTGGGTGTGTAAGTGAAAAGAGTGATCACTGATCGGTGATCGGTGTCCAGTTCCGTTGCCTTGAAAATACCCTATAGTAAAAACTCCCTTGTGTTGCTGCTATGAAAGCTATTGATTGTTGATGTGTCATCCTGAGGGAGGAACGACCGAAGGATCTTAAGATCCTTCGCTACGTAAGATCCTTCGCTATCGCTCAGGATGACAGGGTAATATTATATGCTGTTTTTCTGTAGCACTGTAGCACTGTAGCACTGTAGCACTGACATCCAGACTGGCGTGTTAGTTAATAATTAAACAGTGGGAATTTTTCTGTTAAGGCTTTTACACCGGTCCGAGCCTCTTCCATTTTTTTATCAACGAGAATCATATTGATTAAATTGGCTATTTCCGCCATCTCGTTTGCTCCCATGCCACGGGTTGTGACAGCCGGTGTGCCAACACGTATCCCGCTAGTCACAAATGGGCTTTCAGTTTCAAAGGGAATAGTGTTTTTGTTCACGGTAATACCCGCTTCATCTAAGAGGTGTTCGGCCTCTTTACCTGTTAGACCCTTTGTCCTGAGGTCAACAAGCATTAAATGATTATCAGTACCGCCTGACACTAGGCGGAACCCCTTGCTCTGCAAGGATTGAGCCAAAGCTTGAGCATTACTAAGTATTCTCTCCTGATATTCTTTAAATTCAGGTTTTAATGCCTCATGGAAGGACACTGCTTTAGCTGCAATAACATGCATTAATGGACCACCTTGAATTCCGGGGAAAATTGCTTTATCGATATCCTTAGCAAACTCCTCCTGGCAAAGAATCATCCCACCCCTTGGGCCTCTGAGGGTTTTATGGGTTGTAGTTGTTACAAAATGGGCATGGGGAATCGGATTCGGATGAAGTCCCGCTACCACAAGACCGGCAATGTGAGCCATATCTACCATAAGATAGGCACCTACCGCATCAGCTATTTCCCTAAATTTGGCAAAGTCTAATTTTCTAGGGTAGGCACTAGCACCTGCTACTATTAGCTTAGGCTTGTTTTCCTGGGCCGCAGCAAAAACCTGATCATAATCAATGGCTTCTGTTTCTTTGTCAACCCCATAGGCAACAAAGTTAAAATATTTACCTGAAATATTAACAGGACTGCCGTGGGTTAAATGACCCCCATGGCTTAAGTTCATACCCAAAACTGTATCTCCTGGCTTGAGAATAGCAAAATATACAGCCGTATTAGCTTGGGCTCCAGAATGGGGCTGGACATTAGCGTGGTCTGCACCGAAAAGCTTTTTCGCCCTATCCCGAGCTAAGTTTTCTGCTACATCCACATACTCACAGCCGCCATAGTATCTTTTCTCCGGGTATCCTTCAGCATACTTATTTGTCATCACACAGCCTTGAGCAGCCATAACCGCCTTGCTAACGAAGTTCTCCGAGGCAATTAGTTCAATTTTATTGAGCTGTCTTTTTTCTTCATTATAAATGGCTTCAGTCAATTCAGGGTCTACGGGCAGTAAATATTCTTTAATATAATCCATTGTTTTTCCTCCTTGTTTTTTGCTTTGGGGACATTTTATTGCGTCTGACAGTTACTTACGGGATATACTTTTGCGTTTGACATCTACTTGGGAGGCAGATTATTGCGTCTGACAGTACTCAATGGTCTAGCTTTTTGGTCTGACAATACTATGGGGGCAGACTTTTGCGTCTGACACGGGCATAAGTACAAAAAATATGTAAGAGGCGTGTTATTTCTCCCGGGATAGTATCGGACGCAATATTTTCACCCAGAAGTATTGTCAGACGCAATATCTTTACCCAAGAGTAGTGTCAGACGCGTTATGTTCACCCTTAAGCTATAAGCAATATTTCGCTCTTTCTCCGCCGATCAGCTTAGGGCGGGTTCTTGCTACTGTTAAATGGGCATTGCCGATAAATTTAATTTCTAGGCGGATAGGTATAGCCACTTTTTTTAAATGCATACCGATAAATGTATCACCGATATCCATACCAGCATGGGCCTTTATTTCTTCTACCAAGACGGGTTTTTCCATCTTTCCATAGGTAATTGTTGCTAAGGAACCCCCTGCTTTCTGGTGAGGAACTACAGTAACCTCTTCCCACCAGTATTTTTCCTGTGCTTCTCTTTCAACGACTAAGGCTCTATTTAAATGTTCACAGCACTGGACAGCTAAATAAATATTTCGTTCCTTAAGGGGCGGTAACAGCGCTGAGATAATCGCCTCTGCAACTTCCAGGCTGCCGGCGGAACCTATCCTTTCACCTGCTACTTCGCTGGTACTACAGCCCACTACCAAAACCTGCCCTGCTTTAAGGTTAGCAGCTTCTAATAAGCCTGCTAGAGCCTTTTTCGTATCTGCTTTTATTTGTTCTAGATCAATCATGGTAACACCTCTCTTTGTAGGGGCGCCCACTGGGCGTCCGTGGTTATTAATTATCGATCAGGGCGGACGCGCAATGCGCGCCCCTACAGGAAAATAAATAATTTATTTATTTTCTATCTGATGAATTTTATCTACCCGATTTTGGTGACGACCTCCAGAGAACTCGGTTTTTATCCAGATGTCAACTATATCTAGCGCCAGGCCTCTGCCAATAACCCTTTCTCCCATGGTCAGGATATTAGCATTATTATGTTCCCGGCTGGCTCGTGCTGAAAAAGTATCATGACATAAAGCAGCTCTGATCCCATTAACTTTATTAGCTGCGATACCAATACCTATTCCTGTTCCACAAATCAAAATGCCACGGTCAAATTCTCCAGCAGCTACAGCTTTAGCCGCAGGAAGAGCAATATCAGGATAGTCGCAGGAATCGGTAGAATGGGTGCCGAAATCTTTGTATTCTAGACCTTTTTCCACTAAATATTTTTTTATTTCTTCTTTTAATATTAGACCGCCATGGTCTGATCCTAATGCAATTCGCACATATTCATCTCCTTTTGAATCGCCAATGGCGATTCCGTCTTTTCGTTGACTCTTTAAATTTTATCCAGTGCTTTTTCAATTGCCTCGTACATTTCATAATAACAGGCACGATAGACCTCTATAGATTGTCCAAAAGGATCCCTTACTTCGAGGCTAGTTATCTCTTTTTCAAGTTGCTTCTCTAAGATCTCTGCGAATTCCTTCAAGAGAAATATTTTATCCTTGGCTTCCGGGGCTATATTTAATAGCTGCTGTTTATGACCGCGGGTCATAGTTAAGATAATATCAGCCTCACTTATTAAGCGGGGATTTATGGATTTTGATCTAAAGTCATGCAAGCTCAGCCCTTGCTCCTCAGCTACTTTAACAGCTTGACTTGCTGCTTGAACACCATCTAAGGCATAAGTACCTGCTGATGTTACAGTAAAATCGGCAAACTTGTCCTGGTTTTCTGCAATTATTTTGGCAGCAATAGCTTCAGCCATGCTGCTTCGACAGGTATTGCCAGTACATATAAAAAGGACTTTTTTAGCCATTTTATCCCTCCCTCTTTATTTAACCACGGGCCCCTCCGGGGCACACGGATATACACGGATAAGCACTTAATAATTAAGTCGATAGTCAATAGACTTCGAGGCATCTATTACATTTTTTTAGTCTAGCGGAGCGAAATCTTAATCAAGTGAAACGCTGTAAAGTGTAATTTTTTTCTGTAGCACTGTAGCACTGACACGCTGTATAGCCTATGAGTTTAAATAAACAGAAGCTTGATGCCAATACCTATTAAGATTAAGCCACTGAGTAGTTCAGCCTTTTCACCTACTGTGCGGCTTAGCCTTTTTCCGAAGATAAGTCCGCCAAAGGTCATAATTCCTGCCACTATACCCATAATAAGGATGGTTAATGTTAAATCTACCTTCAGAGCACCCAGACCTAAACCCACTGTAAGGGCATCTAAAGATACACTTACCGCCAATAATAAAAGACTTACAGGATGACTGATTGATACGGCATCAAAACGTCCTGGCGATGGCCCAAAGGAGCTCCTGCTCTCTTTAATACTTTCCCATAGTGTATGTCCTCCGATAAATATCAGGACAACGGCACCGAAGCTACTGGCAATAGGGCCAACATAGCTGCCTAATATTTGCCCTAAATACAGCCCAATCAAGGGCATCAATACGTGAAAAATGGCCACAACAGCAGAAACAAGATACATCTGCTGCCTTTTGACCCCGCTTAAACCTATTCCAATCGAAAGAGAAAAAGCATCAATTCCTAGTGCAAAGGCCACTGCAAAAATAGTAGGAATACTCATTTTTACCCCCTAATTGTAATTAAGGCCGAGGTTAAGGTTGAGGCTAAGCGAAACCTTAACCTTAAAACTGACGCGCAATGCGCGCTTTGGGGACGGTTCTTGACTTGCGTTATTAAAGAAGCTATAAGCGACACCTTAACCTTAACCTTAACCTTAACCTTAACCTTAACCTTAGTAATGCTTTCGCATTACTACTAAGTCTATGTAACTTAGGCTCAAAACTTTCACACATTCAGTGTGTACCATTCTTTGGGAATATCTCTGGCTAATTAATTAAGCTTTAGCAGGTGTGTCCCATTCGTTGGGGACATTCCTGACTACCTAAATATCCCCAGCTTTAGCAGGTGTGTCCCCTATCCTATTTATTTATTTATTTATTTCTTTAAACCTTTTTTCCGCCAGCTGCTTTTAACAATCGATTCATCAATGCGGCTCCTATGTTTATCTCTGGAAAGCTCTCCGCATAAATTACTGATATGTTTTTTTGATCAAACTTGCGTAAAGCATCAAAAAGATTTGCTGTTATAGTCTCGAGATCTCCTTGTCTTCCTAATATCTCCAAAACTATATTTTGGGATAAATTTTTAGGTAGTACTGCAGCTAGTTCTTGAGAAATCATAAACCCTACCCTGGCTGCTCTATTTTCTTTTATAATTTTTTTTATCTTTCCAGCTTGTTCATGGCTTGTACCCTTAAGGATTATGACTTCTGCTTCTGGTGAATAATGGGTATATTTCATCCCAGGCGAGCGAGGTGCTGCCTGGGAGTCATGAAGGGAAGCATCTAATCTTACTTCTCCAATAACCTCCATGAGCTGTTCCCGGGTAGTGCCACCGGGACGCAATATAATAGGTATTTGCCCAGTCATATCCAAAACTGTTGACTCCACACCGACCCCGGCCTTTCCACCATCAACAATTCCGGCAATCTTACCCTTTAGATCCTGCCAGACATGTTCTGCTGTAGTGGGGCTGGGTTTGCCTGAGATATTGGCACTAGGAGCTGCCACCGGTACTTGAGCCAATTCAATTAATTTTAGAGCTACCGGATGGGCGGGGAGTCGAATAGCAACGGTATCTAGGCCCGCAGTAATAATATCAGGTACTAGCTCTGACTTAGGCAGCACTAGAGTCAAAGGACCCGGCCAGAAATTTTCCATTAGTTTTAAAGCTGAGGGCGTTATTTCCTTTACCAATTCTTTTGCATGCTCAATCTTACAAATATGAACAATCAGAGGATTATCATCAGGTCTGCCTTTAGCTTTATATATTTTTTTTACTGCTTCCTCATTTAAAGCATTTGCCCCTAAACCATATACCGTCTCGGTAGGAAAACCGATTATTTCACCTTGGTTTAAAAGCTGTGCCGCTTCTTTTAGCATTGCAAGATTAGGCTTGTCTCCCGGCATCTTCCAAATTCTTGTTTCCATATAATCACTCACAAACTATATATTTCATTTAATCTTAAAATATTATATCACTTTAAAGAAAAAAAATCGCCGTTCAGCGATTTTTTATCTAGCTTAATCCGTCTTAATCTAGCGAAGCGAAATCCTAATCTTATCTTTCCTCAACATCAACCTTAACCTAGCGAAAGGAAGTGAGCGAAGCCTTAACCTTAGTAATGCTTCAGCATTACTACTCAGCCTCTAATGAGTGAGTCTACTTTTTCTTTACAGCCTTCCGCTCCTATGTATACTAAAATATCCCCTTCGTTGATGACCATTTCCGAATCAGGGGAAAGGTATTCCTCACCCCTTCTTTCTACAGCCAATACCGTAGCACCAGTATGAGCTCGGAAGCTTACTTCCTTTAAACTCTTATTAATTAATGGGGAACTCTTAGATATTTCGGCCTCCTCAACCTTAGGCAATATATTTATAAGCCTAGAGCTAAAGGTCATTATTTTTTTAATCTGGTGCTCAATGGCCAAATCCAGCTCTCTGCGTTTTTCTAATAATTCAGTAAACTCATGTTGGGCCTGAGCCAAACCTTTTCTTTGATTAAAGTTTTCCAAATACTGTCGCGCAGCATCTTTATTGATTACCATTATCCCTCTGCCTGCTACAACTTCAACAATGTTCATGCTTTGCAATAAAGCAACAGCCCGGCGGATAGTTTCGGGAGAAACATTATACTGCCCCGCTAAAGTGGAACGACCGTATAATTTAGTACCCGCTTTGTATTCATTATGTGCTATCTTACCAGCTAAATCCACAGCGATCTGTTCATATCTGGCTATCTCAGTTAAATCCTTATACTGACCCATGATATCCTCCCTTTTATTGCTCGGGGACAACAATTTAGTGGCTAGAATAAGTCTATAGTCTATGGACTATGGACTATGGACTATGGACTATTGTCTATGATCATCGTCAAGAGTGTCCCCAATATTGTGGCATTTTCAAGGTAAATTATACAATAACTTTATTATACGTATTTGTTGATAGGGAAACAAGTGGACTTTTAAAGAAGTGTTAATGCATAAGCATTAACAAGGTTAAGGTTCCGCTCACTCCGTTCGCTAGGTTAAGGTTCCGCTCACTCCGTTCGCTAGGTTAAGGTTAAGTGGTAATAATACATTGCCACGGATAAGGCTAAGTGATTAAGTTTGCAGTATATTCTAGCGAAGCGGAATCTTAATCTTAAATTCTCCACCTTAACCTTAACCTTAACCTTAACCTTAGCCTTAACCTTAACCTTAACCTAACAAAACCCTCTGTTGAAATATTTTTTCAACAGAGGGTTTTGGAGGATACTATTTATCTAGGGTCATCATTCTCCGGCAATTTTCAGCTACTTCCTGAGGGTCAAGTTTAATTCGGGCAACGCCGCTTTTGATGGCAGCTTCAGCAACTGCGGCAGCTACTGCAGGAGCAACTCTCTCATCTAAAGCACTTGGAATAACATAATCAGCTGCCAGCTTATCTCCCACAAAGCCAGCAATAGCATGAACTGCTGCAATTTTCATTTCCTCATTGATATCAGTTGCTCGAACATCAAGAGCGCCTCTAAATACCCCTGGGAAAGCGCTGACGTTGTTTACCTGATTGGGGAAATCCGATCTACCGGTACATATTACCTTAGCTCCCGCTGCTATTGCGTCTTCAGGCATGATTTCCGGTACGGGATTGGACATAGCCATAACAATCTGACCCGCGTTCATAGTTTCAACCATTTCTTTAGAAACCAATCCAGGCCCCGAAAGACCGATAATTACATCAGAGCCTACCATAGCATCAGCTAAGCTGCCTTTAACCAGTTCCTTATTGGTTACTTTAGCCATAGCTTCCTTAGCCTTATTCATTCCTTCAGGTCTGCCCTCATAAATAGCGCCGGTCCGATCGCAAAGAATTACATTATTTATACCCATACTAAGTAAAAGTTTCACGACTGCAATGGCCGCAGCCCCTGCTCCGTTGACAACGACCTTTATGTTCTCTAGTTTTTTGTTGACAATTTTACAGGCATTGACGATGGCAGCCATTGTCACGATGGCTGTACCGTGCTGATCATCGTGAAAAATCGGAATATTTGTTTCCTTTTTTAATCTTTCTTCTATTTCGAAGCACCGGGGAGCTGATATATCCTCTAGGTTAACCCCACCAAAAGTCGGTTCCACCATTTTTACTGTTTCAACAATTTTATCCACATCTTTTGTGGCTACACAAAGGGGAAATGCATCTACACCAGCAAAGGTTTTAAATAATACTGCCTTGCCTTCCATGACCGGCATAGCTGCTTCCGGTCCAATGTCTCCGAGACCTAAGACGGCAGTACCATCAGATACAACTGCTACCAAATTCCATTTTGAGGTATAATCATAAGCCTTTACAACATCTTTTTCTATTTCCTTACAGGCCTCGGCTACGCCCGGGGTGTAGGCAAGAGTTAAATCCAAAGGGGTTTTAACCGGCACTTTACTAACTACCTCTATTTTCCCTTTATTGTCTAAATGGAGCTTGAGAGCCTGTTCTTTTAAATTCATAAATAGTCACTCCCTATATCTATTATTTTTGGTTAAGCAGAATTAGGATAAGCGGTATTGCTCTAAACCACTCTCATATAGATCATTACCCGCTGAATCAATGGCAACTATGCAGGGGAAATCCTCAACCTCTAAGCGGTGGATAGCCTCTGGTCCCAACTCAGGGAAGGCAATAACCTCCGCCTTTTTCACCGATTGAGCAATAACTGCAGCAGCTCCTCCTATTGCTGCAAAGTATACGGCACCATGTTCTTTCATAGCTGAAATTACCTTTGCATTACGGGGTCCTTTACCAATCATACCCTTCAAACCCAATTTTATCAATAAGGGGGCATATGCATCCATTCTCCCGCTAGTTGTCGGTCCACAGGAGCCGATCGCCTGTCCTGGTTTAGCGGGAGTCGGCCCTACATAATAAATAATTTGATTTTCCAGTTCAACAGGCAGCGGTTGACCCTCCGCAAGTAGATTTACCAAATTTTTATGGGCTGCATCCCTTCCTGTATAAATAACACCCGTGATGGCTACTCGGTCACCGGCCTTTAAATCCCTGATTTGCTCCGCGCTTATAGGAGTAGTTACCTTCTTTATGCCGGCCATTTGTTTCACTCCCTTTACTATAATATTGCTTCACTATGTCTAGAAGCATGACAGTTTAAATTTACAGCCACAGGCAAGGTGGCAATATGTGTTGGGAAGGCCTCGATATTAACGGCCAAGGCTGTGACCCGTCCACCTAAGCCCTGAGGCCCAATACCCGAAAGATTAATTTTCTCCAGCAGTTCTTCTTCTAAGGCCTTATAGTTTTGATCAGGATTATGCTCCCTCGCTTTTCGGGTTAAAGATCTTTTAGCAAGCATGGTAGCCTTTTCCATAGTACCACCAATCCCAACCCCTACAATAATGGGCGGACAGGGGTTACCCCCTGCTTCCCGGACAGTTTTTAGGATAAAGTCTTTAATCCCTTCGATACCATCAGAAGGCTTAAGCATTTTTAAGGCACCCATATTTTCACTGCCGGCCCCTTTGGGAACTATCATAATTTTCAAATGATCTCCGGAAACAACCTCAGTATGAATTACTGCCGGAGTGTTGTCTCCGGTATTTTTTCTTAAGAAAACCGGATCATCTACTACTGACTTCCTTAAAAAGCCTTCTTGATAGCCCTGACGAACACCTTCGTGGATAGCGTCTGTCAGACTTCCCCCGGTAATGTGAACATCCTGACCAAGCTCAAGATACACCACCGTTATGCCTGTATCCTGACACATTGCCTGTTTTTCTTCCCGAGCCAGCTTAACATTTTCAATTATTTGCTCAAAGATATACTTGCCGAATTCCGACTCTTCTTTGACCTGATTGTTCTTAATCAGTTCTTCCACATCTTCGGGAAGGTTGCAGGCAGCCTCAATACACAGTCCTTTAACTGTTTCCACTATTTTGGCTACAGGAATTTCTCTCATCAATAACCACCTCCTAAATTAACTACAGAACATAATTTTTACTTGGTGAAGAGAGACTTAATGGAATGCCAGGTTGCCTGCCTTTTTAACTCTGCTAAGGATTGGGTTAGAGGAATCTCCTTGGGACAGGCGCGAACACAGTTTTGGGAGTTCCCGCATTCCATAATACCTCCTTTATCCATTAAGGCCTTGAAACGTTCTTCCTTGATATTTCCCCCTACCGGATGCAAGTTAAATAGATCTGCTTGAGCTACAGCATGGGGACCAATGAAGCTTGTCTTGGTATTGTAGTTTGGGCAAACCTGGGAACAAACACCACAGGTCATGCAGCGGGAAAGATCATAGCGTTTCTCCTGCACCTTGGGTGTAGTCTTGGGCCCTGGCCCTAAATTAAAGGTACCGTCAATATCAACCCAGGCCTTTACTTTCCTTAGGGCATCAAATAATGCTGTCCTGTCCACAAATAAATCACGGACTAATGGGAATTTATCGAGGGGCTCTAAAGTAATGGGCTGGGCTAAGCTATCCACTAAGGCTGTACAGGCCTGCCTAGCCTTTCCATTAATTACCATAGAACAAGCTCCACATACTTCTTCTAAGCAGTTACTCTCATAAACAACGGGTGTTGTCTTTTCTCCCTTGCTATTAACAGGATTTTTAGCTATATACATCAAAAGCGAGATTACATTCAAATTTGATTTGTAAGGTATTTTAAACTCTTCCCAGAAAGGTTTTTCCTGAGGACCGTTTTGCCTTTTAACTTTTACTTGAATTGTTTGCATCAATTATTCCCCCTTTACTGTTTTTCTACGTCATATGCCCGTTTAACGGGCTTTAATTCCTGGGCATCAACCGGCACATAAGTGAATTTAGGGCCTTGAGGAGTATACATAGCCTGGGTAGTTTTCATCCAGTTTTCATCATCCCGCTCGGGATAATCAGGCTTATAATGGGCTCCACGGCTTTCGTTACGATTTAGAGCACCGATAGTAATCACTCGGGCCATTTCCAGCATATCATAGAGCCTGCGGGTAAAGTGAACAGTTTGGTTGCCCCATCTTCCGGTATCAGAAATGCCGATGTTTTTGTACCTTTCCAGTAATTCCTGAAGTTTTTTGTCTGTCTCTTCGAGCTTATTATTATAACGAACAACACTAACATTATCTGTCATCCAGTTCCCTAACTCTTCATGAAGCTCATAGGGGTTTTCTTTACCGGACATTTTATAAATGTTTTCAACTAGCTCTGTCTGTCTTTTTACTTCCTTTTCGTAGACCTCTGAAGATATTTCTCTGCTCTTATCTACGTCCCTAATGTACTCGGCTGCAGCCGGTCCTGCCACCATACCGGAATAAACCGTAGAAAGAAGGGAATTGGCACCTAGCCTGTTGCCTCCATGAAACTCATAATCACATTCCCCAATGGCAAAAAGACCAGGTATATTGGTCATTTGCTTATAATCAACCCAAAGGCCGCCCATGGTATAGTGCATGCCGGGGAATATCTTCATAGGCACTTTCCGAGGGTCATCACCGATAAATTTCTCGTAAATTTCCAGGATACCAAAAAGTTTCCTGTCCAGCTCTTCTTTTGGAATATGGGATACATCCAGATAAACCATGTTTTCTCCGTTGATACCTAACTTCTGATTAACACAAACATCAAAGATAGCTCTAGTAGCTATATCCCTGGGCACAAGGTTACCATAGGCGGGGTACATTTCCTCAAGGAAATACCAAGGTTTTCCGTCTTTATAGGTCCAAACCCTACCGCCTTCGCCTCTAGCTGACTCAGACATAAGCCGCAGCTTATCCTCCCCGGGAATAGCAGTAGGATGTACTTGAATAAATTCACCATTTGCATAAATAGCCCCCTGGCGGTAGACACTACTTTGAGCACTTCCGGTACAGATATTTGAATTTGTGCTTCTGCCAAAGACCATGCCATTGCCACCGGTGGCAAGAATTACTGCATCAGCAGGGAAATGCTTGATTTCCATAGTTTGCAGCTCCTGGGCCACCATGCCGACACATTTACCTTCATCGTCTAAAACCGCCGATAAGAAATCCCAGCCGATGTACATTTTTACCTTTCCTTCGTCTTCATAACGCCTGACCTGTTCATCTAAAGCATAAATTAACTGCTGGCCGGTAGTGGCACCCGCAAATGCCGTTCTTGCAAACTTTGTTCCGCCAAAACGCCTAAAATCAAGATTGCCTTCCGGCGTTCTATTAAAGGGTACCCCCATCCGGTCAAAAAGATAGACAATATGGGGAGCCGCCTCACACATGGCTTTAACAGGTGGTTGGTTGGCTAAAAAGTCTCCCCCATAAATTGTGTCATAAAAATGCTGCCAGGTTGAGTCACCCTCCTTTTTATTATCAATAGCAGCATTAATGCCGCCCTGAGCACATACTGAATGAGACCTTTTAACCGGAACCAAGGAAACCAAATCTACCGTTAAACCGCTTTCTACAGCCTTTATTACCGCTGAGAGTCCGGCTAAACCTCCGCCTACTACAACAACTTTATTCGACATGTCTTTTCCTCCTTTTCTAGACAAATATATGCCTTAAATAAAAGCAAACGTTATTCTAAACCAGAAAATATTAAAAATAACGAACAGGACTATTGTAATTTTGCTAAATACCGCTTGGGCCCTCGCTCCACTAATAATGCCCCAGTTAATAGCAAAGCCCCAGAGTCCATTACATAAATGAAATGCTGCTGCGGTAACAGAAAGAATGTAAAAAACTAAAATAAAGGGATTGCTCATCTGAGCTTGTAATATTTGATAAAAGGAAAGATTAGGGTCACCATACTTTACTGTCCAAACGTGATATAGAATAAAGGCAAAAAGAATTATTCCCGATATTCTCTGCAAATAAAACATCCAGTTTCTAAAGTAAGAGTAAGATTTGGGGTTATTGCGAGCCTCATAAGCAATATACAACCCCATAAGACCATGGAAAAGCAGAGGAATCGCAATCACAAAAATCTCCATTAGTCTTACACCAGGCAGCAACTCCAGAAAATGGACAGCCTGGTCAAAGGCCCCTTCGCCATAAATGACCCTGGAATTCGCTATAAAATGGACAGCTAAAAACATACCCAAGGGAATAATCCCTAATAAAGAATGAATTTTGCGCAAAATAAATTGATTATAGTTAACCGTTTGATTCATTTAGTACACTCCTTTATATGTTTAATTATATTATTATAAAAATGCTTGCAAATAATAGCACAAATAATAATGGCAACAGTTTTTTGTTAATCCATCAAAAACTGCTGCCAGCTATGGTGGCCCCAACGGTATCCCTCCTAGCAAAAATACTTCAAATTATTTTGTCAATTATGTATATTGTAAAATATTCGGAATTTAGTTTCAAGTCATTAACGACTTTTTTTATCTTCCAATTTTTTTTTAATCAATAGCACACCAGGTGCTCAGTGCTCAGTGCTCAGGGAACAGGGACCAGGGACCAGGGATCTGGGATCAGGGACTAGTGCTCAGGGACCGGGGATCGGTGCTGGGAGGGGTTTAGTGGCTTAGTAATTTGGATTAGTTGCAAGTAATAGAATCCAGATATCTTATTATATCGCATTTGAAAGCAAAAAAGCCTAAAGACTTTTGTCTTTGGCTTTTTGCTTTATTGTATAGAGGGGGGGGTGTGAGAAAATAGTTACTGATGACTGGTGGCTAGATGTAAGTCTATCGTCTATTGTCGATGGATTATAGTCTATCGTCTATGGACTATCGTCTTATAATATTCCTTGCTTAACTAATTCTAGATTATTTTGGGCAAGGGAAAAATCATAGCCAATAGACATGTATTTATTCTTGCCTGCTAAGTAATCAAGCTCACTTTGAAGTAATTCCAGCTTGGAAATTAGTCCAAGTCCAAATCTCTTCTGAGATCGTTCATAGTTTTTCTGGGTATTTTCCCAATCTATTTTGGCTAGTTGATAATTTTTCTGCTTTATATTCATATCTGTAATGAGGTTATTGATAGTCTCTTTTAATTTAATTTTCTCATCTTCAATCTGAAGCTCCAGTTTTTTTATTTCAATTTTAATCAGATCAGACTGATAGGCTGTATCTTTAACAGCATCATCATCTAAGTCTTTTTTTCTTTCCTCAATATTCTTTTCCAGTTGAGATAGTTTGTCATAGTTTTGGGTAGCTAGCGGTAAGAGATTATTGTACACGGGTATGACAACAACTTCATTAACAGAAAAAGGGACTAATTTAAGCCCAACATCATAATCTCGACCTAAGAGGTCATTAAGCTTACCTTTTAAGTTTTTTAAAGAATTGTTGGCCTCGACAATAGATTTATTAAAATTAGAGGTATCTACAGCCAGCTTATCAACTTTTTCCTGAGTACTGTTGCCTAGCTTCAGCTTTTTTCTTTCGATATTTAACAAATTGTATTTATAGTCTAGTTCTTTATGCATTGATATCATTTTATCTTCCTGGACTAAAATTGATGTATACATTTGCTCCACTTGATAATCTAGCTGTTTCTCACTTTTTTCCTTGGAGGCTTTGCTATCTTCATAGGCGATTTCCCTGCTTTCCATGGTGTCTCTCGCAGAGGCGGCTTTATCAGCCTCTGCATCAAGCTTTCCTTTAGCATCGCTGATTTGTTTTTCTACATTTTTCAACTGTTCATCAACATTTATTCCCTGATCTTTTTGTTCATTAAGATAAAAATAATAGGGCAAAAGGTTATAATAAGACGGTGTTTTCACATCATCATAATTTTTTTGAGCCTGGTAATATTCAAATTTTGCCTTTTCCGCATCAAGCTCTGACTGCATAAGGCCTCTGCTACCTCGGGCCATCTCTTTAGCCTCCTCTAAAGTAAGTACTTCTTCAGCGGAAAAAGCCGCGCTTGCCAGCATTAAAAATACCAGTATAAAACTCAAGAAAAAAGTCAATAACCTCTGCAATTTCAACAAAACTATCATTCCTTTCACTCCATCAAGGTCCATCAATTCCCAACTTTTAATTTTCAACTTTCAATTCTACATTTTCCATTCTACATTCTACATTCTACATTATTTAACCCCTATTCATATCGCAAAGCATCGATGGGATTTAAATCTGCGGCCTGCCAGGCTGGGTAGAACCCGAAGAACACCCCTGTTGTTACGGAAAACAACAAACCTATTAATACTCCACTTAGAGAAGGGATAGCTAAGATTTCAAAATATTTCAAGAGCGGCACCATACCGCCGCCAATCATTACCCCCAGAATACCCCCCGCCAGGCTTATGACAACAGCCTCTATTAAAAATTGTCCTAAAATCTCCCGTTTTTTTGCCCCAATAGCCTTTAGAGTCCCTATTTCCTTGGTCCTTTCTTTAACAGTTACGAACATAACATTCATAATACCTATCCCGCTGACAATTAAAACAACCACAGCTACCGATAATAAAAGCAAGGACATGGTTCTGGCGGTTTCCTGGGCTGCTACTAACCTACTTCCAGCATCCAGTATTCTAAACTGCTCCGACCCACCCCGAAGGTGATTTGCATTAAGAATAGTAGTAATATCCTGGATAGCAGCCTGAACCGTATTGACCTCTGCGATAGCATTTATGGTGGGGTTGGCTCTAGTACCTAATAAATACCGCTCTGCAGCCGAATAGGGAATAAAGGCTGTATCATCAAAACCCTGGGGGGAACCCGAATCCCCCATTCGATTTAAAATACCTACTACTACAAACTTACGTCTGTTTAAATCAAGGGTCTTATCTAAGATTTCCGTGGGATTGCCATCGGTTAGAAGTTCGGCTAGTCCAGCTCCGATGACGGCAACCCTTTCTCGCTTGCTTTCATCGGTATCATCTAAGAAGCGACCCTGATTTATGGTTAAATTATTAGCTTCCAGATAAGCAGGTAAAATGCCATAATAGGAAGCATTACTAGAATAGTTGCCGTATTTCATAGAGCCGGAACCATTTAATATGGGAAATGCCATTTTAATATTTTGGCTTGCTTGAAATAACTCAGCATCCTCTTTGGTAAGGGGATCCAATACCCGGCCCCTTTGGGCAGGCATAACCATTATTGTCCCCACATTGAGGCGGGAGTATTGTTCATTAACCTGGGCCTCTCCCCCCCGACCAATGGCAACAACTAAGAAAATAGTTGCAGTTCCAACAATAACTCCAAGGGTAGTCAGAAAGGTCCTCATTTTGTTGTGATAGATATTGATTAATACTATTTTTAAAAGCTGTTTTAGTTTCATCTAATCACCTGCTTTTGGCATAGACAACGGTTTCATTTTGTTCTAGCCCCTCGAGTACTTCCACACTAGTGCCATCGGTAAAGCCTGTCTTAATTTCCCTTTCAACTTCTTCACCCTTTTCATCAATAACTGTTACCATTTGTTTTCTATTAACGATCTTTACCGCTTTATAGGGTACAATTAAACAATCCTGGACTTCCTTTAATATAAAGGTCAACGTACTTGTCATACCATCCTTAATTCCCTCATCGGGATTTATGATATTAATTTCCACATTGTAGCTAACCAAGCCTGAATTATCTGAAGTGGGTAGTGAATCGATATTGCTTACTTCACCCACAAAGGTCTGATCCGGTAAAGCCTCTACGGTGACATTGACCTTTTGACCAAGCTTAATGCCTCCGATATCGTACTCAATTACTTTTGTTATGGCTTTAACATCATTATTTTCATGCAGCACCACTAAATCCTGTTCATCAGAAACGCTCTCACCCGCTTTCTTGGTTAAATCGAGAATAGTTCCAGCAACTGGTGCGTATAGGATAGTATCCTCCAAATCTTCTTCCGCCATTTTTGCAGTCAGCTCATTTTGGTTCAACTGGGTACCTTTATTATTAAAATTGGTGACCAAAATATCATGCTTTTTTAAAGCATTTTGGTATTCTATTTCTTTATTATCCAGCTCCTGCTTTTTTAATTTAATATCGTTGGCCGAGTAAGCATCAGGTATTTCCACCATTTCCTGATATGTAGTTTTGGTATTTTCTAGCTCGGACTTTAACTTTCCTATTTTAAGCTCATCATCCAAAAGATTTGTCAACTCTTGTTCTTCGGCATCTTTTAACCTGACCAAAGCTAACTGATACTGATCTTGATAATCCCGGTCATCAAGTTTAGCAATAATATCACCTTTTTCTACCTGATCACCTCTGTCTACCAAAATTTCTGCAATAGCCCCTTTCACTCCAAAGCGCAGATTAACCTTTGGGAACTCAATAGTCCCATCGGAGTCAAGTCCAACAACAATGTCCCCCCTTGTTATGGAGGATTTTTCATATTGGATTTCCACAATTTTACTGCCATTATTGTTTTTAAACCAAAATCCAGTCCCAATAGCCAGGATAGCTATCAGTAATAATATAAGTAATTTCTTTTTTGCAAAGAACCTTTTCAAATGTCTGTCCCCTCCTAGCTTGAATTAGGTTAAGATTAAAGGCCAAGGTTGAGGTTGAGGTTGAGGTTGAGGTAAAGGAAATTCCCAAAAAGGGGATCGCCACGATCCGCTCGCGATAACAACCTCTCTACTGACATTAACCTTCCTGGCTAAGTCTGCCGTCTCGGATAAAAACAACCTTCTTCGTTTGCTCTGCAACTTCATTATCATGGGTTATGACAATTATGGTATTTCCTTCTTTATTAAGTTCTTTTAAAATTTCGATAGCATCCTTGCTGGACTTACTGTCTAAGTTACCTGTAGGCTCATCAGCTAATAGTAAAGGCGGATTGCCTACTATGGCTCGGGCAATAGAGACTCTTTGCTGCTGTCCACCTGAAAGTTCATTAGGACGATGGGTTAATCTATCACCTAAGCCCAATAAACTTAACTTTTCTTTAGCAATTTCCCTAGCCTCATCTTCCTCTACTCCCCGATATAGTAAAGGAAGCATTACATTTTGTAGAGCACTAAGCCTTGGCAGCAGATTAAACTTTTGAAAAACGAAGCCTATCTTGTTATTCCTAATATCGGCCAGTTGGTCATCCTTCGCTTTTAAGATGTCTACACCATCTAAAAAGTACTCTCCCATTGTCGGCAGATCCAGACAGCCCAATACATTCATTAACGTTGATTTTCCAGAACCTGAAGGGCCCAAAATTGCAGTAAAATCATTTTCCATGACTTTAATACTGATATCATCCAATACCTTTAATTCTTCATAAGGGGTCTGGTAGATTTTTACGATATTTCTAGCATCGATAATACAACGGCCATTGTTATTCATCAGCGGGGTCCGCCCCCCATACCTGGGAAGCCCCCTCCCCCCGGAAAGCCTCCTTGACCTGGGTTTTGCCCGCCCCCGGTTCCTCCTCTGCCTCCGGCAACTGCCATTAATTGTACAAATTCCACTATATCTCCATTCTTCCAAACCCTGAGGATTTGATCTTTTTTAATTTCTGTTAAGCCCACGGAATTTACTTGGGTACTACCTCTCTGTATAGTAACAATAGGGGTACCCACCGGGATAATGATTGCTTCCTTTTCTTCAGAGACTGTTATCTGTGGTATTCTATTCTCAGGGCTTTGTCCAGGAGTTCCTTGAGAGGATTGCCGCTGAGTAAAACTACCCTCTATCCTATAAATAGTGACCTCGTTGCCTATTATCTCTACTACTCGCCCCATTAAATCAGGTACCCGCTCGGGAACTGTAAATACTTCAGCTTCTGAACTTGCAGTATTTTTTTGACCATTAACGTTTTCTTTACTGCTGCATCCTGCTGTCAATGCAATAATACAGATGAGTACCAAAATAGATAATACTTTTAATTTCATATAATTCACCTTTGTTTCTTTAGATTATGGACTATAGTCTATGCCTTACACCTTTTCCCTTTTTATTATATAAAGAAGTTGTGATACTTTCGTGATGCCTAACTAATTTATTTATGATTTTATTTAAAAAGTTATAATAGTGATGGCTTTGTGATTGACTGATGAGGGAAAAGTGAATGTTTACCGAATAAGCTCATTCCATATTTTCCTGTGATATAATTTATCCGATGACAGTAAAATTTTTAGTCTTATTGAGGTGATCTATAGATGTCCCCCTTAACAATCCTTCTTGTAGAAGATGAAGATAAGATGCGTAATGTTCTAAAAAAGTACTTGGAAAACGAAGGCTACCTAGTGGAGGAAGCAGTTGACGGGAAAAAGGCTCTGGATATTATTATTAAAAAAACCTTTGACCTAATCATGCTAGATATTATGCTGCCAGAATCAGACGGCTGGACAATCTGTAAGGAAATTCGGAAAAGCTGTCAAACTCCCATAATTTTTTTGACTGCTAGATCTGAGGAGTTTGATAAGCTTCTAGGTTTTGAGTTAGGTGCAGATGATTATGTTACAAAACCTTTTAGCCCTAAAGAATTAGTAGCCAGAGTTAATGCTCTTATTAGAAGAAGTCAGAACAATACATTAAACACCGATTACCTAATTATTAAAAATTTAAAGATAAATCCTGATTCCAAACAAGTCTTTATTAATAACACAGAAATTCTCCTGACTCCCAAGGAATACGATCTGCTCTACTTTTTGGTCCGTAATCCAAATAAGGTCTATTCCCGGGAACGGTTATTAAACTTAGTTTGGGACTATGATTTTTTAGGGGATTTACGAACAGTGGATACCCATATAAAACAATTACGGTCAAAATTAGGACTTTATAAAAATTACCTGCATACTGTCTGGGGTTCAGGATATATGCTAAAGGCAGGAGATTAGCTTGAGGTTTATTGGTAGTGGGATAAAAGGAAAGCTTTGGCTGGGGATGATGATTCTTGTCATAACCATCCTGTTAACGGCCTGGTTTTTTCAAATATTTTTTTTGAAAAGCTTTTATATTAGTGAGAGGGAAAATACATTAATTAATGAAGGCATAAAAATTGCATCTGTCCTTGCTGAAACCAACACCTTAGAAATTGCTTCGGCTATTAGAAGTGAACATTTCTCCTTTTCTGATTCGATTCACGGGTCAATTATTCTAATTGATAATAAGAAAGATTTGATTGACTATGTCTTTTTAAATAATTTTGAATCTAGGCAATCACCCCGAATAGAAATTAGTATGAGAACCCGCTTTATGAATTGGTTAAATAAGGATACAGAAATAAATACAAAAATAAATGAAGAAAAGGTTTTTGCTGTGACAAGTGGAAATTTTCCAAGGCCCTCAATAATTGTTGGAATTCCCATAAAAAATAGCAACACAGTCTTAGGGACTTTAATTCTGGAATCACCTTTAGCGCCAATTGAAGAATCCATATTTATTCTAAGAAAACAATTAACAATTATTAGCCTTTTTTCTCTTCTATTAGGTACTATAATTTCAATCCTACTCTCTCGGCATCTAACAAAGCCAATCCTCAATATCTCATCGGCGGCAGAAAAAATAGCCAAGGGGGATTTTGATACCTCTGTTAACATTTATAGTAATGATGAGATTGGTACCTTGGGCAGAATAATTAATAATTTACCTAAAGAACTTCAGAAATTAGATAATTTTCGAAAGGATTTCATCGCTAATACCACCCATGAACTCAAAACACCCATTAGCCTTATTCAGGCTTATGCTGAGCTTATTAGAGATTTAGAAGGGGAGGATAAAAAATCCCGGGACCAGCATCTCCAGGTAATTATCGATGAGTCCCGAAGACTAAATCATATTGTGGAAGATATTCTCTACTTATCCCAAATAGAGCCAGATAGTATAAAACTGAACTCAAAAGATTTCCTGCTGGTGGATCTTTTGAGAAGCACCCTGGAAAAACTGCAGTTTTTGGCCACCAGAAGAAACATTGAACTTATTTTAGATGTAGAAAATGAAGCTATTAAGGCTTTTGGCGATCAGGAAAAGCTTTATCAAGTATTTTTTAATATTATAAACAATGCCATAAGCTATTCCCCAAAAAATAAAAGGGTTATTATTAAGGTGTATCAAAACGCAAGGGTTGAAGTAGTTGACTACGGTATAGGCATTCCCCAAAAGGATTTGCCATATATTTGGGATAGATTCTACAAAGTTGACAAATCCCGGAAAAGATACAACAACAGTACCGGATTAGGCTTGGCTATAGTAAAAAATATCCTAGAAGCCCATGGATTTAAATATGGGGTTGAGAGCAAAGAAAATGAAGGAACTTTATTTTGGATAGAAATGTGTTAAAAACGGGCGATGTTGACGATGCCCGTTTTTACGCTTATTCGTGGATTAAATAATTCATTTAAACAATACCTTAATCAAAACAGGTGTGATAACTGTAGTGACAATAGTCACAACTATCATGGCAGTATATAAATCGGTAGTTAGCAGGCCGCAGCCGATTCCAATATTTGCAATTATTAAAGCAACCTCACCTCGGGAAACCATGCCTGCCCCAATGACCAGTGAGCTTCGAGGGCTAAAGCCTCCCATTAAGGCTCCCATTCCAGCTCCGACTAGCTTTGTAAAAACAGCAATAAACGTAGTAATTACTGCAAATATTAAAATGCTGCCCTTTAAACTTGTGATATCAGCTGCTAAGCCAATACTGACAAAAAAAACAGGGAAAAAAAATGAATAACCCAACGCTTCTACCTTGCCAATCAGCTCATGTTTAAGCCCCGTCCGGCTGACCATCATCCCTGCAAAGTAGGCACCTATTATCCCTGCTAAACCCAGATATTCAGCAGTTAGTGCTAGGATAAAAACAATAATTAAGGCAAAGGTTAGTCTTCCCTCCCTCACCTGTAATTTGGAGGCTAATAACATTATCAACGGGACTACAAACAAACCTGCAAGAATCGCTAGTAAAAAAAACGCTAGAACTTTAACCATAACTATACCAAGTATAGTTATTTCTTCACCACCTGTTACTAAGGCTAAAACCATACTTAATATTATTAATCCCAAGATATCGTCAATTACTGCTGCTCCTAGGATGGTAACCCCTTCACGGGAATTTTGACGATTTAGCTCCCGTAAGGTTTGAACCGAGATGCTGACACTAGTCGAAACTAAGACAACACCTATAAAAAGAGAGATGTTAAGGGAGTAGCCATTCAATATAGAGAAAAAAACCCCTCCTACAAAAGGCAGAATAACCCCACCAGCAGCTGTAAGAAAAGAAGGCACTATACCTTTCTTGAATTCCCGGAGATTTGTTTCTAAACCCGCTAAAAACATCAACATAAGTACACCTAATTGGGCCAACTCTTTGAGCAGGGTATTTGGATGAAGGATATCTAATACTGCGGGGCCTAAAATAATTCCGACCAAAAGCTGGCCAAATATTGAAGGCTGACCAACCATAACGGAGAAATGGCCAACTGCTTTAGCAGCAAAAAAAATAACAACTAGATCCTTCAATAAACTATTTTTATGCAGAAGGATAACTAGAGCATGACCTAGCTCATATAAAAAAGCAAAGGTGGTATATGCCAAAATATTTAGCCCCTTTAAAATTTGCTTTATAGATATAAATAATGGGATTATTTAACTTATATTACAGTTAAATAATCCCATTATTTAGGTTTCGCGTCGCTAGATTAAGATTTCACTCACTTCGTTCGCTAGGAGGGTAGAATCCGATATTCTTAAGGGTTGAGATGTTGCGTCTGACACTTTTTGAAGGGGGTAACTTATGGGTCTTACACAACATCAAGAGATAGAACTATTATTTGCTGGACTTGTCACCCCAAATCGTCATTGCGAGCCCGTGAGGGCGTGGCAATCTCTTGGGTCT